>NZ_RZRT01000005.1:0-287588 GCF_003998295.1 Mesorhizobium sp. M7A.F.Ca.US.011.01.1.1
CTATTCCCCTATTTCCTCACCCCATCCCCGTGACATGGCGCAGCCAGAAGGCCAGCGCGATGAAGCCGATGATGGTGGTGACGCCGGTCCAGTCGACATTGGCCTTCTTCACATCGCTGATGATCTTCACCAGCAGCATCCAGGCCACGAAGATGATCGGGAGAATGATGACTAATCTGATCATGCGACACCTCTGCGCAAAGCGATTGCACCTTCCCTAGATGTAGGAAGCAATCTAGGGCTTTTCAGGATGCCCTGCCCCGACAGCGCATGGGACATGCCGGGAAAAAATGGAGTTTTGTCTTTACTGGCGCAACAAATATGCTAACCGGAGCGCCGTGCCCTTGTAGCTCAGCTGGTAGAGCAGCGGTTTTGTAAACCGAAGGTCGGCGGTTCGATTCCGTCCGGGGGCACCAGCACAGTGCGAATGGCAGCGCCGCGCGTCCGCGTGCAACCATTGATCGCTTTCTGCATTGTTACCCGCATAACGAGCGGAGATAGCAACAATGTGGATCTTGGCGGCTGTTTGTATTGGGTTCGCGTTAGCCTTGTCTCTGGGGTGGGCTATGGGGCTTTCGAAGTAGGTGCACATAGTGATCCGCCCACTGAAGCAGTGTTCGCCTTCCAATACGCGGACTTGCTCTAATGAGAGGGGTCGCCTCCGTTCGCTGCTGTTGGGTGTTGCTGATTGAGCAGTGTCGACAGCGCCGTAATAATCTGGGGAGGAAGAATGGCTTGACGATCATCACGCTGTCTGGGACGCCTTCAGACCCCCACAAATCCGCACTATCGCCGCTGATGTAGACCACAGGTAGGCTTGAGTTGCCTCGCCTTACATGCCTGGCTATTTCCCACCCAGATTCTCCTGAGCCGAGGCGAATGTCCGTAAGGAGGCCGGCGAACTTGCTTGGATCCTCATCAAACGCCTCCACGGCGGCTTCGGCATTCGGCACTCCTACGACGAGAAAGCCAGCTTCCTGCAAAGCTGTTTCAAGGTCGAGCAGGATCAGGGGTTCGTCTTCGACGACCAGAATAGCAATGTCGCTCATGAGGCCCCCTACGTCGGCCAAAGCAACGGCGGGACAGAACTTTAGTTCCATCTAAAGGGTAACTTGGATGTGATATGGCTTGGTATGAAACCAACCTACGCCTCGCTTTTGACCCGCCTATGAACGCCATTGACACCGTGCTGAATGACCTGGAGCTAGCACGTGCCCTGCGCGCCAGCCTTGCGCATGAGAGAACCCGAATGCGTGCGCTGCTCGACGATATTGCTCATGTTCGCATGGAAGTCAGAGACGCCGCCGCAATCCGGTCTCATGTGCGTTCTTCACCCGACGACAAAAAGTTCTTACGGTTTGAAGAGGCCAGCGCGCCGTGTCTCTTCCCGCCCGCAACATAGCAACGGAGCCATTGTACGAATCGTACCCAACGGCTGGTTTGACGTTTAAATGTAGCCTCTGATCGGTTTCAGGAGGATAAATCTCCATCGCCTGCTAACTTTTTGGGCGCAGGCGACTGAGAGATAGCTGAGATGCGGTGCTCTTGCCCCAAACTGGGAGGCGAGAGCGTGGCTCAGCTTCATCAACCGCACATCCGTAATCGGCTACTGACGTCTTTGTCGCCAGATGACTTCGCGCTCATCGCGCCGCATCTCGAACCGGTCACGTTGGGGGTCCGCGAACACTTGTTCAAAGCGGAGCAGCAGATCACGCATGTAACCTTCCCGGAACGAGGGATTGCCTCGATTGTCGCCGACACCGAGGAAGGACGGTTTGAGGTAGGCATGGTCGGATCAGAGGGCCTCGCGGGAATTTCTGTCGTGCTCGGCGTCGACCGCACGCCTCACACCTGCATGGTTCAGGCTGCGGGTGAAGCATTTCGTATTGGGGCGGCCGAGTTGCAGGCGGCGATGGACCACAGCCCCACGCTGCGCGAGCTTCTTCTTCGCTTCGTGCATACCTTCATCGTGCAAGTCAGTCAGACCGCGTATGCCAATGCTGGCTACTCCATCGAGGAGCGGCTGGCGCGCTGGCTGCTTATGACCCATGATCGGCTGGAACAGGACGACATGCCTGTAACTCATGAGTTCATGAGCATCATGCTGGGCGCGCGTCGCCCCGGTGTGACCCTTGCGGTGCAGATGCTGGAGGGCGTCGGTGCGATCAAGAACACGCGTGGTCAGATCCTGCTGAAGGATCGCGCCAAGCTGGAATCGATCGCAGGACAGGCCTATGGTTATGCCGAGAGGGAATACTCGAACGTGTTCCAGTTCCCCATCAAGCGAGAGCAATGAGAGGGGCACTTGCGCTACTTCATGAACGTGCGCTGCCGGGGAAGGCTAATCCCCGACCACGAGGGCGACGAACTGGCCGATGACAGCGCCGTGCACGGCCATGCATTGGCGAACGCGCGTGATCTCGTTTTCAACACTCGCATGGACACGATGCGCAGTTGGTTCGACTGCAGCTTCGAAGTCACGGACGAGAGCGGCAGAACGGTGCTCGTGATGCCGTTCAGCGAGGTGGTTGAGGATCGGTTCTGAACTGCCACCCGCTGCCCCATTCACGGCAGCAGCGGGCGTGTCCAAGGAGGACGTGCCGGGAGGGCGGTCCCTGCCAAGCCATAACCATTAGCATTACCTGATGTTCCATCAAGTAGGCCCGGACCACTTGGGTGAGTACCGATGCGGGTCCGACCAAGGTTGCCCTTTCTTCGACCAGCAGCGCGGGGCGCGCTGCCGCTAAGAACCCCTAAATCATCGGGCAGCCCTCATGTCCCTTCATTGGTAAGCGGTCTCGGCCGCACAATGTTCAAATCAAACTTGGTTGGCAGGTCGGGTCCCGTATTGTGAATGGCGGTGGTCGTCATTCGATGGACGGGCGGGATGATTACCATCCGGACGTTTCGTTCAGGCCAGAGCGGCTTTCCGAAGATCAGGAACGCGACTGCTATCAGGACGGCGACCAACCCCGCTGCAAATGCGTTCGCAATGATCTGGCCAAGCTGCATGCGCTCTCCGTGAATGATTACCCGCCACGCCAAGCGAGCCGTGGCGGGTAATCAACGAACCGGCGATGAAGGGACGATGATCGACGGCCACGTTCCCAATGTCGAAAAGGCTGTGTTGTTTCAGGGGTCAGACCTTTGCGCCTCGGCATCGGGCTTTAGTCGGACCCAAACAAGGCCTTCGCGGTTGCGTCATTGGCAGAGGGTTGGCGTAGCAGCGTCAACGCGAAGGGCCGTCACTGATCAGCAATGACGAGCCCAGCCTCGAGACCACTTGGCGGGGGGCTAAGCCAAGCTAGCAACCAAACTTCATTTTCAGAACCAGGTTCCCTTGACCTGCAAAAATCGGAGTTTCAGTGGGGCCGCCCCCACTTCCGGGCAGAGGCGGACCGGCCGAGGCTTGGGTGCCTCGACCGGCTGCGGGCACGCTGCCGCTTTTTCCAACCCGCATTGGCAGCTCGTCGAGCTCCCGCCTCCTGTCCTGGATGACATCGCGCTAAGGGCGCCCATCCACAGCGGACCGGAACTATTGCCGAGTCCGCCGCGTTGCCGGTCATGACTGACTACAACGAAACCACAAACCCGATCCTGACCGGTTTCAAGGGCCAGTGCCCACGATGTCAGCAGGGACACCTGTTCGCAGGTTACCTGAAGCTTGCTCCACGTTGTGATGTCTGCGGGCTCGATTTTTCCTTTGCCGACCCGGCTGATGGGCCTGCATTTTTCTCAATGTCGATAGTTGCATTCCCGGCCCTTGCCTTTGCTCTTTGGCTTCAGTTGCGGTTCGAGCCACCTTTCTGGATACACATTCTCACAAGCCTGCCCCTGACCATCGGGGCATGCATATTGTTGCTTCGACCGCTTAAAGGCTGGCTCGTGTGCTCTCAATATTTCCACAAGGCAGCAGAAGGTTCGATTGACCGAGATTGGCATGCCGCTGAGGCCGACCGCCAAAGGTTGGAGCCGCACGGCAAATAGATGAGGCATTGGCCCCTGCCGCGTGATATCAATCACTCGCCCCGCAGCACGCGCCAGATATCGGCCCAATAGGCTGTGACATGCGAGGCCGGCGCCGCCGCAGCCATGCCAGTGACGCCCAAGGCCCCCAGGCCCATCAACTTCCAACGGGTGACCTCGGCAGTTACAGGCTTCACGCCCGTAATATCCCGTTGAGCTTGGTAAAGCGGATATCATGAGCGAGCGCGAATGCACGTCTTGCTTGAACAGCTTGCTCACGTCCGAATGCTCGTTAGAGACGCCGCCGCCGCGATCCGCGCCCATCTGCGCCCGGCCCTTGCGTATCAAACCGTACGTTGAATCCTTCTTGGGTCACGCGTGAGAAGAGAGTAAATAAATCCTTGCGAGGAAGGGAGGCCGCGATGGTTGAAACGCATATGGAAGTCGCACGTGCGGCTATAGAAACCAGCTTTCGGTTGCGGCACCATTCCCTGGCCGGAACTGCCTCATTTCGCCGTGATATGGATCACTCCCGGCGCGCAATCGAGGCCTCGCGCGAACTGCTCAAGCGCCTCCGCCAACGTCACCGCGATGACATGGCCCGAGGTTGGGAAGATCCGGACCCGACTCCTGCTTCCGTCTCCGCCTTCGATGCTGATATTCTTCGCTCTGCATTTCGAGCCCTGGTCAGGGATATGAGCGTGCCTGAATGTCAATGGCGCGATTTGGCTGAGAGCCTGGTCCGCGAATATGTCGGGTGCGAGCAGATCGATGTTGGCTTGTTGGATTGGATCACCCACAAGTAGTCACCAACGCAAAACAGCCCGTCCCGCCCACATTGCCGGTGACACGAAACGGGCTGCAGAAGCCGGCATGCGGTGCTTCCTGCAATCCAACTTTGTGCGCGCACGGTTGTTCCGTCAGCTTCTGCTGAAAAGCGGGTACATTCTGCTGCCGTGGCCATTCGACAGTCGCTGGTAGAGTAGACCCGCCGCTCCATTTGCGAAGCGACGGGCTCTCGCCCACCCCATACCTGTCAGAGCAATTTAGATGCCAAACTTTTTGACCCGTTATGGGGCAGCGTTTGGCGCGATGGTTCTAATGTGTGACGATCGGGTCCACGGCGAACGCCTTGCGGTCACCCATGAGTTTCTCGCCGTCATGCTTGGAGCAAGACGGCCAGGGGTTACAGTTGGGCTGCAAGTGCTGGAAGGACGTGGTCTCATCTATTCTCGACGTGGCGAAGTGCATATCAGGGACCGTAGCGGCCTTGCGGGCCGCGCAAATGGCACCTACGGCAAGCCAGAAGCCGATTACGTTCGGCTATTTGGATTATAGCGCCCCCTAAGCATGCCGGACGTAGACCACTACAATAGAGTGCTTCCAGACACCTGCGCCCCGCGCCAGCAAAACAGCCCGTCCCCCCAATTGCCGATGACACGAAACGGGCTGCGGGAGCCGCGATGCGATGCTTCCTGAAATCCAACTTTGGACGCGCACGGATGTTGCGTTAGCTTCTGCTGAAATGACGGGGTGCCGCGATACCGAAACAGTCGTCGCTCATATCCCGTGGGTCAGTACAAGGTAAATCGCCGGGACTAACATCAACCAGCCGCCCATTCCAAGAACCACCAAAATGGCCATGCGCTCTGTTCGCCTGACAAGGTCGGCGATGTTTTCCTCTTCCGGCAAGGAGACGGCGTCCACAAACCAGGGCGCATGATCATCGTTGTCATTCCCCGGTTGGTTTGCGCTGCCACTCTCATTCGATCTTTGGAGCAATGTCATTGTTATCGTTCACCAAAAAGAATCTAACCGGCCCGCTCTCGGCGCGTGAGCCGGAACGGGCCAAGGCGGAAAACTAGTTAAAATCGAAGGACGACCGAAGGACCACGTCGGCGATAGCACCGGACGCGACGGCGGCCATGCCGCCAGTAACTGCGGCAGACCCGTCTCCAGCCCCGCCGGCGGCGGTGGGGACGGTGGTGCCAGTCCCGATGGTAGACTTGCTGCACTTCTGCCTGTGCATCTTCGTCAAAGGCCTCTGTTTGTGGCGTCTCAAGTTCATCGAGGATGCCGCGCCCGGCTCCTGGAACACCCGCCATTGCGTCAGTTGGCCGGACAGCGCTTGCAAGGGCCGCTGCCCCGGCAACACCAAACATTGCAGTCAAGAAGGATCGCCGATCCATAATAAACCTCCCAAGGTGCATGAGCTAAGAAGGCGCCTAGGCTGCCGAATGAGCAGGCTCAGCGCATGGTGAAATACAGGACCCGCAGCCGCCGAAGCGGCTCACGGGTCCTATCAGCGCAGGAAGGGACGTAGCTGCGCCGATCCACGCCATATCAGCCAAGGACTATTCCCATCACCAGGAAGGTGATGGCTGTTGCGAAAATCGGTGCGAGCAACCATCGCGCCTGGCCGACACTTTTTTCCACTGTCTCTCTCCGAATTTTGAGAGACAACAACCTTTAGGCCTAAGCCGTTCCGCCTACTCCCAACGGGTAAGACCATTGCGTTTTCCAATCAGACTTTGGTCTTGCGCGGATTCAGACAGAAGCCCGTATCAGGAACGTTTGGCCTGGCGACGTGTTCGGTGGCTGGCGCGCAGCCGATCGTGCTGCCGCTAGGTTACAAGAGGAGAAAAACAATGAGGATGCACCTAAGCAGCGCCGCTGCGGCGCTGTTGCTGTTGGCCAGCGTCGGCGCGGTTGCGGCACAGGATGTGGTTATCACACCGGAACAGGACACCGTCGTGCGCGAATACGTGAAGAAGCAACCCTTGGCTTCTGTGAAGCTTCCAGGGGTGGAGTTGAATGTCGGCACGGCTCTGCCAGACACGGTCGAACTCCACGAGGTTCCCAACGTCAAATACCGCTATACTGTGGTCGACAACCGAACGGTTTTGGTGGACCCGAGCACACGCAAGATTGTGAAAGTCTACGACTGAACCATCGAACCGACACGCCCGCCGGCAGGGATGGCGGCGGGTTGAGCTCGTCAAATCGCCCCTGAATCGGACAAATAAAATGATGAGCCCTGAAGTCGAGACGTTGCAAGCCCTTGTGGCGCGCCTGGCTGATCTTCAGGCGAGAGCGCGGGCAGCACGTATAAACGAGGCCGAAATAAAGACCTCCCAAAAGCTCGCAGCCGTCACGGAGGACGGTTGCGGTCGGCCGGCTCGGGATCTGGCCGCTCAAGGTTCGACGACGACATAGTGGTGCGCGAGGTCACACCCCAATCGCCGCCATCAGAATCCGGTTCTGCCTCCGGATCGCCGCGCGTAGCTCCGGTATCTTCGTTGCGTCGTCCTTCACGAACTCGATGACATCATGTTCATGTTGTTGGAGATCAGTTCGCCTAGCCCGTGATGCTCCGAATATTCCAAGTTTGCTGTATTCTACGAGGCGCTCGCGACCTGGGTGGATGCCCCAACCCTGGTGAACGTGTTTCTTACCCTGACCGACTTGTGGACGTAAGCAGCCCAGATACCGGTTCCCACAAACGAGGCTATGGGGGCCACCAGCGCATCGCCTGCGAGCACCAGGCTCACCGGAACGCCCAGAACTGACGCAACCCAGATCGTGTCCAGGATGAAAACGACAGGGATCGCCAGCCACTGGAGCAGAAACAATTGCGGAAAGCGGTGGCTTCGCCGCAGCATCGAAACGAGCACAACCAGCTGAAGCGCCAGAAATGCCAGATTGAGAGCAAGTTCGCCATACACCGCCAGAGGGCCATTCGGGAGCGTCATGAGTTGCTGGTAGCCGTCGGCCGAATTGGCGAAGTCGGCAAGCGTGCGCAATGGCGACAAGGTCTGGCCGATCGCCAGCAGCATCAGCCAGCCGCCGATGCCTACAAGAGCCGCAGGATTCTGTGACGGCTTCGTGGCTGATCGAACAGCAAAGAAAACAGGCACGCCGATCAACAGCAGCACGATCGCCCAATGCCAGATGGAAAACGCCGCCATTTACCCCTCCCCCTATTAATGCCCCTCTAAGTTGTATCAGATTTCAAATTCAACTCAAGAGGCGAGCCTTCGTGTGAAATGGCAACTTGCCGAGCGGACGATTTCTCCTGTCTGCTCCTGACTCCCTCAAACCCCAATCGCCGCCACCAATATCCTATTCTGCCTCCGGATCGCCGCGCGCAGCTCCGGTATCTTGGCCGCGTCGCGCTTCACGAATTCGATGAACATCATGTTCATATTGTTGAAGATCAGTTCGCCGAGCGCCGCTCCGTCTATGTCCTGCCGCACAAGGCCGAGCGCTTGCAGGCGGACGATCAGGGCGCGGATCTGTCCGGTTAGAGCCCGGTCGAGCGCAGAGTAAGCCTGGCCGAACGGGCTGTCGGGCAGTTGCGTCGAGATCGCCATCGCCTGCCGCCACATCTCCTTGCTGAGGTAGTGCAGCGAGTGCTCGATATAGATGCCGATCAGCGTGTCCAGCGCATCGCCGACATTGGCCGGCGGCCTGGCGACGACGCCCTGCCCGGCATTGAGCACCTCGTTAATCTCCAGCGAGACGATGGCGCCGAGGATGTCGCCCTTGTTTTCATAGTAATTGTAGATGGTGCCGACCGAGACCTCGGCCTGGGCGGCGATCGCCTCGATCTTGGCGCCTTCATAGCCGGCCTCGCGAAACAATTCCGCGGCCGCCTCGATGATGCGTCGGTGCCGGTCTGCCTTTTGCCTTGCCCGCAATCCGCTCATGTCAGCCTCTTGCCATAAAAACAGAATTGACTCAATTTTAGAATTGGTTCAATTTTTTGCAAGAAGCCACAAAGGCAAGGGAGAACACTCGATGTCACACACAGCTAGCAATCCTCTTTCTATCCTGAAGACCCGTTTGCGCACAGCTGCCGCAGCCGCGGCGCTGCTGCTTTCGACGGGCGCGCAGGCCGCCGATCTCAACGCGCTGATCTGGTGCGATCATGCCGATCCGGCCTTGCTGCAGCCGTTCGAGGAGGCCAATGGCGTCAAGGTCAACGTCAAGGAGTTCGAGGGCACCGGCGCTGGCCTGGCCATCGTCGAACAGTCTCAGCCCGGCGACTGGGACGTGATGGTGATCGACAGCATCGACGTGCCGCGCGGCGTCGAGAAGGGCCTGTTCGAGCCATTGCCGGAAGACAAACTGCCGCTGGCCGATCTGTTTCCGCAGGTGAAGATGGACGGCTCCACCGTCGTCGGCGGCAAACGCTACGGCATCACCGAAAAGTTCGGCTACAACACGATCGGCTACAACAAGACCAAGGTCGACCCCGCCGACATGCAGTCGATGGCGGCACTCACCGGCGACAAGTACAAGGGCAAGGTCGCCATCTACGACTACTATCTGCCGGTCATCGGCATGGCCGCACTCGCCATCGGCAAGAAGACGGCCGAGCTCACCGAAGCCGACCTGCCCGCCCTCAAGGACGAGCTTCTCAAGATGAAAGCGAACGCCAAGCTGGTCGGCGAAGTGACCGCCAGCCAGACGGCGCTGGCGACCGGCGAGGTCGACATACTGGTCGGCGGCGGCGAATGGGTGACGGCGGGACTGGCCAAGGAAAACCCGGCGCTCGACTTCTCCATCCCCAAGGAGGGTGCGGTGCTGTGGTCGCAGTCGCTGGCCATGTTCAAGGATTCCAAGAACAAGGACATGGCGCTGAAGTTCATCCAGTACATTATGGGCCCGGAGGGCCAGGCGCGCCTTGCCACCTCCTCCTGCTACTGGGGCATGCCGGCCAACACCAAGGCAGCGCTGACCGACGACCAGAAGAAGATTTTGCGCTTCGACGAACAGCCGGGCTTCCTTGCCCGCGCCCAGGCCTATCCGGCGCCGAATGCCGATCTCGACAAGAAGATGCAGGACATGTGGACCGAAATGCTGCAGGCAAAATGAGCAGATCCCGCTCATGAGCACGTCGGCCAAGGAGGGAAACGCCCTACCCCGGGCGAGTTCTGCTCTGCCCCGGGCGGGCCATGCCCTGCCCTGGGCGCTGGTCACGCCGGCGCTCGGCTGGACGTTGCTGTTCTTCGTGCTGCCCTTCATCGCCATGGGGTTTTCCAGCCTGACGGCGCATGAGGGCGGCGGCTTCACGCTGTCCAATTACAGCCAGTTCTTCACCAACCCGTCCTACTGGCGGGCGATGGTGAACTCGCTGCAGGTGACCGTAATCGTCACGGTGATTTCGGTGCTGCTCGCCTACCCCTTTGCCTGGATCCTCGCCGAACAGGTGCCGGAGCGCTGGCAGCGGCTGGCGCTGATGCTGGCGGTGCTACCGTTCTGGACCTCCTATGTCGTGCGATCCTACTCCTGGCTGCTGGTGCTGGCGCAGAACGGCGTCGTCAACCGGGCGCTGACCGGCTCTGGCCTGATCAGCGAGCCGCTGCAACTCGCCAACACGCGTTTCGCCACCGTCACCGGCTTCGTGCACTTCTTCGTCATGCTGTTGACGCTGACCATCTTTGCCAACCTCAAGCAGCTCAGTCCGAGCTATCGCAAAGCCGCCGCCGATCTCGGCGCCGGGCCGGTGCGCACCTTTCTGCATGTCGTGCTGCCGCTGACCTTACCAGGCATCATGGTCGGCGCCTTCCTCACCTTCGTGCTGTGCATCGGCGACTACATCACGCCGCAGATCCTGGGCGGCAACAACGAGCTGCTGATGCCGCAGTTGGTGATGATGCAGATCGGCCGGCGCGGCGACTTTCCGCTGGCCTCGGCGCTGTCGATCATCCTGATGGCGGTGGTCACCATCGCCTACCTCGCCTGCGCCCGCTGGCTGAAGATCGAGCGGGCCTGAGATGCGCAGGATCGTCCGCATCGCCTCGTGGCTTTACGCGATCGCCGTCTACGGCTTTATCTTCCTGCCGGTGGTCGTGCTGGTGCTGTTTTCTCTGCAGGCGACGTCGTTCCCGATCCCGCCCTTCACCGGGCCATCGCTGCGCTGGTACGATGCGGTTCTTTCGGACACGCGGCTGACCTCGGCGCTGGTCAATTCGCTGCTGGTGGCGTCCATCTCCTCGCTCGCCGCCGTCACGCTCGGCTTCCTCTCCGCTTGGGGCTTTGCCCGTTTCGTCCTGCCGGGCTCCGGCCTGTTGCGCGGGCTGATCACGCTGCCGCTGACGGTCAGCTATCTCATCATCGGCATGGGGCTGCTGGTGCTGTTCAACTGGGCCGGTGTACCGAAATCCTTGCTTGCCGCCGGCATCGGCCATGTCGTGATCAACCTGCCGCTGTGCTTCGCCATCATCTACAGCCAGATGGGCGATCACCAGATCAACATCGAACGCGCCGCGCGCGACCTCGGCGCGCCGGAACGGAAGGTGCTGCTGCTGATCACCGTGCCGGTCATGGCACCTGCCATCTTCGCCAGCTTCTTCCTGTCGATGACCTTCTCCTGGGACGAGTTCGTGATCTCCTTCCTGCTCACCCGCTTCGACACCACGCTGCCGGTCGAAATCTGGAACCTCTTGCGTTCCGGCCTCAACCCGAAGACCAACGCCGTCGGCTCGCTGGTTTTCGCCGTTTCCATCGTGCTGGTCGTGCTGTTCGAATTGACATTGCTGCGCAGGAGAAAGGCATGACTGCGCCTTTGGTCGATATTCGCTCCGTCTCGCATCGCTTCGGCCAGCATACGGTGCTGAAGGACGTTTCGCTGCAGATCGAGCCCGGCAGCTACACGATCCTGCTTGGGCCCTCAGGCTCCGGCAAGACGACGCTGCTGTCCATCCTGGGCGGCTTCGTCACCCCCAGCGAAGGCAAGGTGTTCATCCGTGGCGAGGACTGCACTTCGGTACCGCCGGCCAAGCGCCCGACGACGACGGTGTTCCAGGACTATGCGCTGTTTCCGCATATGAGTGTCGGCAGCAATGTCGGCTTCGGCCTGCGCATGCAGGGTGTCGACGGCACGACGCGGGCGGCAAAGGCGCGCGAGGCGCTGGCGCTGGTCGGATTGGCCGCCGCCTTCGACAAGAAGCCGCATCAGCTCTCCGGCGGCCAGCGGCAGCGCGTGGCTCTGGCGCGGGCGCTGGTGATCGAGCCGGCGGTGCTTCTGCTCGACGAGCCGCTCGGCGCGCTCGATCTCAAATTACGCCGGCAGATGCAGGACGAGTTGAAAGCAATCCAGAAGCGCGTCGGCACCGCCTTCATCCACGTCACCCACGACCAGGAAGAAGCGATGGCGCTGGCCGACCATTGCGTGGTGATGAATGACGGGCGCATCGAGGACGAAGGTCCGCCCGAGCGCGTCTATGCACGGCCGGCGACGCGCTTTTCCGCCACCTTCATGGGCGAAAGCACGATCCTCCCCGGCACGGTCACGGAGGCGAAGGAAAGGACAAGCACCGTCGCCACGCCCGTCGGGCCGATCTCGCTGCCCGGCGCCTTGCCGGTGGGTTCCGCCGTTGCGCTGGCCATACGGCCGGAACATCTTGCCCTCGGCGCGGCCGCTGGCAGTGTAAAGCTCGGCACGGCCGAGGTGAGCGACGTCGTCTTCCAGGGCAGCTTCAAGCGCGTGCTTGCCGTCTCCGTCGAAGACCCCTCGCTTCACTTCATCGCCAGGCTGCCCGCGACAGCCACCGCCCGGCCGGGCGACACAGTTGCCGTTTCGTGCGATACCGACCAGATCATTCTGCTGACGGATTGAAATGGGCACGCTCGCAGTCATCGAGGCACCAGACTGGTACGAGACCATCCGCATGAGCGATGGCGTGACCTTGATCCACGAGCCATGGATAAAACCGTTCTTCCGCTGCAACATGTGGCATGTGCGCGGTCGCGACCGCGACCTTCTCTTCGACACCGGCCTCGGCCATTTCAGCCTCCGGCGTCACGTGCCGCTGGTGAGCGAGCGCAAGCTGATTTGCGTCGCCAGCCACACGCATTTCGACCATATCGGCTGCCACCACGAATTTCCCGACCGCTGCGTGCACGCGGCCGAGGCCGACATCCTCGCCGATCCGCGCAACGAATGGACCGCCGCCGGCACCTATGCGACCGACGAGATGTTCGATCGCATGCCGCAAGGCTGGGACACGGCGCGCTACGGCATTTTGCCCGCACCGGCCGGCCGTTTGCTCAACCATGGCGATATCGTCGATCTCGGCGACCGGGCCTTCGAGGTGATCCACACGCCCGGCCATTCGCCCGGCGGCATCGCGCTCTACGAAAACAGGACGGGCATCCTGTTATCCGGCGACATTATCTATGACGGCCCGCTGATCGACGATGTCTACCACTCGGTTGTCGAAGACTATGTCGCCACGCTGCTGCGTATGCGCGACCTCGATGTCTCGGTCGTGCATGGCGGCCATTTCCCCAGCTTCGGCAAGGTGCGCTACCGCCAGCTTGTCGACGAGTATCTGGCGCAGAAGCGGCAGGCCGGCTGCCATCTGCGGCAGCCCTGAAAGCGGCTAGCGCATCAGTTCGAAATGCCGCGGGAACGCCTGATGCAGCAGAAGCAGCATGGTCTTGCGCAGCACGTTGGTGTCACGGCTGGACGGATTGAGATGATCCCAATACCAGGCGCCATGAACCAGATAATTCAGGCTCTCCGACAGCGTGTCGATGTCGACGCCGGTATAACCGCCGCTGCGCGAAATCTCGATCAGCAGCTCGCGCGCCTCGGCGGTGTAGGCGAGATCGCTCGGAAGGCCGATCTCGTTGTAGATCTGCATGCTCTTGCGGTCGCTGGAGAACACGACAAAGACCGAAACCCATTTCGGGTGCTGGCGGGCGAAACGTTGCGCGCAATCGACCGCGCCCAGGGCCCGCTCAACCGGAGACAGGCCGGGCGCCCGCACCAACGTCACCCACAGCTCGTCATAGCGATCGCTGAGATACTGCAGGACGGCGCGAAACAGGTTCTCCTTGCTGCGAAAATGGAAGACGACCAGGGCATTGGACGAGCCGACATGTTCGGCGATGCGCTGCATGGTGACGCTTGCCAGCCCCTCCTCCGCGATGAGCTCGATGGTGGCGTCGATGATCCGCTGCACGCTGGCTTCGCCGCGCTCGCGCCGACGGTCCTTGGGCGGCGCGGCATCGTTTGCCGCACTTCCATTCTTCGCCATTGCGCCTTTGCGTTTTGCCGCCGCGGCCTTTTGTTGCGCCATCTTCGTCCAGTTCCTTTCGGACCTTCTGGCGGCGATCACCGGCGCCGCCACGGATCCGTCTATTCGAGATGTCCGGCGCCGGCTCACCACAACCGAGACCGCGGATCAAGCACCGGTGCGGCAAGGGCCGCAGCGCCCTGCTATAGCGACGGACGCGTTTCGGCGTTTGTGTACCACTGCCCCTTGGCCGTCTCATAGGCCATGGCCGCCCGGAAAACATCGGCATCGCAATAGGTGCGGCCGACGATCTGGATGCCTGTCGGCACGCCGCTTGCCGCCCGGCCCGAAGGGATGGACAGGACCGGACAACGGCTCATCATGTTGAACGGCGTCGTCATCACCCATCCCAATGACGGGTTCACCTGCTTGCCGTTGATCTCGACCGTACCCGTGGTCTGATCGAACTCCGCCGGCACGGAGGGAAGCGCATTGGTCGGGCAGACCAGCACATCATAGGTCTCCAGCAGCGGCCCCAGCGTCTGGTACATCCTGGCCGCCACTTCCAGTGTTCCGACAAAGTCCGTCGCCCTCGACCTTTGCCCGTCCTCGGCGAACTGCCTGGCATAGCTCGTCATGTCCTTGCCGTGCTTCTTGAGCAGCTGCGACAGCGAGGCGCCGAACAGATGCTCCAGATAGGCCATGCCCGCCCTGAGCACGTCGTCGCCCCAGCCCAGATCGACTTCCTCGACCGTGGCGCCGAGCGAGCGGAACACCTCGCAGGCGGCAAGCGTGTTCTTGCGCACATCGGCGTCCACTTCGAAAGAACCGAGGTCCATCGAGAAAGCAATCTTCCAGCCCTTGATCGGCTTGTAGTCGCTGGGCAGGCGCAGTTTGGGGCGCAGCGTGGCGATGTCGAGCGGGCTTGGCCCGGCCATCACGTTCTGCAGCAGGATCGCATCCCCGACGTTTCGTGCCAAAGGTCCGGTGTGGCAGTAGAAATCGAGGTTAAACGGCGGCTCGTCCGGATTGCGCCCGTAAGGCGGCTTGAAGCCGACCAGACCGCAGGCCGACGCGGGAATGCGGATCGACCCGGCAATGTCCGAACCGGTGGCGATCGACGACGTGCCGGACGCCAGCGTTGCCGCGGCACCACCCGACGAACCGCCGGGTGTGAAATCCGGGTTCCACGGATTGCGCGTCACGCCCCAGCGTTTCGACCAGGTATAGCCGGCGCAGCTGAATTCAGGCGTCGCCGTGCGGGCATGGACAATGCCTCCGGCCTTAATGATGCGCTCGTTCATCGTCGAGGTATGGCCACCGATGGCATCCCCGGACAGCAGCGAGCCGTGCGAGGTCGGCTTGCCCTTGATGTAGCTCTCGTCCTTGATGCCGATCGGCAGCCCCTCGAGCGCCCCGGTCCGGGCGCCCCTGGCGTATTTCGCCTCGGCCTTCCCAGCCAGATCCATCGCCTCGTCGAAATGCGTGAAGGTGAAGCAGTTGATCGTCGGCTTGGTTGCCTCGGCGCGGCGGATGGTGGCCTGCATCAGTTCGACGGGCGAAAGCTTCTTCGCCTTGAACAGCCGCAGCGCCTCGCTGGCCGGCATGTAGCAAAGGTCGAGATCGGTCATGGAAGTCTCCTGCGATCTGCGCATCGCGTTTGGCATGGACGGGAGATGACCGCGCCGCGTGCAGCGGCGCGGAGAACGCGGGTCAGGTCATTTCTGCAGGTCGGTCCAGATCTTCGTGTAGAGCGCCTGCACATCCGGCGGGCAGGCCTGCATGAACTGGCCCTTGGCGGCAAACTCAGCGGGGATGTTCACTTCCGGCGCGGTCTTCATGTCGTCGGGCATGAAGGCTTCCGAGCCCTTGATGCCGTTCGAATAACGCGCAAAGGCTGAGATCAGTGCCGCATTCTGTGGATCCATGATGAAATTCTGGAACAGCTTGGCGTTGTCGACATTCTTGGCGTCCTTGAGGACAGCAACATTGTCCATCCAGATCGGATAGCCTTCCTTGGGATAGCCATAGACGATTTTGTCGTTCTCAAGCCGCTCGCGCAGCGATATGCCGTTCCAGTTGACGCCCGCGGCGATGTCGCCCCTGCCCAGGCCATCGACAGCCGCATAGTCGAGCGAAAGCCATTTCGCCTTCGCCTCCACCAGCTTGTCGTGCACCTTTTTCAGCATCTGCATGTCGCTGCTGCAATATTTGCCACCCTCGTAAGCAATGGCGAGGAACATGATGTCACCCATTTCGGGTACAACATTGATCTTGCCGACGAGTTCGGGGGGTGGGTCGAGGAAGATCGCCGATGTGTTCGGGTCGCCGGCATAAACCGACTTGTTCACCGAAATGCCGGTCGTGCCCCACTGCCATGGAACGGTATATTTGCGGCCTGGATCGAATGGAACATCGACCCACCTGGGATCGACGTTCTTGAAGTTTTCCATCTTGTTGGGATCGGTCTCCAAGAGCAGACCTTCGCTGATCCAGACCGGCACGACGCTCGCCGAGGGCACGACGATGTCATAGCCGGAGGCGCCCTGCCGGACCTTGGCCAAGGCGGTATCGTTGGAGTCATAATCGGTGACGGTGACCTTGACCTTGTAGGTCTCCTCGAACTTCTTGATCAGGTCGGGGCTGGTGTAGTTGCCCCAATTGTAGATGTTGAGCTCGCCGTCGGCACGGGCCACGCCCGTGACAGTCAGCAGCGACAGGCCGATGGCCGTCGCGGTCAGTTTCCAGTTCATGCTGCATGCTCCCATTGTTGGGACCGGCGGCGTTACGGCCCCAAGTCCGTTTCCTGCTGACGAAAAGATGGCCGCGACAACGCCGATCGACGGCACGAGAAAGGCCGTCGACATCGCACTCGCGGCATGCGGCGCGCCGGCAACGGCAAGCCGCATCGCGGTCGAGATATTCCCCTCTTCATGGTGGCCATTCACCGGCTGGCGCCGGCTGTCCAACTCAATTCTCGACCTCAGGAGTAACTATTACTAAACATACAGTCAATATCTTTCCGCGGATGCGGCCATGACTCGCCGATTGATGCGCATGCGGGTGACCAGTGGGCAGCTAGGAAGAACCTTGGCCGCGACGCTGGGCCGTCACGCCGTTGAGGACGCAATGCCCGCGGTCGCAATTCGCTGGCGGAACCAATCGAAAGCGAGAGCCTTCACGACGGGATGTGCGGCGGCCGACCGGCCTCTGCTTTTAAGAGAGAAACTGCCGCGCGATGTCGCGCACCGAAGCGGCCGCCAATGCTCCCCGTCATCGCGAAGATGATCAGGACATTTCAGGGCTACAGCGCCCTTTGCGGGCATGGCGCTCCGGCTGCATCGCCACAGCGCGACGCCGTGGGCTGCGGCCGGAAGCTCGTCTCTTCGGACTGGCGCACCAGTTCGGCAAAGAGCAGCGCGAAGCTTCCCAGCATCAGAAAGACGATGATCAGGCGTGTTACCGGCAATATGTCGGCCTCAACTGGCTAGCCCCCACGCCACCCATCCACTGCCGGCTAACATGACCGATCCGGCTTTACGAGACTTTAAGGCCGGTCTTAACCATCACATTCGCGTAGCCTTTGACATGATACGCGAACGGCAAGTCCGCATCCGCCGACCGGCATGGCCGTACCATCCGGGATGGAGTTGCCATCCGGGATGGAGTTGCCATCCGGGATGACAGCTCCCTTTGCAGACGTACCCCGCCCATGCTACCCCGGCGCTGGCGCGGCCCTGCCGCTGCCAATCGGTCGTCATCGGGGAGCCATGAGCAAAGCCGCCAGCCGCATCGCCTTCGTCTCGTCCGACACCGCTGACGCCAAGACGGCGCTGGAAAGCCTGTCGGCGCGCTATGGCCAGTCTTCCGTCGAGGAGGCCGGGATCGTCGTTGCCCTTGGGGGTGACGGCTTCCTGCTGCAGACCCTGCGCGACACGATGGGGACCGGCAAGAAGGTCTACGGGATGAACCGTGGCACCATCGGCTTCCTGATGAACGAGTATCGTTCCGGTGGCCTGACGGAGCGTCTCGAAGCCGCTGTCGCCGAAACGATCCGCCCGCTGGAGATGCTGGCCGTGACCTCGGAAGGCGAAACGATTTCGGCACTGGCGATCAACGAAGTGGCGCTGTGGCGTCAATCGTACCAGACGGCCAAGATCCGCATCACCGTCGACGAACAGGTCCGGCTTGAGGAACTGAACTGCGACGGCGTCATGATCGCAACCCCGGCCGGGTCCACCGCCTACAATCTTTCGGCGCACGGACCGATCCTGCCGCTCGACGCGCCGCTGCTGGCGCTGACCCCAGTCAGCCCGTTTCGCCCGCGCCGATGGCGCGGCGCGCTGCTCTCCAACAAGGCCACCGTGCGCTTCGACATCCGCGAGCCGGAAAAGCGGCCGGTGAACGCCGCCGCTGACCATACCGAGGTCAAGGCCGTGACCTCGGTAACGGTGCGAGAATCACCCACGGCGACAGCAACGTTGCTGTTCGATCCCAATCATTCCTGGAACGAGCGTATTCTCGCCGAACAGTTCCGCTATTGAGCCGGCGCTGCGACCGACAGGTCGATTAAGCATCCCGATTAAGGTTACAACTTCACAATCGTGCCATTGCTGCCCGTTTCTGTTGACAAATCGAGGGCTTGCTCCTAATTGCAATACCAATCTTGCAGGCGCGTGGCGCTTGCCGCGACAGACGCCATTAGACGCCGTTGCGCTTCCCCGAACCAGCCAAAGACAACAACACTTGTCCTCAGACACCACGACCGCTCAAGAAGCGTTGACCTTCGCAGACCTCGGCCTGTCGCCGAAGGTCCTTTCCGCAGTCACCGACGCCGGCTATATCCAGCCGACGCCGATCCAGGCTGGTGCGATCCCGCACGCCTTGCTCGGCAAGGACATTTTGGGCATCGCCCAGACCGGCACTGGCAAGACGGCTTCCTTCGTGCTGCCGATGCTGACCCGCCTCGAAAACGGTCGGGCCCGCGCCCGTATGCCGCGCACGCTGATCCTGGAGCCGACGCGCGAGCTCGCCGCGCAGGTCGAAGAGAATTTCATCCGCTACGGCAAAAACCACAAGCTCAACATCGCGCTCTTGATCGGCGGTGTCTCATTCGACGAACAGAACAAGAAGCTGGAGCGCGGCGTCGACGTGCTGATCGCGACGCCCGGCCGCCTGCTCGATCACCGCGAGCGCGGCAAGCTGTTGCTCAACGGCGTCGAGATCCTCGTCATCGACGAAGCGGACCGCATGCTTGACATGGGCTTCATCCCCGATATCGAGCGCATCTGCGAGATGATCCCGTTCACCAGGCAGACGCTGTTCTTCTCGGCAACGATGCCGCCGGAAATCACCAAGCTGACCGAGAAATTCCTGCACGCGCCGGTGCGCGTCGAGGTCTCGAAGGCAGCATCCGCCGCCACCAACATCATCCAGCGGCTGGTCAAGTCCGGCTCCAAGCCATGGGACAAGCGCGAGACGCTGCGCAATCTGATCAAGGCCGAAGACGCGGAGCTGAAGAACGCCATCATCTTCTGCAACCGCAAGGTTGAAGTGGCGGAGCTGTTTCGCTCGCTGCTGAAATATGATTTCGACGCCGGTGCGCTGCATGGTGACATGGACCAGCGCGCGCGCATGCAGATGCTGGCCAATTTCCGCGACGGCAAGCTGCGCTACCTCGTCGCTTCCGACGTCGCCGCGCGCGGCTTGGACATCCCCGATGTCAGCCACGTCTTCAACTATGACGTGCCGATCCACGCCGAGGACTATGTCCACCGTATCGGCCGTACCGGCCGCGCCGGACGCTCCGGAAAATCCTTCACCATCGCGACCAAATCGGACACCAAATACATCGACGCCATCGAGCGGCTGATCGGCAACAAGATCGAATGGCATGACGGCGACTTGTCGACGGTGGTTGCCAGCGAAGGCGGCGAGGATGATGCTCCGCGCCGTGGCAAGGGCGCACCGCGCCGCGCCGGCCGCAAGGACGACGATCGCGGCAGGGAAAAGGGCGGCGAGCGCAAACCGCGCGAACGCCACGCCAAGCGCAGCGAAGACACGGCACCGGAAACAGCCCGCGAGGATCAGCCGGTGGCCGAGGCCGCAGCCGCCGACGTCGGCGAACGGCGCTCGCGCAAGGAAGCGATCCGTTCGGAAAACACCGAGCGCAAATCATCCGATCGCAATGAACAGCGCGCACCGGAACGCGGCGACACGAGGCCGCAGCGCGACAACAGCCGCCCTGCCCGCCAACGACACCAGGAAGACAACGATTCCACCGTCGGCTTCGGCGATGACATGCCGGCCTTCATGCGGATCGTCGCCAAGGTCTGATTCCCGACCGCTTCAAAGGCAAGCCAGCCATCCGGCTTGTCTTCTCGGCAAAGGTTCCTGCCTGGCTCGCCCGTTACATCGGCCCAGGCATCATCTTGGTCGGCTTTTCCAGCATCGGAAACTCGGCCTTGTTGCATTTCACGTTCGGATTCGTCGGACTGAACATGCCGTTCGGATTGTCCCCGAGCCAGGCATGAAGGTCGTAGTGGACGAACTCTTTCGGGATGAGAGGGTAGTGCCCCTCCATAGGCCCCATGAAGGTTTGGCCAAACAGCTTCGGGGGCTCCTTGATGTCCGGCGTCAGAGGCACCAGCCATTCCACGCCCACCAGCCGCAAGCCCTTCTTGGTCGGTTCGTAGATCAGCACATTGGGGTGCATCGGGTCGAGCTTCTGGCCGACACTCGGGACATTGACGAAGTGGATACCCATGGCGCCCTTCGGGTAGTCCATCGCACCCGCTATCTTTTCTCCGCTGTAGTAGACGCAGCCGACCGTCGACAGATAGAGGTCGCGGACGGCGACGGTGTAATCCTCATATTTGGCGAGCGATTTTTTCAAGGCTTCGATGTCGGCCTTGTTGGCGTCCTCGGCCCGAGCCGAAGCAACGTTCAGCCACGCGCCCACCAAACCTGTCAAAACGAGGACGCCGCAGCGCCCAAGGCTGGCTGTTCTTGTCATGCATTCCTCCCAGATTTCTGATCTGGCCGTGCAAGACCGAGGCGGAAAAATGCTGATTGCGCGGCCAGTGACACCGCCTCATCCCCTCAGGAACAGCGATGATGCTATTCCTTTCCATAGCTGCGGGAAAGCTATATTTTAGCAATAGCTAATCCAACAACGCCAATATCCGTGCAAACAAAAACGGCCCCCCATGGGAGCCGTTTCGCATTGGTTTGCCGTGCAAATCAGGTGAGCGGCGACAGCTGGATCTCGACGCGGCGGTTCTGGGCGCGGCCTTCGGACGTGGCATTGGATGCGACCGGGCGCGTCTTGCCGAAGCCGGTGACTGCGAAGCGGCGCTGATCCACGCCCTGACCGGACAGATAGTTCGCGACCGCCAGAGCACGACGCTGCGACAGATCGAAATTGTGCTGGTCGCCACCGGTCGAATCGGTGTGGCCGAACACGTCGACCGTGGTCTGCTTGAACTTCTTCAGCACCAGCGCGACAGAGTTCAGGACCTGGTAGAAGCCGGGCTTCACTGCATCCTGATCCGAGTTGAAGGTGATGTCGGACGGCATATTGAGAATGATCTGGTCGCCGCTGCGGGTGACGCTGACACCGGTGCCCTCGAGCTGCCGGCGCAGTTCGGCCTCGTTCTGGTCCATGGTGGCGCCGATGGCGCCGCCGGCCAGCGCGCCGATGCCGGCGCCGATCAGTGCGTTGCGGCGGTCATTGCCGCCGGCAAGCAGGCCAAGGCTGGCGCCCGCCAGGGCGCCAAGGCCGGCGCCGGCCGCCGTGTTGGAAATCTTCTGGTCGCCCGTATACGGATCAGTGGTGGTACAGGCGCTCACGAGCACAGCCGTCGCCACGACGACGAGCACAGTCTTTTTCATAGGATGGTCCCTCTCCAAGTCACGCCTTGCGGTGGCGCCAAATCAGCCCTTCCCGCGACTTGTACCACGAATTGCGGCGAAAAGCGGAACGGCAAAAGCGCCGCTCACGGCTTTTCCCAAGGGACCAATACGCGGTTGTGGCACCGTATCGCCGTGCCGCAATCGTTTGGATCAGGCTACCAGAGGTTCTTGCCGTCTATGACAACAACTTCGACCTTGTCGAGATCGAAATCGTCGAACAGCCGCGCGTTGACGCTGATCTTGGGATTGTCGAAATCCGGCTCGCCGGTCGACCAGTCCGGCGTTTCGGTAAAGGTTCCGCAGCCGCAGGTGGCGCAAAAACCGTGCTTTACGGTTTTCGATCCCCAGCGGTAGAAAGAGACGTTCTCCATCGGGCTGGTGAGCTTGAATTGCGAAGGCACGTAGTAGGCCCAGAGCGAGCCGCGCTTCGAGCAGAAAGAACAAGTGCATTGCGTCACCGTCTGCGGTGCCTGCGAAACCTCGAATGTCGTCGCCTTGCAATGACAGCTTGCCTTGATGGTCATCAACGAACTCCTCCTGTCGCCCGCCACCTTGTGCGGCAAAAGCAGCATAACGAGGTGCTCCTGACAACTGTCTGTCAGCAGGCATCACCCGAACCGCGCAAACCCGGCCTGCGGCCCCGGTCACACGCGACCGCGGACGTCCGACCGCCGTCCTGTCGTCAATAAGAACGCGGCGGCACGAACAGGCAGATTGTCTTGCCGGCGTCGAGGCCCGCCTGGTGCGCGCACCAATGGAACTCGCCGTCCGGGCTGTCCTTGACACGCTTGTCGGTCATTGGAACGATCTCACCCGTTCCGGCGATGACATAGCCCTCGGGTTTCTCCAGCACTTCGCCTGTATGGGTCGTGCGACAATCATAGTTGGCGCAGCATGCGAACGGATAACTCCAGCCCTGTGGCTTTGCCGCCGTGGGCGTGGCGTCATGCGCGAAGGCAGGTGCCGTCAGCATTGCCATCGCGCCGATCGCGAACAGGGAAAACAAAAGTCGGCCAGCCGGTTGAACGGCATTGGCCGATCTGAGTGTGGCAGCAGACATGACGCGTTCCTTTCAAACGAGCTCAAGCGTTTCGCTTGCCCGTTCCCGGAACGTATCTTCCCAGTGGCCGGATCGTTGGGTCGCAGATATGCCGCGTCCGGCCATAAATGCTTTTTCTCTCCCAGCCCTTGGATGCTGGGCTGATTCCTTGGTCGGCGCAAGACGATGCATTCCCGACATCGTTCTATGGACGTCAGGTATCCGCTACCGCCGACGAGATGAGGCCAAGGTCAATTCCCGGCAAACGGGCGTCGGATAAACGGAATAGGCCCGCTGTGGTTCCAGCCTACTGCTGGTCAGAGCCGGCAATCACGTGCTCTTGATACTGCGGCAGGTCATCGGTGATGGTGAACCAGCCCGCCTTCGAACCGACGAAGATGTGCGCGGTCGGGCGGATGGATGGGTCGTCGACGAGGGTTCCCATGGCGACATGGACGTAGGCCCCGTCGCGCACGAGCGAATAAAGCAAGGAGCCGCACCGGCCACAATGCGCGTTATGGCCGCTTTCGTCGCCGAAGATCAGGAGCTTGTCCTCGCCTTCGGTGAGGACAAGCTTTTCACGCTCGATACCGGCGAAAGGCTTGAAGGCCGAACCGGTGGTGCGCCGGCAGTCCGAACAATGGCAATTCGCGGCATAGATGAATTCGTCAGTGACCTCGTAGTGAACCGCACCGCAGAAGCACTTTCCGGTGAGCTTGCTCGGCAACACACTCCTCCGTCGCTGTGGTGCGCAGGGGTATGTTCAGATTGAGGTCAGCTAACCTCACCTGAACATGGACATATCCTAATCCAGGTCTGCTACGGCTTCGCCCGCGCCGCCCTCGATGCGCTGCGACAACGAGGCTTCCATGAAATCGTCGAGGTCGCCATCGAGCACGCTCGACGGGCTGGTGCTCTCGACGCCGGTGCGGAGATCCTTCACCAACTGGTAGGGCTGCAGCACATAGGAGCGGATCTGGTGACCCCAGCCTATATCGCTTTTCGACGCTTCGGTGGCGTTTGCAACCGCCTCGCGCTTTTTCAGCTCTTCCTCGTAAAGGCGCGAGCGCAGCATCTCCCAGGCCTTGGCCTTGTTCTTGTGCTGCGAACGTTCAGCCTGGCATGCGACCGCGATGCCGGTGGCCAGATGCGTGATGCGCACCGCCGAATCGGTGGTGTTGACGTGCTGGCCGCCCGAGCCTGACGAGCGATAAGTGTCGATGCGGACATCGGATTCGGAGACGTCGATCTCGATCGTGTCGTCGATGACCGGATAGACCCAGACGCTGGCGAAGGACGTATGCCGGCGCGCATTGCTGTCATAGGGCGAGATACGCACCAGGCGATGAACGCCCGATTCCGTCTTCATCCAGCCATAGGCATTGTGGCCTTTGATCATCAACGTTGCGGACTTGATGCCGGCCTCTTCGCCGTCATGCATTTCCAGCACTTCGACCTTGAAGCGACGGCGCTCGGCCCAGCGCGTGTACATGCGCAGCAGCATCGAGGCCCAGTCCTGGCTTTCGGTACCGCCGGCGCCGGCATGGATTTCGAGATAGGTGTCGTTGGAGTCTGCTTCACCCGACAGCAACGTCTCGACCTGGCGGGCCTTCGCTTCGCCTTGCATCGAGCGGATCGCGGCTTCCGCCTCGGCGATCACGCCCTCGTCGCCCTCTTCCTCGCCGAGCTCGATCAGGCCGATATTGTCTTCCAGCGCCTGCGTCAGACCTTTCACCGAGGCGATGCCCTCTTCGAGGCCCTGGCGCTCGCGCATCAGCTTCTGCGCTTCCAGCGGCTCGTTCCAGAGGCTGGCGTCCTCGGCGCGCACATTGAGGTATTCAAGCCGCTTTATGGCCTGATCCCAGTCAAAGATGCCTCCTCAGCAGGGTTATCGCCTGCCTGATCTCGTCGACAATATTCTGCGTTTCCGCGCGCATGGCTGGCTGTTCTGTCCTGTTTGCTGAAGTCGGTTGGCGCGATACATAGGCAGGCCGCCGCCGGCTGTAAAGCAAAATGGGCTGGCGCCAAGGCCAGCCCATCCGCTCATGAAAATCATCAGTAGAGGCCGCCGCCGCCGGACTGGATGGCCTGGTTGGCCTGCGGCGACAACGCGCCCCCCGTGGCATTGGAGCCGTCGGCGCCCATGCCGATCACCCAGTAGCTGTCGGCGGGACCGGTACCCGGCTTGAAGGCTTCGATGATGGTGCCAGGATCACCCGATGCGGCACGCATGCCGGTCTTGCGGTTGATGGCGACAAGATTCATGCCTTCGGGCACCTTGAAGTCCACATTGGGCGTGCCGTCCAGCGCCACCCGCATGAAGTCCTTGAAGATCGGGGCCGCGAGACCACCACCGGTGGCGCCATGGCCGAGGCCGCGCGGCGTGTCGTAGCCCATGTAGAGGCCGACGACGAGGTTGGGCGTGTAACCGATGAACCAAGCGTCCTTTTCGTCGTTGGTCGTTCCGGTCTTGCCGGCGATGTGACGGCCGAGTTCATTGATGGTGGCGCCGGTGCCGCGTTGCACGACACCTTCCATCATCGAGGTGATCTGGTAGGCCGTCATCGGATCGAGCACCTGCTCGGAATTGTCGACGAGTTCCGGCTCCGGCTGGTTCTGCCATTCGGGCGCATTGCAGCCCTGGCAGCCACGTTCGTCCTGCTTGAACACCGTCTTGCCGTAGCGGTCCTGGATGCGGTCGATGAGCGATGGTTTGATCGATTTTCCGCCGTTGGCCATGATCGAATAGGCCGACACCATGCGCATCACGGTGGTTTCGCCGGACCCCAGCGCCATCGGCAGATAGGGTGCCAGATGGTCGTAGACACCGAAGCGCTCGGCATATTCGACGACCAGCTTCATGCCCATGTCATTGGCAAGCCGCACCGTCATCAGGTTGCGCGACTTCTCGATGCCGGAGCGCAGGGTCGCCGGACCGGCGACGGTGCCGTCGTAATTCTTCGGCGTCCAGCTCGTGTTACCGCTCTGGATCGTGATCGGCCCGTCCATGATCACCGAAGCCGGCGTATAGCCATTGTCGAGTGCGGCCGAATAGACGATCGGCTTGAACGAGGAGCCCGGCTGGCGCATGGCTTGCGTGGCGCGGTTGAATTCGGACTGCGCATAGGAGAAGCCGCCGACCATGGCCAGCACGCGGCCGGTGTGCGGGTCCATGGCGATCAGGCCGCCTTCCACTTCGGGCACCTGGCGCAGGCTGTAGGCGCCATCGGCACCATCGTTTTTCTGCACGAAGATGACGTCGCCCGGCTTCAGCACCTCCGCCGGCGACTTGGCCTTGACGGTCTTGCCGGCAACCACATGGCGCATGGCGAAACCCATGTCCTCCTTGCTGATGGTGCCTTCGACGCGCTCCTTGACGATCTCGCCCGACGCCTGCCGTGCGGGCTGCAGGCCGATCGACAGCCCGGTCGCCGAACTGTCGAGCACGACGGCGAGCGACCATTCGGGGACATCCTCCAGCCCCTTGACGGCGCCAAGCGGCACGCCCCAGTCGCCCGACACGTCGATCGATGTCACCGGCCCGCGATAGCCGCGCAGCGTGTCGTATTTCATCAACCCGTTCTGCATCGATTTGCGGGCAATGAGCTGGATCTTCGGATCGAGCGTGGTGCGGACGGAGAGACCGCCTTCGTAGAGCGCGTTCTCGCCGTAGCGGGCGATGATCTGGCGGCGCACCTCTTCGGTGAAGTACTCGCCGGCGAACAGATAGGTGCCGCTGCGGCGCGGCGTCACGCCCAGCGGCTCGGCCTTGGCCTTGTTGCCTTCCTCACGCGTGACGTAGCCGTTCTCGACCATCTGGTCGATGACCCAGTTGCGGCGCTCGATCGCGCGATCGGCATGCTTGAAAGGGTGGTAGTTGTTCGGCCCCTTGGGCAGCGAGGCCAGGTAGGAGGCCTCGGCCACGGACAGTTCGTTGACCGACTTGTCGAAATAGGTCAGCGCCGCACCGGCGACGCCATAGGCGCCGAAGCCGAAGAAGATTTCGTTGAGGTAGAGCTCGAGGATGCGATCCTTGGGATAGGCCTGCTCGATGCGGAAGGCGAGGATCATCTCCTTGATCTTGCGCTCGTAGGTCTGGTCCGAGGACAACAGGAAGTTCTTCGCCACCTGCTGGGTGATCGTCGAGGCACCGACCTGACGCCGGCCCGAGCCGAGATTCTGCAGGTTGACGATGATGGCTCGGCCAAGGCCGGTCACATCGATGCCTGGGTGGTTGTAGAAATTCTTGTCTTCGGCCGACAGGAAGGCCGCCTTGACGCGGTCCGGTATGGCCTGGATCGGCAAATACAGGCGCCGTTCGCGCGCATATTCGGCCATCAGCGCGCCGTCCGACGCATGGATGCGGGTGGTCACCGGCGGCTCGTATTTGGCCAGCACCTCGTAATCGGGCAGATCCTTCGACAAATGGCCGATATAGATGGCAACGCCCGCCGCGACCAGAAGGGCCAGCGTCGTGCCGATGCCGAAAAAATAGCCAATGAGACGAATCATACCCGCTCCAGTCCTTGGTTCGGGAATTTCCTAAACGAAGCCGCCTTTCGCGCAAGCTTTCGAGCCGGTCCCAATCCGTAATCGAAAACCCTTGTCGCCGCCATGTGGACAAAATACGGCAATGCCTGATTTCGCGGTCGCGAGCCGGAAATAAAAGCATTGGGGTGTTGTCGTCGCGCAACGCCGCCTCTGGTTGCAGGCGCCGCCGGTCATGTCAACCTCCGGTTCCCGGTCCGGCCTTGGCCGACGCGAACAGCGCGACGGCGTTGGTTATGCTCTGGGCCGCCTTGCCGCGCCAGTCGGCGTTGAGCAACTGCGCCTCGTCCTTGGCGTTCGAGAGATAACCGAGTTCGACCAGCACTGACGGCACGTCGGGTGCCTTGAGCACCTTGAAGCCCGCAGAACGCTGCGGATTGTTGATCAGGCCGACGCTGGTCGACAGCTGGCCGACCAGCGTGTGGGCGAAACTCATCGAGAAATTGTGCGTTTCGCGGCGGATCAGGTCGATCAGGATGTCGGTGACTTCCTTGTTGTCGTTCTTGATTTCCATGCCGGCGAATTGGTCGGAGAGGTTTTCTCGGTCGGCAAGCGCCTGCGCCTCGGGATCCGAAGCCTTGTCGGAGACGGTGTAGACAGTGGCACCGCGAATGCCTTTGACGCTGATCGTGTCGGCATGGATCGAAATAAGCAGGTCGGCCTCATGCTGACGGGCAATGCGCACGCGATCGTCCAGACGCAGGAATTCGTCTGTGTCGCGCGTCATGAACACATCATAATTGCCGACGGCTGCGAGTTTGTCGCGCAGCTCCGTGGCGAAGGCCAGCGTGACATTCTTCTCGATGGTGCCGTTCAGGCCCTCGGCACCGCCGTCGATGCCGCCATGGCCGGGATCGATGACGACGGTGAACCGATGGCCGGGATTTGAGACCGGTCCGGTGCCGACCCGCCCTCCCTTGTCGGTCGAAACGGTCGATCCGGTGGTCAGCGCCTGATTGGCCAGCGCCAGGTCGAACTCGCGCTCGGATGCCGCCGACATGTCGATGGCAAGGCGGTAGCCGGTGCCGTCCTCGTTCTTGAGCACATCGAGCTTGTCGACGGCGAACGGTCCCTTGCCGGTGAGGATCAGCCGCGAAACACCCTCGCCAAGTGCGCCCAGGCGCACGCCCTTGACCAAGCCCCGCGCCTTCAAATCCTTGGCATCAACAGCGAATCTCGTATTCGCGAGATCGATGACAAGACGGTTGGGACCGCGCAGCAGGAACCATTTGATATCGGGTTCGCGATCGAAATCCATGACGATGCGCATCTTGGTGGCATCGCCGGCCATCTTGTAGCCTTTTGCCACCAGCGAAGCGTCGGCGGCATTGGCAGTCGAAGAGAAGGCAGAACAGATTGCCAGCAGCAGCAAGAGGCAGAAAGCGGCCAGGATCCGGCCGCCGACACGACATCCCTTGTCTGTGAAGTCCGCCAATCCCATCTCTCTTCCAGTCGCTCCCGGTTTGGCGCCCGGCGCCCGGTCATTTCGTCCATATGCCGGTCAGGCCGCGAACTCGATTAACGATTGGTATCCAGAGAAGGTTAACCAAGCCTTTTCATGCAAGGGCCGCAAGCCTGGCTTACGCTACGGAACGGCTTTTTGCCGGCATCGGAAATCGGGGTTGCCTTCCATCCCGCCAAATCATAAAAGCGATGGTGGATCACTGCAATCCTGGAACCGCCCTCCTCCGCAGCTTCTTGCTACAGGGTCAGATGTAAAGGCGGCTCCTTTCGCTTCAGGCGAAAAGGGTTCAGGTGATCGCGACGAATTTCGCAGGCGTGCTCCCGTGGCGGGGGA
Organism: Mesorhizobium sp. M7A.F.Ca.US.011.01.1.1; assembly: GCF_003998295.1. Classification (NCBI taxonomy): domain Bacteria; kingdom Pseudomonadati; phylum Pseudomonadota; class Alphaproteobacteria; order Hyphomicrobiales; family Phyllobacteriaceae; genus Mesorhizobium; species Mesorhizobium sp. M7A.F.Ca.US.011.01.1.1. The sequence goes on from NZ_RZRT01000005.1 coordinate 29,297, forward strand.
ATCGCCTGCGTGAGGAAAACGGCCGGGTTTGTTCCCGCGCCGGCTCTGTATGAGCAAACAAGCTGGTCCGGTTCATCCGGGCTTTGGTTCAAAAGGTTCTGTTGGTGACGATGGCTTCAAGCGCAATCATGGAAAGGTCCGCATCAAACCGCGCCATTGTGGCTGCGGGCGGCACCGCCATGGCGCTCAAGCGGCGGCCGACGGACGTTCAAATATCCGGCACCCACATTCCAGACACGCAGCAGCAGGCTTTGCCTCGCAAGCTGCGGCTGACGGCTGCCGGGGGGAAACGAAATAATGCCCAACAAAATGCTGATAGACGCCTCCCACCCGGAGGAAACACGCGTTGTCGTCGTACGCGGTAACCGTATTGAAGAATTCGACTTTGAATCCCAGGACAAGAAGCAGCTCAAAGGAAACATCTACCTAGCCCGCGTAACGCGCGTAGAGCCCTCCCTTCAGGCAGCCTTTGTCGAATATGGCGGCAACCGTCACGGTTTTCTCGCCTTCAGTGAAATTCACCCCGACTACTACCAGATCCCGGTCGCCGATCGTCAGGCACTGCTGCGCGCGGAAGCGCAGGAGGCAGAGGACGAAGAGAACGAGGACGGCGACGGCGATGACCGTCAGAGCCGCGATCGCGGACGGCGCGGCCGCCGGCGCGGCGGAAAGCCCCGCGACCGGGGTGAGCACAAGCGCGATGCAGCCGATTCCGGCGAGGCAAGCGACGCTGCCGACGAGGCGGAAGAAGGCGCCGACGCTGGTTTCGAGGAGATCTCGCACACGTCCGAGATCATCGAACATGCGGCCGATACGTCCGAACATACCGATGCGTCCGGACATGGCGAGGATTCCGCCGAGCAGGATGAAGGCGTAACCCGCGAAGGCGGCCCGACGTCGATCGCCGCCTCGGTCGAGGCCGATGTGATTTCCGAAGCCGTTCCGCAGGCCGAACAAGGCAGCGAAGCGACCTCCGGCGACAATGATCGCGGCATGCTGGAAGAAGTGCAGTCCTCGCATCCGGACGATCACGAGGTCGAATCGGTCGGCGCCGAGGACGCGCTGGAAGAAGTGCGCAACCGCCGCAAGCCGGTGCGCCGCCAGTACAAGATCCAGGAAGTGATCAAGCGCCGGCAGATCCTCTTGGTGCAGGTCGTCAAGGAAGAGCGCGGCAACAAGGGTGCGGCACTGACCACCTACCTGTCGCTTGCCGGCCGCTATTCGGTGCTGATGCCGAACACGGCGCGTGGCGGCGGCATTTCGCGCAAGATCACCAGCGCGGTCGACCGCAAGCGCCTGAAGGAGGTCGTTGCCGATCTCGAAGTGCCGCAGGGCATGGGCGTGATCCTGCGCACCGCCGGCGAGAGCCGCACCAAGGCCGAGATCAAGCGCGATTACGAATATCTGATGCGGCTTTGGGAAAATGTCCGCAATCTCACCTTGCAGTCCACGGCCCCTGCCCTGGTCTATGAGGAAGGCAGCCTCATCAAGCGCTCGGTGCGCGACCTCTACAACAAGGATATCGACGAGATTCTTGTCTCCGGCGAGGAAGGCTATCGCGAAGCCAAGGACTTCATGCGTATGCTGATGCCGAGCCACGCCAAGGTGGTTCAGCCGTTCCGCGACACGACGCCGATCTTTGTACGCAACGGCATCGAGGCACAGCTAGACCGCATGCTGCAGCCGCAGGTGACGCTGAAGAGCGGCGGCTACATCATCATCAACCAGACCGAGGCGCTGGTTGCCATCGATGTCAATTCGGGCCGCTCCACCAAGGAGCACTCGATCGAGGACACCGCGCTCCACACCAATCTGGAAGCGGCCGAGGAAGTCGCGCGTCAACTCAGGCTGCGCGATCTCGCCGGCCTGATCGTCATCGACTTCATCGACATGGAGGAGAACCGCAACAACCGCTCCGTCGAGAAACGGTTGAAGGATCACCTCAAGAACGATCGTGCGCGCATCCAGGTCGGCCGCATCTCGCATTTCGGCCTGATGGAGATGTCCCGCCAGCGCATCCGCGCCAGCGTGCTGGAATCGACCATGAAGCCCTGCCCGCATTGCGGCGGCACCGGCCATGTGCGCTCCGATTCGTCGGTCGCGCTGATGGTGGTGCGGGCGATCGAGGAATTCCTGCTCAAGGATTCGCGCAGCCACATCACGGTACGGACGCCGGCGGCGACCGCACTCTACGTGCTCAATCACAAGCGCGGCACGCTGGTGGAACTCGAAAGCCGCTTCGGGCTGACGATCACCGTCGAGGCCGACGATTCGGTCGGTGCGCAGCACTATGCGATCTTCCGCGGCGCGCTGGCTGAAAAGCCGGAAGGCTTTGTCGAGGCGCGCAGCTTCCCGGCCTATGTCGAGCCGGAAGAGCCCGAGGACGAGATTGTCGTCGTCGAGGAAGACGACGAGGCGCCGGTGCAGGCCGAACAGCCACGCCAGCAGCCGCAGCAACAACCCCGACCTGCTGCCGCCGGTGGCGAGGAAGGCGAAGGCCGCGACCGCAAGCGCCGCAAGCGCCGGCGTCGGCGTGGCGGCAAGGATCGCGATCGCGAACATGGCGCCCCGGCGGACGGTGCTTCCGTCTCGGCTCCGGCCGGCGAGTTTTCGGACCCAGACTCGGCCGCCAGCGACGGCGACACGGAAACGGACGACAACGCCCCTGTTGGTGTTGCCGAAACGTCCGAGACAGTTGAGGCTTCGGACGAAGGCCAAGGCAAAAAGCGCCGGCGCGGCAAGCGCGGCGGCAAGCGCAACCGCCGCGAAGACGGTGAAGGCGAAGCCGAGGCGAGTGCTGGCGAAGCAGCCGACGCGTCCGAAGGCGAAGTCTCGGCAACCGAGGTGATCGCCAGCGAGCCGGTCGTTGCTGCACCAGCCGAAGAGCCGGCGGCGCTTGCTCCGGCCAATGACGACGCGCCGAGCACGGAGAAGCCGAAGAAGCCACGTCGTGCCGCCAAGCCGAAGAAGGCCGCGGCCGAAATCGTCGCCGAAGAGCCGGCTGCCGAGGCGGAAGCACAGGTCGAGACGCCGGCCACTGCGTCCGACGAGGCGGTGGCTGTCGAGAAGGCGCCGAAGGCCCGCCCGTCGCGGCGCAAGCCGGCGGCGGTGAATGCGCCGGTCGAGCCGGTGGTGTCTTCGACCGTAGCGGAAGAACCCGCGGCCAAGGCTGAGGACAAGACCGAGGACAAGCCGAAACGCGGCGGATGGTGGCAGCGGAAGGGCTTTTTCTAAGCCTTTCAATCGCGTGAGCTAGTTCTTTGACAAAAAAATCCCGCGCCGTCTCGAAGACGGTGCGGGATTTTCTTATCTGGCGTTATGCCGGATCGCGAAAGGCTAAAACGCTTCTTTGATTCCAAGCATGTCGTTGTCCCAAAACCGCTGCGCACTTTTGGGCGACATGCATCACGGCGCGAAGATCGACCAGTTCATCATCCTGGCCAGCTTTTCCAGCGCGATCGACCCCAGCTTGGAGTTGCCGTTGGCATTGAGGCCCGGCGACCAGACGGCAAGCGACGCCACGCCCGGCACGATGCCCAATATGCCGCCGCCGACGCCGCTCTTGCCGGGAATGCCGACGCGGAAGGCGAAATCGCCGGAGCCGTCATAGTGACCGCAGGTCAGCATCATCGCGCCGATGCGGCGTGCCCGCTCGGCCGACACCACGGAATGCCCGGTCGCCGGGTTCTTGCCGCCATTGGCGAGGAAGCGGCCGGCGAGCGCAAGTTGCCGGCAACTCATGGCGATGGCGCAGTGGTGGAAGTAGACGCCCAGCGCCAGCTCCGGCGCATGATGTAGATTGCCGGAGGATTTCATGTAGTTGGCAAGCGCGAAGTTGCGGTAGCCGGTGGCCCGTTCGGACGCCGCGACCTCCCGGTCGATAATGATCGTCTCGTCATCGGCCAGGAACTGAATGAAGCGCAGGATCTCGCCGATCGCTTCGCGCGGCTGGTGGCCGGCAAGCAGGATATCGGAAATGACGATGGCGCCGGCATTGATGAACGGGTTGCGCGGAATGCCGTTCTCATGCTCGAGCTGCACGATCGAGTTGAATGGATTGCCTGACGGTTCGCGCCCGACCCGCTGCCACAGCGCGTCGCCGACATTGCCGAGCGCCAGTGTCAGGGTGAACACTTTCGAGATGCTCTGGATAGAAAAGGCCTGGTCGGCATCGCCGGCCATCAGCACGCGGCCGTCATTGGTGACCGCTGCGATGCCGAATTTCTTCGGATCGACCTTGCCCAGCTGCGGAATGTAGGAAGCGACGTCACCGCGATCGGTGCGATCGGCCATTTCGGCTGCGACTTCGGCCAATGCCTGTTCAAGTTCCGGCATGTTGCTACCTCAACCAGCGTTCGATGCGCGTTATTGCCTCGACCATGTCGTCGTGGCTGCCGGCGTAGGAGAAACGCATGGTCCGATGCCCAGCCTGAGTGTCGAAGTCGCGGCCGGGCGTTGCCGCCACATGCGCCTCAGCCAGCATCTTGCGTGCGAAGGCCATGCTGTCATTGGTATGCCTGGTGACGTCACAGAAGGCATAGAAGGCGCCGTCCATGGGCGCTGCCAGCGGAAAGCCGAGTTCCGGCAGGCGTTTCATCAAAAGCTCGCGATTCCAGGCGTAGCGGCCTTTTACCGCCTCCAGCTCCTCGGTCGCCCTGAACGCTTCGATCGCGGCGATCTGCGACAGTTCCGGCGGCGAGATGTAGAGGCTCTGGGCGACGCGCTCGACCGGCCGCACCAGCTCTTGCGGCAGCACCATCCAGCCGATGCGCCAGCCCGTCATGCAGTAATATTTGGAGAAGGAGTTGATCACCGTCACGTCGCCGCCATAGGCCAGCGCCGTGGTGTCGGGGGCGGCATAGGCCAGCCGGTGATAGATTTCGTCGGAGATGACGGCGATGCCGAGGTCTTGCGCCGTCCTCACCAGAACCGCCAGTTCATCGGCCGGTATGACCGCGCCGGTTGGATTGGCGGGGCTGGCGAAGAGAACGCCTTTCAGCGGCTTTTCACGATGCGCGGTCTCGAGATGGCCGGCATGCAGGTAGGCGGCGTCGCCGAGCTCGATCTCGACCACCTCGATGCCGAGTGCGGCCATGATGTTGCGATAGGCAGGATAACCGGGTGCCGCGATGGCGACCCGGTCGCCCCCATCGAACATCGCCAGGAAGGCAAGGTTGAAGGCGGCCGACGATCCAGTGGTCACCGCGATCCGGCTGGGCTCGATATCAAGCCCGTAGTGATCGGCGTAGTGTCCGGCGATCGCCTTGCGCAAACCTGCCAGTCCCAGCGCGTCGGTGTAGCCGATGCGCCCATCCTGCAGCGCCTTGGCGGCTGCGGCGCGAACCAGAACCGGTGCGGGATCGGAGGGTTGGCCGACGGCCATCGAAACAACCGGCACGCCCTGGGACTTCAGCCGGTTCGCCTCTGCCAGAATGTCCATCGCATGGAAGGGCTCGACTTTGCCACGGCGTGAGAGCGAAACGACCATTTAACCAGTATTCCCGATGACTGACGGCGCCAGGCACTGGCGCATGTGCCGCACAAATGCCCGATTGATGTGAGGATCACAAGTTGAGGAAGTTTCCGGCGCCGACTTTTCATCTTTCGCCCGCTCGTCTACCAGTGGAGCCATCATGTTGAGCCGACCCAGATCGACGATTGCCCAGGCAGCGCGCGTCTTCGCGACGCTTTCGCTTGGCGTTGCCGTTGCAATGGCGAGCTCGGTCGGTGCCTTCGCCCAGAACGTGCCGGTGGTGCGCGACGCCGAGATAGAGGCGCTGGTGCGCGATTACGCGCGGCCGATCTTCAGGGCGGCCGGCCTGGCGAATGACGGCATCGACATCGTGCTGGTCAACGACCAGAGTTTCAACGCCTTCGTCACCGGGCGCCGGCTGTTCATCAACACCGGCGCGCTGATGACGGCTGAAACGCCCAACGAGATCATCGGCGTCATCGCGCACGAAGCCGGCCATATCGCCGGCGGCCACCAGCAGAAGCTGCGCGACCAGCTTGAACGAGCCAAGACGATGGCCGTTATCGCGACATTGCTTGGCGCCGGCGCCATTGTCGCCGGTGCCACAACCAGCAGCCGCGGTCTCGCCGGCGCTGGCATGGGCGTGGCCGCTGGCGGCGGTGAGATGGCACAGCGCAGCATCCTCGCCTACCAGCGCACCGAGGAGATGACGGCCGACCGCTCGGCGATCACCTATCTCAACGCCACCGGCCAGTCCGGCATGGGCATGCTGAAGACATTCCGCCGCTTCCAGACCGCACTGTCGCTTTCGGGCGCCCAGGTCGATCCGTATCGGATCAGCCATCCGATGCCGCAGGACCGCATCGCCAATCTCGAAGTGCTGGTGAAACAGGACCCCAATGTCGACAGGCCGGACCCGCCCGCGCTGCAGCAGCGCCATGACATGATGCGGGTGAAGATCGCCGTCTACATGGAAGGCCAGGCGGCCGCGTCCCGGCTGATGCGAAAGATGCAAGGAACCCTCGCCGCGCAGTACGGCGACGCCCAGTCGACCTACCTGTTCGGCAACATCGCCGCCGCTCTCGCCAAGACCAATGCACTGATCAAAGCGCAGCCGAAAAATGCCTACTTCCAGGAACTGCGCGGCGACATCCTGATGAAAGCAAACAAACCCAAGGAAGCTGCGGACGCTTACGCCAAGGCGGTCAGCCTCGATTCGGCTCGGTCCGGTCTGCTGCCGGTGTCCGTGGGTCAGGCGCTGATGGCCGTCGGCACGCCCGACTCCCTCAAAAAAGCCGTCGTGCAGATCAACAATGGCCTCGGTCGCGACAAGGAAAATTCAGCCGGATATCGCTATCTGGCACAGGCCTATGGCGAGTTGGGCGACATACCGGGCGCTGAACTTGCCACCGCCGAAAGCCATTTCTATTCCGGCAACTACAAGGATGCGAAGATTTTCGCCATGCGGGCGCAGCAGCAGATGAAACGCGGCGAGCCGCGCTGGCTTCGCGCCCAGGATATCATAAACTACAGGCCATCAACCAAGATCAAGTGAACCTTCCGGTCGCGCGCCACGACATAGCCAGACCGGAAAACAGGTAGAAGGAACAGGAACGATGAAAAAGGCACTGCTCATGGGCACCACGGGGGTTGCGGTCGCCCTGGCCATGCTGGCTTTCGGATTCGTTGCCGGAAACCCGCAGATCGCCAAGGCCGGTACCGCGCAGCCGGTCGAGACCGCGGCGGCTGATACCAAGATCGACCGCACCGAAGTCGAAGGCATCATCCGCGACTATTTGTTGAAAAACCCGGAAGTTCTCCTGGAGGTTCAGGACGCGCTTGAGGCCAAGCAGAAGGAAGAGCAGCGCATCGCTCATCTCGGCGTGATCAAGAATGCCAAGGACCAGATCTTCAACTCCGCCTTCGACGGCGTCGTCGGCAATCCGAACGGCAAGGTCACCATCGTCGAGTTCTACGACTACAATTGCGGCTTCTGCAAACGCGCCATCGACGACATGCAGGCGCTGACCAAGACCGATCCGGACCTGCGTTTCGTGCTCAAGGAATTCCCCATCCTCGGACCGGATTCGCAGAAGGCGAGCGTGGTCTCGATGGCCTTCCACCTGATGCACCCGGAAAAGTACGGCGAGTTCCACAATGCGTTGCTCGGCGGCCAGGGGCGCGCCACCGAGGCGGCGGCCATGAAGGTCGCGCTATCGCTCGGTGCCGACGAAGCGGCGCTGCGCGAGAAGATGAAGGACCCGACAATCAACGAGGCCCTCGCCAAGACCTACGATCTTGCCAACAAGCTGGCGATCACCGGAACGCCGTCCTATGTCGTCGGCAACGAGGTGGTGTTCGGGGCGCTCGGGCAGGAAGTGCTGGCTGAAAAGATCGAGGCGGCGAAAGCCGCGCTCTGATCTTGCTCGCCAGCTATTTCTCACGGGCACATTTCCGCCTGTTGTGGACAGTGAAAGAACGCACTTGCGCTCTTTCCGCGGGCGGCTATGCCCATTATAGAGGGCCCAGCGCGCCGGCTTGATGACGGCGCCGGGAAAGGTCGGCTTTTTGAAAACGGTTTTCGTCCTGAACGGTCCCAATCTCAACGCGCTCGGCAAGCGCGAGCCGGGCATCTATGGCGGCAAGACGCTTGCCGCGATCGCCGACGACTGCAAGCAGGCAGGCACGGCGCTGGGGTTCGAGATCGATTTCCGCCAGTCGAACCATGAGGGCGACCTTGTCGACTGGATTCAGGAAGCCGGCGACAAGGCTGTCGGCATCGTCATCAATCCGGGCGCCTACAGCCACACCTCGATTGCCATCCACGACGCCATCCGCGCCGTCGCACCGTTGCCGGTGGCCGAAGTTCATCTTTCCAACATCCATGCGCGGGAACCATTCCGCCACGTCTCCATGGTCGCGCCGGTCGCCGTCGGCATGATCTGTGGCTTTGGGCCGCTCGGCTATACGCTGGCGCTACAGGCGCTGGCCGCACGCCTATGACCGGCCAACAAACAGAAGGCTCGAAAATGTCGATAAAGAAGACCGGTGTTGACCAGCAACTGATCCGCGATCTGGCGGGCATACTGAACGACACCAACCTCACCGAGATCGAGGTTGAACTGGGCGACCTGAAGGTGCGCGTCTCGCGGCAGGCGCCGGCTGTTCATGCAATCGCAGCGCCGCAGCAGGCCTATGCGCCGGCAGCAGCGCAAGCTGCCTCCGTAGCTCTGCCCGTTGTGGCAGATATTTCCAAGAACGCAGTCACCTCGCCGATGGTCGGCACGGCCTACCTGGCGCCGTCGCCGGACGCCAAGGCATTCATCGAAGTCGGCCAGAAGGTCAAGGAAGGCCAGACGCTGCTGATCATTGAAGCAATGAAGACGATGAACCAGATCCCCTCGCCACGCGCCGGCACGGTGACCGCGATCCTTTTCGAGGATTCGCAGCCGGTCGAATATGGCATGCCGCTCGTCGTGATCGAGTAGAGCGGGCCTGATGTTTCAGAAGATCCTCATCGCCAATCGCGGCGAAATCGCCCTCCGGGTGCTGCGCGCCTGCAAGGAACTCGGCATCCAGACGGTGGTGGTGCATTCGACCGCCGATGCGGACGCCATGCATGTGCGGCTCGCGGACGAGAGCGTCTGCATCGGTCCGCCGCCATCGCGCGACAGCTATCTCAACATCCATCAGATCGTTGCGGCCTGCGAAATCACCGGCGCCGACGCCGTGCATCCGGGCTACGGCTTCCTGTCGGAGAACGCCAAGTTCGCCGACATACTGGCCGCGCACAACATCACCTTCATCGGCCCGTCCGGCGACCACATCCGCATCATGGGCGACAAGATCGAGGCCAAGCGAACCGCCAAGCGCCTCGGCATTCCGGTTGTGCCCGGTTCGGACGGCGCCGTCACCGACCAGAAGGAAGCCAGGCGCATTGCCTCCGAAATCGGCTATCCCGTGATCATCAAGGCATCGGCCGGCGGTGGCGGGCGCGGTATGAAGGTAGCCCTCACCGAGGCTGACCTGGAGATCGCCCTGCAGACGGCGAGCACCGAAGCCGGTGCCGCCTTCGGCGACGATGCCGTTTATATTGAAAAATATCTGGAAAAGCCGCGCCATATCGAAGTCCAGGTGTTTGGTGACGGCTTTGGCCGCGGCGTGCATTTCGGCGAGCGCGACTGTTCCTTGCAGCGCCGCCACCAGAAGGTCTGGGAAGAGGCGCCCTCTCCCGCCCTCAATGCCGAAGAGCGCGCCCGCATCGGCGGCATCTGCGCCAAGGCGATCGCCGACCTCGGCTATTCCGGCGCCGGCACCATCGAATTCCTCTACGAGAATGGCGAGTTCTATTTCATCGAGATGAACACGCGCCTGCAGGTCGAGCATCCGGTGACGGAAGCGATCACCGGCATCGACCTTGTGCACGAGCAGATCCGCGTCGCCTCCGGCGGCGGCCTCTCGGTGAAGCAGGAGGACATCAAGTTCAACGGCCACGCCATCGAATGCCGCATCAACGCCGAGGACCCGCGCACCTTCACCCCCTCGCCGGGCACGATCACCCATTTCCACACACCGGGCGGCCTGGGCATCCGTGTCGATTCCGGCGTCTATTCCGGCTACAAGATCCCGCCCTACTATGACAGTCTGATCGGCAAGCTGATCGTGCATGGGCGTAACCGCGTCGAGTGCATGATGCGCCTGCGCCGCGCCCTGGACGAGTTCGTCGTCGACGGCATCAAGACGACGTTGCCGCTGTTTCGCGATCTCGTCGGCAATGCCGACATTGCCAATGGCGATTATGACATCCACTGGCTGGAAAAATACCTGGCCAAGGAAGACTAGCGCGGAGACGCGATGACCCGCCCCTACGCGCCCGGCTATCGCATCCCCACCGACCTTCTGCTCAAGGCCTACGCCTCGGGCGTCTTCCCGATGGCCGAAAGTGCCGGCGACCCGGAGGTGTTCTGGGTGCGGCCGGAGACGCGCGGCATCATTCCGCTCGATGGTTTTCACGCGCCGAAAAGCCTCAGGAAAACGATCAGGAAGAACCCCTTCGACATCCGTTTCGATTTCGATTTCGAAGCGACCATCGACGGCTGCGCCGAAAAGCGCGTGGAACGGCGCTCGACCTGGATCAATGCGCCGATCCGCGAAGCCTATGTCGAGTTGCATCGGATAGGCCATTGTCATTCGGTCGAGGCGTGGCGCGAGGACCGGCTGGTCGGTGGCCTCTATGGCGTGTCGCTCGGCCGGGTGTTTTTTGGCGAGAGCATGTTCGCCAGGGAGACGGACGCTTCCAAGACCTGCCTTTTCTATCTCGTGGAGCGCTTGAAGGCACGCGGCTTCGCGCTGCTCGATACGCAGTTCACCACCGAACACCTCAAGCGCTTCGGCGCCGTCGACGTGCCGCGCGGCAAATATGAAAAGATGCTGGCCGACGCGCTGAAGGGCGAGGCCGTATTCTATCCCTGACGCCCAATTCATCCCTGAAGATTGAGCCTACTTCCCGGTGGCGGCTTCCAATGGCGTCTGCGAATGGAACATCATCTTCCAGCCGTTGACGCGATGGACATAGCCGGTGCTGACCAGCGCGGCGTAAGGTTCGCCGTTCTCGCGTGTCGCATGCGCCTCGTAGGTCAGCATGATGATGTCGCTGCCCGGCTCGATAATACCCTTGAGGTCGATTTTCAGGTCGCGCCAGCGGTTGGGCTTGGTTGCGGTCTTGGCGAGATCCGCATTGTCCATCGCCTGTGCCATCTGCGGAAACGCCACCAGGCATTCGGTGTCGGCATTGGCCGCATAGTAGGCCGCGTCGCCCGTCCAGAATCCCTTTTCGAGTTCCAGCAACTCTGCCTTGCCGGCCGTGATCCGCTTGCTGTCTGACATCGGAAGATCCTCCCTGCGCATAAATGCGCGCTCATCCGTGCCCCAACGTATGGTGGCAAGGACGGTTCCGGAGGATCAGTTGGTGTCGGTCGTATCGGGGTCCGAAGCGTCCGGCTCCGTCACGCCAGGCTCTGTCACGTCCGGAGCGGTCGCGGCTTTCGGTTTGGCCGCGGCGGGCTTGGGCACCTCGGCTTTGGTCGACTCTGCCTCGGGCGCCGGCACATCCGACTTCTGCTTGCAAGCCTTCAGCCAGACGTCATAGACGGCATGCTCGACGGCATTGAGGCCGGGGCTTTCGGCAAACATCCAGCCGGTGAAGATGCGGCGGATCTTGCGGTCCAGCGTGATCTCGTCGACCTCGACGAAGGAATCGGTCTTCGGCTCTTCGGTCTGCGGCCGTGAATAGCAGACGCGCGGCGTCACCTGCAAAGCACCGAACTGCACCGTCTCGTCGATATAGACATCGAAGGTGATGATGCGGCCGGTGATCTTGTCGATACCGGCAAACTCGGCAACGGCATTGGTAACCCGGTCCGCTCCCGCGGGCGGCGCCGGCGCGGGTGCCGCGGGCTCAGGCGAAGCGGCGAAGGCCACGGTGCTGACGGCAAGACCGGCGGCTAGCGCCAGACTGGCCGATATTGAGTAAGAAAAGCTCATGCAAAGATACCGGTGGTTCGCGCCCGGGTGATTCTGTCGATCGCCAAGGCTAGTCGCCGTTTTCTGATCAGCAAGCAGCTAAACACCAATTGTGGCGATAAAGGACCGGCTTGCACCCTGTCGCTACGACCCGGGTGTCCAGGCATCGTAGTCGCCGGTGACCTGCGGGCGGTGCTGATTGGTCAGCACCGAGCCCTTTGGGTGATAAGCCGCCGGGCTGCCGGTCAGATTGGGCTGATGCGGCTTCTGCCAGTCGCGCGGCTTGTAGTCCTCGCTGGACGGCGCGACGTCGACGCGGTGGTGCATCCAGCCGTGCCAGCCGGGCGGTATCGCCGAAGCTTCCGAATAGTTGCGGTAGATGACCCAACGGCGCGTGCGGCCTTCCGAATCGATCCCGCCTTCGTAGTAGAAATTGCCGGTCTCGTCCTGGCCGACCTTCTTGCCGTACCGCCAAGTATGCAGGCGGGTTCCTATCGTCTGGCTGTTCCACCAGGTGAAAAACTGCGTAAGGAAAGTCTTCATTTCAAAACCCTCGCGCCGGCAGCGCCTGTTTTCCTGCTTATGGCGTTAGGCCTTGCCGAAGGCAAGGCTTTTGCCACGGCGTGCGCGCAAATGGCTTGCCGGAAACCCGACACAAGCCTGTGATTTTTCCGGGCGACAGGATGGGCGCTTGCCAAGCCTTTGCGGTATTTCTAAAGCTCTGCGCGCCATGCGGGGTATCCAACCCGGCTGCAGGCCGAAGAGGTGACGATTGGCCACGGAATTGCCGACCACCGACATTCGCATCAGCGCCGAGGCGATTCGCCACCGCAAGGGCGGCACGCCGATCGTTTGCCTGACCGCCTATACCTATCCCATCGCCCGTCTGCTCGATCACCATGTCGACCTGCTTCTGGTCGGCGACAGTGTCGCCATGGTCCTGCATGGCCACAAGACGACGCTGGGCGCCTCGCTGGAGATGATGATCGCACATGGGCAAGCCGTGATGCGCGGCTCGGCAAATGCCTGCGTCGTCGTCGACCTGCCGGCCGGCAGCTATGAGGCAACGGCAGCGCAAGCCGTCGCTTCGGCGCGACGCGTCGTCGACGAAACCGGCTGCCAGGCGGTGAAGCTCGAAGGCGGCCTCGACATGACCAGCCAGATCGCGGCCATCGTCGCCGCCGGCATTCCGGTTATGGGTCACATCGGCCTGCAGCCGCAATCGATCGAAAAAGACGGCGGCTACAAGATCAAGGGCCGCACCGAGGAGGCTGTTGCGGCATTGCTTGGCGATGCGCTTGCGGTTGAAAGCGCCGGCGCATTCTCGGTGGTCATCGAAGGCACGGTCGAGACGGTCGCCGCCGATATCACCCGCCGCCTCGCCATTCCAACCATCGGCATCGGTGCCAGCGGCGACTGCGATGGCCAGATCCTGGTCATCGACGACATGGTTGGGCTGACCGTCGATCGCGTGCCGAAATTCGTCAAGGAATACGCCGATCTGCGCAGCGTGATCTCGCATGCCGCAAAGAGCTATGCAGCAGACGTGCGAAACCGGACATTCCCGGGCCCCGGCCATGTCTTTTCGGCGACAAAGAACAGGGATGACGCATGAGACAACCCGTGGTCGTCGACAGCGTTGCCGCACTTCGCGCGCAAATCCATGATTGGCGGCGCGATGGCCTTCGTGTCGCCATGGTGCCGACCATGGGTGCACTGCATGACGGACACATCTCGCTGGTCAGGATCGCGCTCCAAAAAGCCGAGCGCTGCGTCGTGTCGATCTTCGTCAACCCGACACAGTTCGCGCCGAGCGAAGACCTCGACAAGTACCCGCGCCAGCTCGCGCGCGACCTCGACCGGCTGGGCGTCGCAAAGGCCGACCTTGCCTTCACACCGACGGTTGGCGAGATGTATCCTGCCGGCTTCGCCACCAAAATCTCGGTCGGTGGCCCCTCCGCCGGGCTCGAATCGGACTTTCGGCCGACCTTTTTCGACGGCGTCGCGACCGTGGTGGCAAAGCTCCTGCTGCAGGCAACGCCCGACTGTGCAGTCTTCGGCGAGAAGGATTACCAGCAACTTTGCGTGGTGAGGCAACTCTGCCGCGACCTCGACCTGCCTGTCGAGATCATCGGCGCGCCGACGATCCGCGACGCGCATGGTCTCGCCATGTCGTCACGCAACGCCTATCTCGATGAGGCCGAACTGAAGATCGCCCGCCAACTCAACGTGATATTGCGCAATACGGCTGCGGCCCTGGCGGCAGGCGCCGGCCAGAGCGACGCAACAGAAGAGGCCAGCCGCGCCCTCATCGCCGCCGGTTTTCAAAAAGTCGACTATGTCGAGGCACGCCAAAGCCTGACGCTTGCGCCATGGCGCCGAAACCGCGAAGGGCGTCTTCTCGCGGCAGCATGGCTCGGCAAGACCAGGCTGATCGACAATGTGGGCGTTCCCGCTGCCTAGCGAAGGCTCGATCCTCCGCGGCGGATTGCTGTCGCGCCTAGCTCTCGCTCTTTTGTCCGCCGGCCCTGACGATCAGGTGTCCCGCCACGGTCCCAACCACCCCGGCAAGGGCTTTCACCAATGCATCGATGAGGCGTGCATGGCGACCGGGATCAATGAGCTGAAGCAGTTCCAGCATGCCGGCGGTCACAGCCACGAAGATCACGACCTGATACAGTCGGTTGGGAAAGCCGATCGCCAGGGCGAAGCCCAGCAGGACATAAGCCAAGGCACGCTCGACATTCGCTTCAGCGAGGTGCGGCCGCATCTGGATCGGCGACAAGGTCGCGAAAATGATGATGGCGAGCAGCGCCAGCGCTGTAATGCGGGACAGTTTGGTCATGCCCTTGCATATCCGTCGTGAGCCGGCACAGCAAACGCCGCGATGACGCATGGCTTGATCGCTCTATTCATCCGGTGGTCTATCCCAGCGACTTCGCGAAACTCAGCGTCGTCGGCCTTGAGGTATCACGGGACTCCTCCGCGGCACTGACAGGCAAGAACCCTTTTGACCGATAGAAGGCGATGGCACCGGCATTGGCTTCCTCGACCTCGACGCGCAGCGTTCGCGCTTCCGGGAAACTGGCTTCGACCTCGTCGAGCAGTGCTTGCCCGATCCCCCGCCGCTGGCAGTCCGGATGGACGTAGAGCTGGTTCAACAGGATGATTTTCGCATCGGCGGTGGCGGCGGCGAAAGCCATGCCGCCGATCCGCTTGCCGTCATCGGCCACCAGGAATTCCGAGTTGGGCCGCGTCAGCCGCGAGCGGAGCGAAGCGATCGAGTGCCATTCGTCGGTGATCTCGGTGACTTTGGCAGCGCCATAAATGGTGTCATAGGTCGCATGCCAGGTTTCCACCAGCAGCGTCCGCACAGCGGCAAGGTCGCGTTCACCTGCGGTGCGGACGAACACGGCGCTACTCGATGCCCAGCTTGGCCTTGACGAGGTCGTTGACGGCTTGCGGGTTGGCCTTGCCGCCGGTCGCCTTCATTACTTGGCCGACGAACCAGCCGGCCATGCTCGGCTTGGCGCGCGCCTGTTCGACCTTGTCAGGGTTGGCGGCGATAACGTCGTCGACGGCCTTCTCGATGGCGCCGGTGTCGGTGACCTGCTTCATGCCACGGCTCTCGACCAGCTGCCGCGGATCGCCGCCCTCGTTCCAGACGATCTCGAACAGGTCCTTGGCGATCTTGCCGGAAATGGTGCCATCCTTGATCAGGTCGATGACCGCTCCGAGCTGGTCGGGCGAAACCGGAGCATTTTCAATGTCCTTGCCCGCCTTGTTCAGTTGTCCCAGCAGATCGTTGATGACCCAATTGGCGGCAAGCTTGCCGTCGCGGCCGGCGGCCACCTTTTCGAAATAGTCGGCGATCGGCTTTTCCGAAACCAGGATCGAGGCGTCATAGACGGACAGGCCGAGCGACGCGATCAGCCGCGCCTTCTTGTCGTCCGGCAGTTCCGGCAATTCCTTGGCCAGCGCATCGACATAGGCCTGGTCGAATTCCAGCGGCAAAAGGTCGGGATCGGGGAAGTAGCGGTAATCATGCGCCTCTTCCTTGGAGCGCATCGAGCGCGTCTCGCCCTTGACGGCGTCGAACAGCCGCGTCTCCTGATCGATCTTGCCGCCATCCTCGAGGATGGCGATCTGCCTGCGCGCCTCGTAGTCGATGGCCTGGCCGATGAAGCGGATCGAGTTGACGTTCTTGATCTCGCAACGCGTGCCGAACTCGCCGCCCGGCTTGCGCACCGAAACGTTGACGTCGGCGCGCATCGAACCTTCGTCCATGTTGCCGTCGCAGGTGCCGAGATAGCGGACGATGGTGCGCAGCTTGGTGACATAAGCCTTGGCTTCGTCGGCCGAGCGCATGTCCGGCTTGGAGACGATCTCCATCAGCGCCACGCCGGAGCGGTTGAGATCGACATAGGACATGGTCGCATGCTGGTCGTGCATCGACTTGCCGGCATCCTGCTCCAGATGCAGCCGCTCGATGCCGACCTCGATGTCCTCGAATTCGCCCTGGCGGTCCGGGCCGACCGAAACGATGACCGTGCCCTCGCCGACGATCGGCTGCTTGAACTGCGAGATCTGGTAGCCCTGCGGCAGGTCGGGATAAAAGTAGTTCTTCCGATCGAAGACCGACTTGTGGTTGATCTGCGCCTTCAGCCCCAGGCCGGTACGGATCGCCTGCTTGACGCATTCCTCGTTGATGACCGGCAGCATGCCCGGCATCGCCGCATCGACCAGGCTGACATTGGCGTTAGGCGGCGCGCCGAAGGCCGTCGAGGCGCCCGAAAACAGCTTTGCTTCCGAAGTGACCTGCGCATGGACCTCGAGGCCGATGATGATCTCCCAGTCGCCGGTTGCGCCGGGGATCAGGCGTTTTGCGTCAGGAGTACGGGTGTCGATAAGGGACATGGCGGCCTGCGAATTGCGGTGACTGATTTCACGTTTGAACGTGAATTTCACGTCGAACGTGAAGTCATTCGCTAGTGCAAACCGCCAAAAGAGACAAGCGTAAAGCCGCGAACTGGCGTTTTCCGCCTTCTCGGCGGCAAGTTCCGCCGGTCGGTTCTCCGGCCGGCGGTTCGCCTAACCGCTCAGGCGGTGGCGATGTAGGCCCTGATCTCGTCGGCCTCGCGCTCGACATCCTCGATCCGGCGCTTGACCACGTCGCCGATGGACACGATGCCATCGAGCATGCCGTCCTTCTCCACCGGCAGATGGCGGAAGCGGCCCCGGGTCATGATCTCCATCACCTCGTTGACGGTATGGTTTTCGTTGCAGATCTTCACCTTCGGCGTCATCGCCGAACGCACGGCGATATCCAGCGCGGCTCCACCTTCGCGGGCGACGACCCGCACGATGTCGCGCTCTGACAGGATGCCGACGATTTTGCGATCGCCATTGGTGATGACCAGCGCACCGATCTTGTGCTCTGCCAGGATGCGGATGGCTTCGCTCAGCTTTTCGTTCGGCCCGAGCGTCAACACGTCATGGCCTTTTCTCTCGAGAATTGCCTTAACCGTCATGGCGTCCTCCTCTGCTTTGCCTGCCGGTTCCTGCCCTGACCGGCCTTCACGTAAGAGTGAACATCGTGCGCCGTGATCGGTTGCATTTCAAGTGCGGTGGTCGGTCGTCTCCCATTCAGGCGCCAGCCATCGCCTGTCGAACCAACGCAAGCCGAAGAAGCCCGCGACAAAGCCGCCAATATGGGCCTCCCAGGCGATCTGACCATCTACCCCTGGGGCAAACCCGAGCAGGCCGGTGGCGAGATTGATGACCATCCACATGGCGAGGAAGATCACGACGCCGCGCAAGCGCAATACGAATGCGATCGGCAGCACAGGGCCGGCGAAGGCGGCTTTGCCGGCCGAACGGTCGGTGCGGAAGCCAAAACGCGCCGCAGCCCCCATCATGCCGGAGATCGCGCCAGAAGCGCCGACAAGCGGCGCTTCACCATAGGGATGCACCGCCCAGAAAAGCGCGACCGAAGCCAACCCGGTTGCGGCAAAGAAAAGCGCGAACCACAGCGTTCCCAGACGGTTTGCCAATGGTGAACCAAACGCGGCGAGCCACACCATGTTGATGGCGATATGGGCAAAGCCGCCATGCATGAAGGCGTAGGTGAAGGGCCGCGAAAACAGGAACCAGTCGAAGCCGTATTGCCCGGTGTAGAGAACGGGGATGAAGGCCCCGTCATACAGCAATGTCATCTGCTGAGATTGGCTCAACACATATTGCTGCAACAGATAGAGGGCGACGCAGATGCCGATCACCGCCAGCACGACGGGCGGCAGGTTGAACACCGGCTCGCGCCGGGGCTCGGGCGCGCCCTCGACCGGGTCGACTTCCGAGGGAGTTGCCGGTTCACTCATCTGAAATTGCACTCACTGCGGGATTCGGGGTTCGAGCATCTAGATCACCGCGGACCGAACCGCAAACCGCGAATCGCCGCGGCGCGAATCAAAAAAGAAGCCGTTCAAGGTTTCCCCTGAACGGCTGGTCGAGCCCCCTGCTCCCCTAAAACTCTGACTGAAGTGCTGCCGATCGTCGCGAAACGACCGCTTCTGGAGTGGTTTTTTTGTGCCACGGGGCTCGCTTCGATGCAACGTAAACCACTTGTTAACCTTAACAGCCCCGACCCGTGAACAAGTGTTAACGACGCTGGCACGCTTCCTGCTCCGCAACGCATGTAGGTCATCGGAGGGCGCCCTTCTGTTCACCGATGGGACATCAGACGACAGAATGCGCGGAGCAGCATAGCATGAACCAGAATGGATCGATCACGCTGTTCCAATATTGGAATCGCCTGCGTGACGGACGCCCTGCCCCGAAGCGTTCGGAGGTCGAACCGGCCGACATCAAGTCGCTGCTGGCCGACACCTTTATCCTGGAACGTGACACGCGCGGACAGGCCGTATTCCGGCTGGCCGGCACGAGGCTTTGCGCCTGCTACGGCCGCGAACTCAAGGGGTTTTCCTTTCCATCGCTGTGGCGCGAGAAGGATCAGCGGCTCGTCTCGCGCCTGATCCATGGCGTCTTCGAGCAGAAGTCGGTCGTGCTCATCAGCTATGAGGGTTTTAGCCGCAACGGGCGCTCCAACAAGTTCGAACTGCTTGCCCTGCCGCTTGACGGCGGCGTCGAAAATCCACGCTGCCTGGGCGTCATCAGCGCCGTGGAGAAGCCCTTCTGGCTGGGCGCCGACCCGATCACCGATGCGTTGATCGATTCGATCCGCGTCATCGATCCGGAGAAGGAGCTCCTGAACAATCGCCCGGCGATCGATGTTCCCTCGCTCGTTCCCGATGAACTTGGGGCACCCGAGACGATCTCGGCGCTCGGCCGGGCGCGCCGCATCCGTCATCTTGTCGTCTTCGATGGCGGGCGCGAGGAATAGTCCGCAATCTCGCGGTTTGATGCATGTCGCCTAAAACTGCGCAGCGGTTTTGGGGCAACGACATGCATAAAAAGGAAAACCCTGAAGCGCCCGCTTTTCCCCTTTGTTAACCCGCTTTGTTGTACTTCTCAGATGAAGTTCCTCGCATCGACGCGCGGGATGCCAAACGGGGTGTAGGCAGTCATGAGGTCAGCGGCGGTCGACTATGCGCCGTCCCAAGCTGAAAGGCGTAACTTTCAGCGCGTCCGGGTCAAGATTTACGGGCGCTTCATGCTGGAAGACCGCACCGAGCACCCCTGCCAGGTCGTCGACATGTCACCGGGCAATGTCGCGTTTCGCACTGATCGCATCGGCATGCCCGGCGAAAAAGTCATCGCCTACATCGATCATATCGGCCGCATCGAAGGTGTCGTCACGCGCACCTTGCAGGACGGCTTCGCGATGACCGTCATCGCGTCGGATCGCAAGAAGGACAAGCTGGCCGCGCAATTGACTTGGCTCGCCAACAAGCATGAACTCGACCTGCCGGAAGATCGGCGCCACGAGCGCGTCGCACCGCGCAATCCGACCAGCGTGCTGCAGCTCACCGACGGCCGCCAGTACCAGTGCCGTATCATCGACCTTTCGCTCTCCGGCGCCGCGGTCGAGATCGACGTCAAACCGGCGATCGGCATCCAGGTCATGCTTGGCACCATGCGCGGGCAGGTCGTCCGCCATTTCGAGGACGGCGTCGCCATCGAATTCGCTGTGATCCAGCGCCCCGAAACGCTCGATTCCGAATTCAACACGCCACGCACCTGAGCAGGCCCGACAGCGACACTCCAGGAACCGGCCCTTGTGGCCGGTTTTTTGTTTTCGACGGCATGCTTAGGCCACTCTTGGCGGGGGCTTGGAGCCCTCCGCGCGCCGAGATTGGCGCCTCAAGGTCCAAACGAATTAATACTCAAATGATTCAAATTTTACGCTTATTCTACTGGAGTTTTACTCAATATCTACTTCGAGCTTTTGCGTCAAATAAATCCACATGTGGCAATGTCTCCTTCGAACGGGGAGACTACAACAATGAAGAAAACGAGGGGCAAGCTGTTGCTGGTGGCAATGGCGATGCAGCTTTCCGCTTGGGGATCAGCATATGCCGCGGGACCGACCTATATGCACACCGGCGGACGCACCACCCAGCCTGTTGGCCATTATGAGTTCTGCCAGCGCATTCCTGGCGAATGCAGCGAACGGACCCCGAAGGGTGCGCCGGTCGAACTGACCCGCAAATTGTGGGCGACGATCGTCAACATCAACAATTCGGTCAACACCCGGATCAAGCCACGCACCGACATGGAAAACTACGGTGTCGAGGAATATTGGGCCTATCCGGCCAATGGCTATGGCGATTGCGAGGATTACGCGCTGGAAAAGCGCCGCGAGTTGATGGATGCGGGCGTGCCCGCCGGCAATCTGCTGATGACGGTGGCGCGCCAGCCGAATGGCGACGGCCACGCGGTGCTGACCGTGCGCACCAGCCTGGGCGAATTCATCCTCGACAATCTGGAGACCAAGGTCCTGTCCTGGACGGACACCGACTACACCTATCTCAAGCGCCAGTCGGACCAGAATTCCGGCGTTTGGGTGACGATCAACGACGGCCGCTCCGACGCGGTCGCCAGCGTCCGCTAAAACAGAGATCAAGCGCGCCGCGTGAGTGCGAGGCGCTTCAGGAGAAACCCGGTCGAGTCCCCACCCTCCCCGTCCCCAACGACCGGGTGAAAGGAGCCGGCCCCGTCCCCGGGCCGGCTCCGCCATTTCTGGCGGAGGCTCTTTGAAATCGCGATCGATGTCACGATTCCAATAGCTTGGGTTTCTGTTTGTCGCACACCTCTGCTAAAACTGTGAAGTAGCGGAACCGCAGCTCGCACTGGTTTCGCCAGCTAGAATTCGAAACTCAAGAACGCGCCAGCCACAGGAAGTGTCGCATGCCGACCGAACCTCGATCGCCGCGCCTCGCGGTTCTTATCGACGCCGACAACGCTTCTGCCAAGATTGTCGACGGCCTGTTCGAGGAGATCGCGAAGATCGGCGAAGCCAGCGTCCGCCGCATCTACGGTGACTTCTCAAACGCCCGATCGAAGGCATGGGCGGACGTCTTGTCGAAGCATGCAATCATCCCGCAGCAGCAGTTCGCCTACACCACTGGGAAGAACGCTTCCGATATCACCCTGGTGATCGATGCTATGGACCTACTCCATAGCGGTCGTTTCGACGGTTTCTGTCTGGTTTCTTCCGACAGCGACTTCACCCGGCTTGCCGCCCGCATTCGCGAACAGGGTGTCGATGTATTCGGGCTCGGCGAGCAGAAGACACCGGAGAGTTTTCGGCAGGCATGCCGCCGTTTCATCTACACCGAAAATCTTCTACGTGGCGTGGCCAACATTCAAGATACCGCGCCTGCAGCCAAGCCGCTTCAATCGTCCAGCGCTGCGATGCCCATACTCAAGAAAGTCATTGGTCAGATGGACAGTGAGGATGGTTGGGTATTGCTCGGCACATTTGGAAAGCAGCTGTCAAACCTGTTTTCAGATTTTGACCCTCGCACCTACGGCTTCAGCAAACTGAGCGATCTGGTGAGGAGTACGGATGCATTTGAAATCGAAACCCCTAAGGGTGGAGGCATGCGAATACGGACCAAGCCTACGGCAGGGAAGAAAGCAAAAAACAAAGCCGCGTAGCGGTGGCCAGGGGACCACATATCCCAACGAGCGCATCAGAACGTCGCAACCACCTTTCCGCCGGCAGCAGATCGAGGCACTATAGGCCGTCAGTTTCGCCTTCTGGATCACGGCGATGTTGGAAATCCCGGAAGATCGATGCGAGCGCCATCGCCTGTTCAAGGCGATCGACGATGCCTTCAAGGCCGGCGACTTCGAGGGCCTCGGCCTGGCGTTGGGCGGCTCGCCCCGCTGGTTCGATGAGCGCATGCCGTTTGAACTCGGCCTCGGGCACCCACTGGAATATGCGATCTATTGGAGCCCCGTCGGTTTCATCTCGACCTTGCTGGATGCTGGCTCGGATCCGAATTACGGGGATCACGGCGGGTTTCCGTCCATCATTGCGGCGCTGTCCACCGACCGGGCCGACAGGCTGGACATCGTGCGGGTATTGATCGACGGCGGCGCCGACCCCAACATGCGGGGCGTGAACGATTGGACGCCGCTTCACTATTCGGTGGCAATCCGCAGCGTCGATGCGATCCGCCTGCTTTTGGTGGCGGGCGCCGACCCGGTACTCGAAACCCGCATCGATGATTACAGGACGGCCGTGGAAGAGGCCGAAATTGCCGGTTTTGAAGCAGGTGCTTCATTGCTGCACGATGCGATGGCCGGGCGTGGTTCCAACGGTGAGTTGGGCCGCGATAAAGACGGTCGGCGACAGGAATAGGCCAAACCGGCCTCAGACCTTCTTCAACCCCGCCTTGAAGCGCTTGCCGTTGGCGACATAATGCGCCGCCGAGCCGCGCAACCTTGCCACGGCCGCGTCGTCCAGCACCCTGATCGCCTTGGCAGGCGAACCGACGATCAGCGAATTATCCGGGAATTCCTTGCCTTCGGTGACCAGCGCACCGGCGCCGACCAGAGAATTCCTGCCGATTTTCGCGCCGTTCAGCACGATGGCGCCCATGCCGATCAGGCTGTTATCGCCGATCGTGCAGCCATGCAGCAAGGCGCGGTGGCCGATCGTGCAGCCCTCCCCGATCGTCAGCGGGAAGCCGGGATCGGTGTGCATCACCGTATGTTCCTGCACATTGGTGTCGGCACCGATGACGATAGGCTCGTTGTCGCCGCGGATGACGGCGCCGAACCAGAAGCCGGCATTGCGTCCGACCCTGACGTCGCCGATCAGCGTCGCATCGGGCGCGATCCAGTTCGAGTCGGCATCGGCGAAGCTGGGCTCTGTTCCATCGATCGCATAAAGCGGCATTTCTGGTCTCCGAATCGTCTCAGCCTGGCAGCTCGGACCCTAGGAGACGGACCGTCCATGAGGCAATGGCAAGCACGACGACGCCCAGCGCCAAGGTCCACGCAATTGCCGTGCAGCCGCAGGACATCAGCGCCAACGTTGAAATGCGGCGCTGACGCCGGGCATCGATGGCATCGTTGACCAGCATGAAGGGTCCGGCACAGGCCGTGGCGAGCAGCGAGCGCAAGACATGTGACGGCGACACATAGGGTTCGGTGAAGGCGACCTTGCGGCCCGACACCAGTTCCATGGCCGATCCGGCCAGCCCGCAGGCCGTCAACCCGACGGCAAAAGCAAAGAGTGTGAGTTCCAGCGGTCCCATCTTAACTTTCCATTTACCATGAAATTGCACAGTCGTTCCATGCCGGCTGCAAGAGCCGTGCCGTGCGATGTGTGCCGCCCAGGGACACTGGAGGCGGACGGGCGGCCCGAGATCCGAGGACTGAGATGAAGCAGGCAGCGCTCGCCAACGAACTCACCGTGGTCGATTCCAGGCTGATGAAGCGGGTGCTCTACGGATTCGCGGTGCTGGCCCTGCTTTCGGCAGCGATCAGCCTTGCCGGCAAATGGTTTGGCCATTCGATCGCCATGGCCGGATACACCGACGACGCAACGGTGCACCAGGTGGTGATCGGCAACAATGTCATCACGGTCCCAGCCAACGCCATCCGTTTCGCCCAGGCCCGGCGCGACGGCATCGCCTCGCGGCTCGACCTCTATCTGCGCTATCCCCGGATGGACGGCTACAGCGAGCCGGCGCGCAACGATTTCAACCACACGGGCACAGTCAAGAACATCGTCTTTCTGTCCTTCGAACAGCAGATGATGTCGCGTGACATGAGTGGCCGCTTCGCGCCGATCTACAGCGCGTTGATCACCCGACCCGGCATTGTCGGGCCTGGTGGCACGATGATTTATGGTTTTAACGAGAAATCAGGCTATCTGAACGAGGTTCTGGTTGTCGGCAATCGCCCCGGCAAGGAGCCGTTCGTGGCCCGTTGCCTGAGCGGACCGAGTGCCGACCAATCGCTGGCGCCTTGCGAGCGCGACATTCAGGTCGGCGACGAGCTCAGCCTCACCTATCGCTTCCCAAGGGAGTTTCTGGGCGATTGGCAGGCGCTCGACGCGGCAATCGCCACTGAAGCCACGCGCGTCCTGAAAACAGGACATTAAGAAAGCCTCGGAAGGTCCGGCCGGCCGCATTCGAGGCGGAGCCGGCCGAGCGCAAAATCGCTGGCTCAGGCCAGATCGATGTCGAGGATCGCCATCGAGAAATTGTAATCGCCGTCGTCCTCGTCCTTGAAGACGATGCCGAGGAATTCGTCGCCGACATAGACCTCGGCCGAATCGTCCTTGCGCGGCCGCGCCTTGACCTCGAGCTTGGGGTTCTGGAAGACGCGCTTGAAATAGGCGTCCAGCTTTCTGATTTCGTCCGGCTTCAACAGTCTTCTCCGATCATCGGGCTTGCTCGTTTGAACGCGCTTCTGGCACGTCGACAATGGCCATGTAAAGGCAAGCGGCCTGATTAAGGTCTGTTGATATTCACGTGAGGCCGGCCTGCAAATGGCGGTTTCCTGCGCTTCCGGTGCTCACGTACCCAAACGTACGCTCCGCTCCGGTTCTCGGAACCCACCATTTTCGGCTCGGCCTGACCTGAATCTCAACAGACCTGGGGCGAGAAACAATCGCCCATGTCTGCCCACGGCCGCAGGCAACGGACATATGACAATCAGATGTCGAAACTGACGACCTGATCCATCGTCTGCGACGGCAGAAGCTGGTCCATCTGGCGCGACGGCTGATCGCAGCCGGTCTCGCCGACGACGCGGGCCGGCACGCCGGCAACCGTCTTGTTGTGCGGCACCGGCGACAGCACCACCGAGCCGGCCGCTATCTTCGAGCAATGGCCGATTTCGATGTTACCGAGGATCTTGGCGCCGGCGCCGATCAGCACGCCGTAGCGGATCTTGGGGTGGCGGTCGCCACCGGCCTTGCCGGTGCCGCCCAGTGTCACGCCATGCAGGATCGACACGTCGTCCTCGATGACCGCGGTCTCCCCGACCACGAGGCCGGTGGCGTGGTCGATGAAGATGCCCTTGCCGATGCGGGCGGCCGGGTTGATGTCGGTCTGGAAGACCGAGGACGAGCGGCTCTGCAGATAGAGCGCGAAATCCTTGCGCCCCTGGTTCCACAGCCAATGCGCCAGCCGATGGGTCTGGATGGCGTGGAAGCCCTTGAAATAGAGCACAGGCATGATGAAGCGGTCGCAAGCCGGATCGCGATCGTAATAGGCCTGGATGTCGACACGCACCGTCGTCGGCCACTCCTTGTCGTCGGCCAGCATGGACTTGAACGTCTGGCGGATGAGATCGGAGCCGATGTCCTGGTGCGCCAGCCGCTCGGCCAGCCGATGAATGACCGCCTCCTCCAGGCTGTCCTGGTTGAGGATGGTCGAATAAAGGAATGCAGCGAGCAGCGGATCGCGGTTGACAGCCTCCATGGCCTCGTCGCGGATCGAACGCCAGATTGGATCGACCGGCTTCAATGCGCTGTGTCGGGAAATGCTGATGCTGTTCATCGCCGTCTGGTCCTGCGTCCTGCCTGGCTTGCCTGTTGTGCTTGCCTGTTGCCTGGCCGCACATATAAGCCAGATCATAGCACGATTGAACTCAATTTTCCTTAGTGCTTTGTCAAATGGATTTGGTTCGCGGGAATTCAAGCAGCCATGAAAAACGAACCCTTGATCGACGACGCGCTGAAAAGCGAGCTTTCGGCTCTCTACCGGGCGCCAGGCCGCCACTATCACAACCTTTCCCATATCGAGGCAATGCTGGCGCTCGCTGGCGACTATCGAAGGTTGCTCGGCGACCCCGAGGCGATCGAAGCGGCGATCTGGTTCCACGATGCCATCTACGACAGCAAGGCCAAGGACAATGAGGCGCAAAGTGCGGCCCTTGCCGAGAAAGAGCTGGCGGGCCGCGCGGATTCTTCACGTCTCGACCGCATCTCGGCAATGATCGTCGCCACCGCCACGCATCAGGTGCCGCCGTTCGACGACGCGGCGGCCATACGGGACGCAAGTCTTTTTCTGGATATGGACCTGTCGATCCTGGGAGCCGCGCCGGACGCCTTCGACGCCTATGAGCGCGCCGTGCGGCGCGAGTACCACTGGGTGGAGGAGCCGATGTGGCGAGCCGGACGCAGTGCGGTCTTGAAGAACTTCCTCGCCCGCCCGCATATTTTCCACACCGAAGAGTTTCGCCGGCGTTTCGAACCGCAAGCCCGGGAAAACATGACGCGGTCATTGCAGGCCCTGCAAACCCCTTCCTGATCTTCGCCGCAGGCGCGCTTGCTCGTGGCCCTATCCTGCCACGGGCGTTGCATCGAACAATGCGCCGAGAAACGCCTGAACGAGCGAGCGCTGGGCGTCGGTCTTGCGATAGGCGACGCGGTGTATGGAACTGAACGAATAGGCCCTTGGCTTGATTGCCCGCATGTCTCCGGCCGTGATCCAGGGATCGGCAAAATGGCACGGCAGAAAGCCGATGAAGTTGCCCGACAGGATCAGCATCAACTGCGCTTCCATGTGAACGACCGATGCACTCGCCCTGGGATGGCCGACCAGGTAGAGGTCGTCGAAATGCCGATAGCTGCGCACCGAGAACCGCGCTGCGTCGACGGCGCCTTGATCGATCCTTGAATCGGGCACTGCAAAGAGCGGGTGCCGGCGGCCGCAATAGAGAAGATGCGGTTCGCCGCAATAGTCCCGATAGACGACCCCAGGAGCTTTCTGCGACAGCGGCCCGATGACGACGTCGCGACCGCCATCGGCGACTTGTTGCTCGAGTTCGGACGGCGTGCCCACCGAAAGGTCGATGAAGACGTCGGAATCGGGCCCCATAAAGCGGCTGAGGGCGTGCTGGATACCCAGTTCGCCGCTGGTGAAGACCCCATCCGACGTGCCGACCCGCAAGCGGCCCGACAGGCTGCCGCTGGCTGCATTGATGCGATGTCCGAAATCGTCAAGGTCGCGGAACAGCTTCTGCGCCGCATCATAGGTCGCCTGTCCAACCTCGGTCAGGCGGAATTGCTTGCGTCCGCGATGGCAGAGCTGGGCACCGATGCGTTTCTCCAATTCCGCCAGATGCGTGCTCAGCGTCGGCTGTGACAGGTTGAGCGTGATTTGCGCAGCGGCGAACCCGCCTGAATCGGCCAGCGCCACGAAAACGCGCAGCAGGCGGATGTCGATATTGTCCAGCCGGCGCATGCCGCCCCCCAATAATGCACGGAACGATACATCGATGTTATTCGATGTATCGTTCTAAATAAACTCATTTACATCAATGTCTGAAATCGCGAGCCTGTACGGAACAAAATTGGGGAACAATTATGAAACCGTTACTCGGCACCGCCTTGTCCGCAGCCCTGCTGCTCGCCAGTTCGGAGCTCGCCCTCAGCGCCGACCAGATCCGCATCCTTGCGCCGACATGGCTGGGATTTGCGCCTGTCCATATCGCCAGCGACCTTGGCTGCTTCGCCGCCAAGGGCCTTGATGTCAGCATCAAGTTCGAGGACGACCTGACCAACGTCATGGCGGCGATGGCGCGCGGCGACATCGAGATGCAGATGCGCTCCGTCGGCGAATATCAGGGGCGCCCGCGCGATGCTTCGACGCCCGGCATCATCATCGGCACGATCGACGAATCCGTCGGCGGCGACGGCGTCATCACGGATGACAAGATCAAGTCGGTTGCCGATCTCAAGGGCAAGGTTGTCGCGGCCGAGCCCAACATTCCTTCGCGCCTGCTGTTGCAGATGGAGCTGAAGCAGGCCGGCCTGTCGCTGAAGGATCTTCAGATCAAGGACATCGCGACGGCCGATACGGGCGCGGTTTTCGTCGATGAATCGATCGCCGCGATCGCGACCTACGAACCGTTCATGTCGCAGGCGCTGAAGGCCTCGACCCGCCCCGGTGCCCGCATGCTGATCTCGTCCAAGGATCATCGCGGCATCATCATCGACGCGATCATCGCCCGCAACGACGATTTCAAGGCGAACCCCGACAAGTACACAAAATTTCTCGGCTGCATCTATGAGGCGGTCGACTTCATCAAGGCCGAGCCGGACAAATTCGCCGACATGGCCTCCAAGCATTTCGGCCTGACGCCTGCCGAAGTGACCGATATCGTCAACTCCAGCCTGTCCTACACGACGCTTGCCGAATCCCTAGCCTATATGGGCAAGCCGGGAGAAAAAGGCACGCTGCACGGGATCTTCGACACGGTGATGGATCTCAACCTGGAAAATGGTGCGGCCGACACCAAGCTGGTGGCGGCCGACCAGGTCGACAATACGGCAATCAACAAGCTCCCGGCAAAATAGCGGCCGCGCGGCCGGACCGGCAGCCGCTCGGCGGCTGCCGGCAGGTCATTCCGGCTCGCCGTCGGTGACGGCCGTTCTTTCGATCATCCGGGGATAGTGATTTGTTCAGCAGCCTGTTTGTCTTCCGCGGTCGCGCATCGCCGATGCTGGAGTTTGCCGTCAGCGTCGCCGCGGCCGTGCTCGTCGTTGCCCTGTGGGAGCTGGCGGCGCGCGCGGGCATCATTGCGCCGCAGTTCCTGCCGTCGCCGAGCCGCGTCGTCGTCGCGCTGTGGACGATGCTGACCGAGCAGAACCTGCTCTGGCACGTCGCGGTTTCGGGCACCCGTGTCTGGATTGCCTTCCTGCTGGCCGCCGTCATGGCGATCCCGATCGGCATCATGATGAGCAGCTACCGGATCGTCGGCGCCGCCCTCGAGCCGATGATCGATTTCATCCGCTATCTGCCGGTCCCCGCGCTGGTGCCGCTGTCCATCATCTGGTTCGGCGTCGGCGAGGAGACCAAGATCTTCCTGCTCTGGCTGGGGACGTTCTTCCAGCTCGTGCTGCTCGTCGCTGACGACATGCGGCGCGTGCCGCAGGAGTTCGTCGAGGTCGCCCGCACCGTCGGCGCCAATTCGAGGCAGGTCATGGTCGACGTCGCCCTGCGCTGGATGGGGCCGACGCTGCTCGACAATCTGCGCATCACGCTCGGCTGGTGCTGGACCTATCTGATCATCGCCGAAATCGTCGCCGCCGATTCCGGCATCGGCTATATGATCTGGACGGCCCGGCGCTTCGTCAAGACACCTGAGGTCATGGCCGGCGTCGTCGTCATCGGCCTGATCGGCCTTGTCACCGACCAGCTTTTGCGCCTGCTTCACCGCCGGCTGTTCCGGTATCTGTGAGGAGCATGACATGACCGGATATGTTCAATTCGTCGACACGGCCAAGTCCTTCGGCCCCGTCGATGTCGTGCGAAACACCAGCCTTGGCCTCGAGCGCAATTCGCTGGTCGTCTTTCTCGGCCCATCGGGCTGCGGCAAGACCACCTTGATGCGCATGGTCGGCGGCCTCGACGAGCCGAGTTCGGGCTCGATCCTGCTTGGCGGGGAAAAGGTCGTCAGGCCGGACCGTCGGCGCGGCATGGTGTTCCAGTCCTATTCGTCGTTTCCCTGGCTGACGGTCAAAAACAACATCGCTTTCG
The DNA here is from genome assembly GCF_003998295.1 of Mesorhizobium sp. M7A.F.Ca.US.011.01.1.1. Classification (NCBI taxonomy): domain Bacteria; kingdom Pseudomonadati; phylum Pseudomonadota; class Alphaproteobacteria; order Hyphomicrobiales; family Phyllobacteriaceae; genus Mesorhizobium; species Mesorhizobium sp. M7A.F.Ca.US.011.01.1.1. Next base: position 59,264 of record NZ_RZRT01000005.1, read on the forward strand.
GCATGCGCTACAGGAAGGATCTCGGCGCAACCGAAAGGGCCGAGCGTATCAGCCACTATCTCAAGCTGTTCGGGCTCGCCGACTTTGCCGACTCCTATCCCAACCGTATCTCTGGAGGCATGCGCCAGCGGGTGGCCATAGCGCGCACGCTCGCGGCGGGTTCGGACGTGCTGTTGATGGACGAGCCCTTCGGCGCCCTCGACGCGTTGACGCGCGAGCGGCTTCAGGTCGAGCTGCGGCAGATCCAGATCCGCGAGGAAAAGACCATCATCTTCGTCACCCACGACGTCGAAGAGGCGGTGTTTCTCGCCGACCGGATCATCCTGTTCTCGCGCCGTCCAGCCTCGATCGTCGCCGATATCGACGTGACGGCAGAGCTTGGCCCGGACCGGCCGCTGGAGATCCGGGAAACCCAGAAATTCTTCGAGCTGCGCAACAAGGTCCTGCATCTGATCCGCAACGAAACCGGAGTGGTCGTATGAGCCTCTCCTTTTCCGGAAAGACGGTCGTGATCACCGGAGCGAGCCGAGGCATCGGGCTCGGCATCGCCAAGGGCTTCGCCCAGGCCGGCGCCAGCCTGCACCTCATTGCCAACGACGCGGCCGTGCATGAACGAGCCCGCGACTTGGGCGCCATCGGCATGGAGGCCGACATCGCCGACCGCGAGGCGGTCGGGGCGGCACTCGAACCGATCTCCCGGATCGACGTGCTCATCAACAATGCCGGCCTCGAGCTGATGACGCCGATCACCGACAGCAGCGACGAGGCCGAAGCCGCCTTCCGGCGCATCATCGAGATCAACATCATCGGGACGGCGGTGGTCACCGCGCGCGCCTTCCCGCGCATGCAGGCCGGCGCTTCGATCATCAACACCGCCTCGATCTGGGGCCGCGTCGCCGAAGCGCGGTTCGGCGCCTACGTCGCCTCCAAGCACGCCATCATCGGCCTGACGAAAACCTGGGCCAAGGAACTTGGATCAAAGGGCATCCGCGTCAATGCGGTCTGCCCCGGATGGGTCCGCACGGAAGCATCGATGCGCTCGCTTGGCCGGATGGCCGAGCAAGGTGCCGTCAGTGAAGCAGCACTGCTCGAAGACATCGTCGGCGCGCAAGCCCTGCCCGGCCTGATGGAGCCGGCCGACATGGCCGGCACCTATCTGTTCCTGGCGTCGAATCTCGCGGCCAACATCACCGGGCAGTCGCTCGGTGTCGACAGGGGAGAAGTGCCTTGGTAACTCCATTGCACGGAAAACGCGCGCTGGTCACCGGTGCGGCCAGCGGCATCGGCCGTGCGACCGCGCTTGCCTTGCGGGACGCCGGAGCTATGGTTCTCGGCTTCGATCTCAAGGCATCCGAAGGCGATATCCCGATCCTTGCCTGCGACCTTGCCAATGAGGCCGACATCATTGCCGCGGTCAGGCAAGGAGCGCAACGGATCGGCGGCTACGACATTCTGGTCAACAATGCCGGCATCCTCCAGGAAGCACCGCTTGAGGCGATTTCGCTCGACCATGTCGACCGCATGTTCGCCGTCAATGTGCGCGGCGCCATCATCGTGGCACGGGAAGTCCTGCCGCACCTTCCCGATGGCGGCCGCATCGTCAATATCGCCTCCGAGCTCGCCTATCTCGGCCGGGCGAGCGCCTCGGTCTATTGCGCGACCAAGGCGGCATTACTCGGCCTGACCCGATCCTGGGCGCGCGAGCTTGCCCCTCGCATCCTGGTCAACGCCGTGGCGCCGGGGCCGACAGACACGCCGCTTCTCGGTTTCGAGGCGCTGAACGAGAGCCAGCGCGCGCTGGAAACGACACACCCGTTGGGGCGGATCGGCCGGCCGGATGAAATCGCCTCCGCTGTGGTCTTCCTTGCCGGCCCCGGCGCCACCTTCTTCACTGGACAATGCCTGGGCGCCAATGGTGGCGCGGCGATGCTTTGAAATGAGGTGATCATGAAAGACCGGGTTTTCCTCGCTGAACTGCCATGGCCCGAAGCCGAGAAGCGGATCGCCGCCGGCGCGCCAATCTTCCTGCCGCTCGGCTCGACCGAGCAGCACGGCCACCACATGGCGATGAATGTCGATGTCGTGCTTCCCACCGCCATCGCCGAGACGGTGGCGAAGCAGGTTGGCGGCCTCGTCGCGCCGACCATTGCCTACGGCAACCGCTCGCAGCCAAGAACAGGCGGCGGCCCGGCCTTCCCCGGCACGATCAACATCACGGCGCATACGTTTTCGCTGCTGGTCAAGGATGTGATCTGCGACCTCTATCGCCAGAAGGTCCGGCGCATCGTTGTCCTCAACGGCCATTACGAGAACATCGGCCCGTCGATCGAAGGCATCGAACTGGCGCTCGATGCCATCGGCCGCGAGCGTGCGGCGGATCTGACGATCCTGCGCATCGATCATTGGGAAATGGTGCGCACAGAGACGCTGGCGAAAGTGTTCCCCGACGGTTATCCCGGCATCGAGCTGGAACATGCCAGCGTCATCGAGACCTCGATGATGCTGGCGCTGCGTCCCGAGCTCGTCGACCTCGGCAAGGCACTGCATGACGGCCCGGCGCAGTTCAGGCCATATGATCGCTATCCCAAGCCAGCCGAGGAAGTGCCGCCATCCGGCGTGCTGTCGCTGACCGAGGGCTCATCAGCCGAAAAGGGCCGGTGGCTGCTCGACGACTGCGAGACCCGCATTGCGGAAATCGTCAAACGTGAATTCTTCTGAGGTGCCGACACCATGAGCAGCAATTTCTTCCAGCCGATCGACGCTTCCGCCGTTCCTCGCTTCGCCGGACTTTCGACCTTCATGAGACTGCCGGCCGTGGCAAGCGCGGAAGGGCTCGACATCGCGCTCGTCGGCATTCCGTGGGACGGCGGCACCACCAATCGGGCCGGCGCACGGCACGGCCCGCGCGAGATCCGCAACCAGTCGAGCCTGATGCGGCGCGCCCATCACGTCTCGGGGACCGAGCCGTTCAGCATCGCCAACGTCGCCGATGTCGGCGACCTCTCGGTCAACCCGATCAACCTGCTGGACGGGCTGAAGCGCATCGAGGACGGCATCGCGGCGATCGTGGCAGTGGGCGCCATTCCGCTGGCAGCGGGCGGCGATCATCTGACGACGTTGCCGGTGCTGCGCGCCGTGGCCCGCAAGGCGCCCGTCGGCATGATCCATTTCGACGCGCATTCCGACACCAACGACCGTTATTTCGGTGACAATCCCTACACGCATGGCACGCCATTCCGCCGCGCCATCGAAGAGGGGCTGCTCGATCCCAAGCGCATCGTCCAGATCGGTATCCGCGGCTCGATATACGAACCCGGCGAACATGACTGGGCGGTCGCCCAAGGCATCCGCATCATTTACATGGAAGAGTTCGTCAGGCGGGGCGCGGCCAGCGTCATGGAAGAGGCGCGCGGCATCGTCGGAAACACGCCCATTTATGTGACTTTCGACATTGACTGCATCGACCCATCAATGGCCCCCGGGACCGGTACGCCCGAGTTAGGCGGCTTCACCACCCGCGAGGCGCAGGAAATGGTCCGCCTGCTCGACGGATTGACCATTGTCGGTGCCGACGTCGTCGAGGTGGCGCCGCCTTTCGACCTGGGCGGAATGACGGCGCTCGCAGGCGCGACGATGATGTTCGAGCTGCTGTGCGTGATGGCGAAGTCGGTTCAAGCAGCGAGAGCGCCGGACTGAGCACAAGCATCAAATCCGCCTGATGCATCGCCGTCCGCTCAGAGCGGATTCTCAGCATAGAATTCCAGCACGCGCTGCTTGAAGGTCTTGTCCCCGACGGCCAGCATATGATCCCGGCCCTCGATGTGAAAGGCGCTGGCGTTCGGCATCAACGCTGCAAGCTCATCGGGCGAGCCGCCAATGTCGTCGGTGGTTCCGACGGCGACAAGCGTCGGCTGGGCGATGCGCGCGATATCCTGCTCGCTCAGCAATTCCCGCGATTTGGCGATGCAAGCGGCTAAGGCACGACGATCGCTGCGGGTCTGGTCGGCGAAGGCGCGAAACGACCGGCCGCGCGGATGGGTAGTCGCGGCTGGATCTTCGGCAAGCAGGGCGGCGGCGATCGGATCCCAATCGCCGACACCGTCGACCATGCCGATGCCGAGACCGCCGAAGACCAGCGTCGCCACCTTGTCCGGATCGGACAGCGCCATGAACGCCGCGATGCGGGCGCCCATCGAATAACCCATGACATGGGCGCGCTCGATGCCGAGATGGCCGAGCAAGGCGGCGGCATCGGAAGCCATCTTGACCGGCGTGTAGTCGGCCTCCTCATAGCTCTTCGACGACGAGCCGTGGCCGCGATTGTCGAAGGCGATGGCGCGGTAACCGGCATCGTTCAGCGTCTTGAACCAGCCGGGCGATACCCAGTTGACATAATGGCTCGAGGCGAAGCCATGGATCATCAGCACCGGATCGCCCTCGCCCGATGCCGGCTGGCGGTCGAGGAAGGCAAGCTCGAAGCCGTCATGGGTGAAAGACTGCATCTGCGATCCCGCCTGTGTGCTCAACCGCCACCGCCATTCGGCACATCGCCATTGTCGGCTGGTGGCATGCCGGGGCCGGATACCGTGCCCACGGTCGGGTGGCGCAAAAGGTCGCCATACTCGATGCCGTTCCTGGCGGCAGTGCCGGCCTTGAGCTCGAGCACGAAGCGCACCGGCACGCCGGGCGAGATGACGGCGTCCGATTGCGGCTCGCCGTGCTTGACCGCCCGGACCTTGCCATCCTGGCCGACGAAAATCAGATCAAGCGGCATTGGCGTGTTGTGCATCCAGAAGCCAACCTGCTGCTGGACCTCGAAGACGAACAGCATGCCGTGGTTGTCCGCCATGTCCTGGCGGTACATCAAGCCGGCCTCGCGCTCCGCGGCGGTGTCGGCGACTTCGATGGAAAAAGAGCGATCACCGCCTTTCGTCACCACGACCAGTGGCGCCGGATCGGCCGGAAGGATCATCGCCCGGCTGTCCGCCGAGGTCGGCTTTTCGGAATAGAAGTAACCACCGGCGGCGGCGATGAAGGCAATCGCGCACATCGCGCCCGCGGTCAGCCAGTTCCTGTAAGCCATTCGAGGTCCTCGGCCGGAAACGCCCTAATGCGAGACCGGCAAGGTCCCCATATCGGGGTGAATTTCGGCGGCCATAAGGCCTTTGTCGCCGCGCCCGAAACGAACCAGCACGACCTGCCCAGGCCGAAGCTCGGTGATACCGTAACGGCGCAAGGTCTCCATATGGACGAAGATGTCCTCGGTGCCCTCGCCGCGGGTGAGAAAACCAAACCCCTTGGTGCGGTTGAACCATTTCACCAAGGCGCGTTCGAGACCGCTCTCCGGCGTCACCGCGACATGGGTGCGCTGCTCCTGCATCTCGGCCGGGTGGACCGCGGTGGTGAGGTCCATGGAGAGCACCCGGAAGGCCTGCAATCCGCGGTCGCCATGTTTGACAAGGCAGACCACGCGCGCGCCCTCCAGGGCCGTCTGAAAGCCGTCCTTTCGAAGACATGTCACATGGAGGAGGATGTCGCCCGAAATGCCGTCATCCGGGAGGATGAAACCATAGCCCTTGGCCACATCGAACCACTTGATGGCGCCGGCAATTTCTCGCAGGTCGGCGGCGTCGCCGCCTTCGTCACGCTGCGGGGCGTCGCCAAGGGGTCCGTCCCGCCCCATGAAAGAGGCCTTTTCCCCCATAAGAATGCCCCCTCTTTTCAAGAACACCGCAACTGATTCTTGCCAACAGATTAACACTGCGGCTTCCGGTCTGTGCAAGACCTGCCGTGCCTTTTTTCACGGTTCATTTGGGCAATACCGGATTTGTTCTTTGCCGGCATTGCGCACCGCCGCACGATTGCCCTTTGACAGGGCCGACCCTATGTTGCGCCGCAACGCAATTTATCAAGGAAATCACATGCGCTATCTGCACACCATGATCCGCGTCACCGACGTCGATGCCTCGCTCGACTTCTACTGCAACAAGCTCGGCCTCAAGGAAGTGCGCCGCTACGAAAACGAGCAGGGCCGCTTCACGCTGATCTTCCTCGCGGCCTCCGAAGACGAGCAAAGCGCCATCGCCGACAAGGCGCCGCTGGTCGAACTGACCTACAATTGGGACCCGGAAGACTACAAGGGCGGGCGCAATTTCGGTCATCTCGCCTATGAGGTCGACGACATTTACGCCACCTGCCAGCATCTGATGGACAATGGCGTCATCATCAACCGGCCACCGCGCGACGGCAACATGGCCTTCGTCAGATCGCCGGACGGCATCTCGATCGAGCTTCTGCAGAAAGGCCCGGCCAAGGCCAAGGCGGAGCCCTGGGCTTCGATGGCGAACACCGGAAGCTGGTAAGCAATCACGCTATCTTGAGCGGATAATGCTCGGCTGACATGCCTGGCACCGTTTGGTTTTTCCGGAACGGTGCCTATCTGTCCGGCTAAACAGGCGCTTGCCCAGGAGAGTTCATGCCGACCAGCCATGCCGACGTCACCACCGAACATGCCAGCCGCTACCTGCAGCAGCTGTGCAAGCACTGGGCGCACAAATTCCCGGTCGAGTTCGATCCCACCCATGGCACCATCGATCTCTCGATGGGCCCTATCGTCATGGATGCCGATGCGGCGACGCTGCATATCACGGTATCGACTGACGAAGCAGGATCGATCGAGCGCCTGGAAAGCGTTGTCGCCGATCATATCAAGCGCTTTGCTTTCCGCGAAGAACTGACCTTCGACTGGAAACCCGCTCCGGCAGCTTAGGCGACGACCTATTTACCCCCGGCCTGGGCGGCCATCTCCAGCAGCGCCTGCACGGAGCGCCAATTGCGCGCGGTGCCCGGCACTTTCAGCGTGCGCGGGATCAGCCCGGCAAACACCGATTTGCCCAGCCCGTCCGGTGCGTGCAAGTAGAGCACATCGCCCTTGATCTCGAAGCGTTCGGGGCCGGTACACTTTTCTGTCAGCCGCGCCACCTCGTCCGCTGTCGGCTCGCGCTCCAGCACATAGGCGTGCAGCTTCGTATGCTCCGCGGCAACTTCCGGGTAAGGGTTTTCGTTCACCAGCCGCTCGAACCAGGAGAGATCGCGCACCATGATGCGCGAATGGAACCCCCATTTCTTCTCGAAGGCTGCTTCGAGCTGTTTCGCCAGCACCGCCGCGTCGCCCTTCTTCGCCCGGAACACGGCATTGCCGCTCTGCACGTAGGTGGCGGCGTCGGAAAAGCCGAGCCCCTCGAAGAACGACCGCAGCTCCGCCATCTTGACGATGCGCTTGCCGCCGACATTGATGCCGGAAAACAGCGCGACGAAGATTTTTCCTGCCTCCTTGCCGCTCATATGATGAACCCGGCCAGTGTCTCGTTGTCGGTGATGTCCTGATACTGGACGCCCTCGGCCTCGAACTTCGCCTTGAGCAGATCGAAATTGCGGCGGTCCCTGGTTTCGATGCCGATCAGCACCGAACCGAAATTGCGCGCCGATTTCTTCAGATATTCGAAACGGGCGATGTCGTCGTCGGGGCCGAGCAATTCGAGGAAGTCGCGCAGCGCGCCCGGCCGCTGCGGAAAGCGGATTATGAAGTATTTCTTCAGGCCCTCGAAGCGCAACGCCCGTTCCTTGACGTCCGGCAGCCGCTCGAAATCGAAATTGCCGCCCGAAACCACGGCGACGATGGTCTTGCCCCTGATCTCCTTCCTGGAGAAATCCTTGAGCGCATCGATCGCCAGCGCGCCGGCCGGCTCCAGCACGACGCCTTCGACGTTGAGCATTTCGATCATGGTGGCGCAGAGCCGGTTTTCCGGGATCAGCCGCACTGTGTCGGCCGGAAAATCCTTGAGATGACGCAACGGCTCGCGGCCGATCTCGGCCACCGCGGCGCCATCGACGAAATTGTCGACCTTGGCGAGTTTGAGCCGTTTTCCCGCCGCGAGGCTCTCGCGCAGGCTCGGCGCGCCGGCCGGTTCGCAGAAGACGAAGCGTGCTTGCCTGCCCTGATCGGCGAAATAGTGGGTGACGCCCGCGGCAAGTCCGCCACCGCCGACCGGCAGCATGACGATATCGGGCATGCGGGCGCCCGGCATCTGGTCTGCGATCTCGTAGGCGACGGTTGCCTGGCCCTCGATGATGTCCTTGTGATCGAAGGGCGGCACCATATGGGCGCCGGAACTGTCGGTGAATTCCAGGGCCGCGCGATAGCAGTCGTCGAAGAAATCGCCGACCAGCCTGATCTCGATGAAATCGCCGCCGAACAGCTTGGTCTTGTCGATCTTCTGCTGCGGCGTCGTCACCGGCATGAACACGACGCCTCGCCTGCCGAAATGGCGGCAGACGAAAGCAAAGCCCTGCGCGTGGTTGCCGGCGGACGCGCAGACGAACAGTTCGGCCTCGTTGCCGGCCGCCAGTGTCTTGCGGAAGAAATTGAAGGCGCCGCGGATCTTGTAGGAGCGGACCGGCGACAGATCCTCGCGCTTCAACAGCACCCGCGCACCGGTCTTTTTCGACAGATAATCGTTTTCCTGCAGCGGCGTTTCAGGGAAGATCTGGCGGATCGCGGCGGCAGCGGCAGCAACACGGGAAGAGAAACTGTTCATCGGAAACCACCCTTGGGAAAGCCGCCTTGCGTTGCACGCTGTCCGCGGACCTCTATCGTTGATCGGGTCGCGCACGTCGGTTGTTGAGCGCCTGGACAAGGTGCGGCGCGAGCCCGCGTATTGCATATCCGGCTACGCGGCGCCATCGTCCATCGTGTGCGTCCTTCCGGGCGGAAATTTTGCGGAATACTTTCAGCTACTTGCGGGTGCATTCTAATGCCCCCTGGCACCGGGCGGCTTGAAATCGCTATCTCTGCGGGAATTGGAAGGCCGGCGGCGACGCCGCTCATTGCGCGGATCACGCAGGCGTTTTCCGCCATTTTGGCTTTCGCGCAACACTGCGATGCCCGCAGCGGGGCGCCGATCACATTTCGACTGTACATGACTTAGTTCTGCCGCACTCTGCCTGTCCGGGAGGTATCGTGAGGATAGACAGGCCTTTCGGCCGGAGTTGGAAATTCAGGCGTGCCTTTGAAGAAGATTTTTACCGTTGTCCTGGCCTTGTTCGTCGCCGGCTGCGCCGGCCAGCAAACACAGGAATTGTTGGGCAGCGCCATGGTGTCCGCGCCGGTGACGGAGATTGCCGGCAACCACTCGATCTTCATCGCCACGACGCGCAAGAAATCCGACGATCCCAACAAGGTTTTCGACGGCGAACGCTCGGCGACGCTGAACTATGCCCGCGTCAACGTCACCGTTCCGGGGCTTCACAAGACCGGCCAGATCGAGCGCCGCTCGCGCGGCAAGTCGGACGACCCGGCCAAATATTTCATGGCTTCCGAGGTCGTCGGCTACGACACGCAGCCGAAATTCTCCAGCGCGCTCAACGCCGACATCGCGGCGCGTGGCGGCCGCGTCATGGTCTTCGTGCATGGCTACAACACCGGCTTCGACGCCGCCGTCTATCGCCTCACCCAGATCGTCCATGATTCCGGCTATCCCGGCACACCAGTGCTGTTTTCCTGGGCATCGGGCGCCAGGACCACCGACTACGTTTATGACAAGGAAAGCGCCAGCGCCGCCCGCGACCAGTTGGAGGTGACGCTCAGGATGCTGGAGCAGTCCGGCGCGCGGCGCATCGACATCGTCGCGCATTCGCTCGGAACCTGGGTCACCATGGAAACGCTGCGGCAGATGGCCATCACCGGCGACCGCGATCTCGGCGGCAAGCTCGGCGACGTGGTGCTGGCCTCGCCCGACATCGATGTCGACGTGTTCAAGAGCCAGATGCGGCGCTATGGCAAGCCCGACAAGCCGTTCATCCTGCTGTTGTCGGACGACGACCGCGCGCTGCGGCTCTCCGGCCTGATCGCCGGATCCCGGCCGCGCGTCGGCGACTACAAGGATGCCGCCGATCTCGCCTCCTATGGCGTGACGGTCGTCGACCTGTCCAAGGTCAAGGGATCGGACAGCTTCAACCATACGAAGTTCGCCGACAATCCGACGCTGGTGAAGATGATCGGCCAGCGGCTGCGCGAGGATGACGGCTTTGCCAGCGACCGTGACGTGACAGACCGCATCAGCCTGCTTGGACAATAGATGCGGTCCCGCGGTTTTCGCCGTGCCTGTTCACCACTGCGGATGTATCGATTCACTTTGAACTGGACCGCGCCGGTCTCCGGCCTTATCGGAATAGCCAGCGACGTCATGCGTTTGACGTCCCCCTTTGCGGGAGCCGGCGTATGACCATGCGTTCGAAGAGTTATCTCGTCGTTGCATTGACGCTCGCTGTCACTGGCTGCGCCGGCGGGAAAACGCACGACCTGCTCAACAAGACGACGGTCACGGTGCCCGCTTCCGACATCGCGGCCACGCATGAGATCTTCGTCGCCACGACACGCCAGAGGGCAACAAACGACCCGCGACAGGTGTTCGACGGCGATCGCTCGCTGACCACCAGCTTTGCCCGTGTCGACGTCACCGTCCCGAAAAACCATCAGGTCGGCGCCATCGAGCGGGCCAAGGGATCCGCGAACAGCAATCCGGCCAAGGATTTCACCGCCAAGGACGTCACCTTCTATGAAGGCGCGCCGCAATTCGCCAAGGCGGTCGGCGCCGACATCGCCATGCGCGGCGACCGTGCGCTGGTTTTCGTGCACGGCTTCAACAACGGCTTCGATGACGGCATCTACCGGCTGACGCAGATCGCGCACGACACGAAATACCCCGGCACGCCGGTGCTGTTCTCGTGGGCTTCGAGCGGCAAGACCACGGGTTACATCTACGACAAGGAAAGCGCCAACGCAGCGCGCGACGACCTCGAGGCGACGCTCAGGATGCTGGCCAAGACCAAGGTCAAGAGCATCGACATCATCGCCCATTCGATGGGGACCTGGGTGACCATGGAGGCTCTGCGCCAGCTTGCCATCACCGGCGATCGCGATCTCGACGACAAACTCGGCTACGTCATCCTGGCCTCGCCCGACATCGATGTCGACGTCTTCAAGAAGCAGATGATCCGCTACGGCAAACCCGACAAGCCATTCGCCATCCTGCTCTCGGCGGATGACCGGGCTCTCAAGCTGTCCTCCCTGATCTCGGGCGATAAGCCGCGCGTCGGCGATTACGGCGATGCGGCCGACCTCGCCAGCTATGGCGTGTCGGTGGTCGACCTTTCCCAGGCCAAGGGCGGTGACCGCCTCAACCACGCCAAATTCGCCGACAACCCGATGCTGGTGCAACTGCTGGGCGACCGGCTGCGGGCGCCTGCCGGCCTTGCCTCGGACGAGCCCGTCCCGACTCAGCTCAATAATCTCGGCCAGGGCCTCGGAAAGGCCGTCGGCTCGGTCGCCGAGATCGTCATCACCACGCCGTTCAAGGTGCTGACCATCGCCACCGGCGGGTGAACCGGCGGGCGACATTGGCCCTAGGATTGTTGAGATTCGGGTCAGGCCGAGCCGAAAGTGGTGGTTTTCGAGAACCGGAGCGGAGCGTACTTAAGTACGTGAGCACCGGAAGCGCAGAAAATCGCTACTTGCAGGCCGGCATGGCCTGAATATCAACAATCCTAGACGAACAGATCGACCTTCTGGAATGTCGTCACGTCGATCAGGCCGACATCGGAAATCCTGAGTTCGGGAATGACGACCAGCGCCAGCAGCGAGTGCTGCATGTAGGCGTTGTTCAGCGAACAGCCCATCTTGCGCATCGCCTCGGTGAGCTTCTCTGCCTTGGCCGCGACGATCTCGGCCCGCTCGTCCGACATCAGCCCGGCGATCGGCATTTCGACCAGCGCCAGTTCCTTGCCCTTGGAGAACAGCACGACGCCGCCGCCGACCGCACCCAGGCGATTGACGGCCAACGCCATGTCCTGCTTGTTGGTGCCGACGCAGATGATGTGATGGGCGTCATGCGCGACGCTGGACGCCATGGCGCAGTCGCCCATATAGCCGAAGCCGGAAACGAAGGCGTTGGTGACGCCGCCCGTGCCCCGGTGGCGCTCGACCAGCGCTATCTGGCAGATGTCGTTGCGGCGGTCCATGGCGACCAGCCCGTTCTCGACCGCCAGATCGGCCTCCAGCGCGCGCGTCGGCGCCTGGTTCTCGATGACGCCAATAACACGCACCCGCACCTCGTTGGCGCCTTTGGGAGCAACGATATCGAAGTCGCCGCCCTTCAGCTTCTTGCCGAGCTTGACGGTGTTCTTCGCCGTCCGGGGGTAATCATAGGCCGGGATGTCGACTTCTAGCTTGCCACCCTTGGCCAGCCTGACGCCGCGTGCATAGACCTCGTCGATGGTCATTGCGGCGAGATCCGAGACGATCAGCAGGTCGGCCAGCCGGCCCGGCGCGATCGAGCCGATCTCGCGCTCCAGTTTGAAATGCTGGGCGGTGTTGAGCGTCGCCATCTGGATCGCCGTCACCGGCTTCAACCCCTGTTGGATGGCGTGGCGCACCACGCGGTCCATATGGCCTTCCTGGACCAGCGTGCCGGAATGGCTGTCGTCGGTGCACAGGATGAAGTTGCGCGGGTCGATGCCGCTCTCCGTCACCGCCTTGATCTGCGAGGCGACGTCGTACCAGGCCGAGCCCAGCCGCAGCATCGCCTTCATGCCCTGGCGCACGCGGGCGATGGCGTCCTCGGCGCGCGTGCCCTCATGATCGTCCTCGGGACCGCCGGCGACATAGCCATGGAACGGCAGGCCGAGATCGCGCGAGGCATAGTGGCCGCCGACCGTCTTGCCTGCCTTGACCGTCGCCGCGATCTCGCCCGACATCACCGGATCGTTGGCGGCGACGCCGGGGAAATTCATCACTTCGCCAAGACCGATGATGTTTTCCCAGCTCATTGCCTCCGCGACATCGGCGACCGTCAACTCGGCGCCTGCATGTTCCAGCCCGGGCGCCGAGGGCACGCAGGACGGCATCTGCACATGCACGTTGATGGGCATGGCAACGGCCTCGTCATGCATCAGCCGCACGCCGGGCAGGCCAAGCACATTGGCGATCTCGTGCGGGTCGATGAACATAGAGGTAGTGCCGTGCGGAATAACGGCCCGGCAGAACTCGGTCACCGTCACCATGCCGCTCTCGACATGCATATGCGCGTCGCAGAGGCCGGGCACCAGATAGCGCCCGCCGGCGTCGACCACCTTGGTGCCCTGGCCGATGGCATGGCTGGCATTGGGCCCGCAATAAGCGAAGCGCCCGCCGGCAATGGCGATGTCGGTGCCGGCGATGATCTCGCCCGAATGGACGTTCACCCAGCGGCCGTTGCGCACGACCAGGTCAGCGGGCTTCCGCCCCATGGCGACATCGACCAGATGTGTCGCCATCTCGGTCCACGGTCTGGGTTTTGTGGGCGTTGCTTTCGTCATTGGCGATTCCTCGGTTGCGGCCAGTCTCGCAAATGTCGGCGGGCGCCGCCAGAGCCGTCGGTCCGACACGCCGCGCAGGCCGGGCTTGTTGACTAATCCGGCTGGAAGGCGATGCTGACCGCGGACCGAACCATATGAGGGAAAAAACATGACCCGTTTTTGGAAAGCGTTCGCCATCGTCATCTTGTTCGCAGCGTCGACCACTTTTGCCGCCGCCGAGGAACGTTGGCAGACCTTGCCGGAACCAGCGGCCATGCCCAAACCCGATCAGAGCGGATATGCGCCGGTGAACGGCATCCAGATGTACTACGCCGTTTTCGGCGCGGGCGACCCGGTGCTCCTCATTCACGGCGGCCTCGGCCACGCCGACATCTGGGCCAGTCAGGTGGCCACGCTTTCCAAGACGCACAAGGTGATCGTCGCCGACAGCCGTGGCCACGGCCGCTCCACCCGCACCGAGCAGCCCTATGGCTATGACTTGATGGCGTCGGACTATCTGGCGCTGCTCGATCACCTGAAGATCGACAAGACCGCGCTCGTCGGCTGGAGCGATGGCGGAATTATCGGTATCGACATCGCACTGCATCATCCGGAGCGGCTGACAAGGCTCTTTGCGCAAGCCGCCAACGTAACCACCGACGGCGTCGATCCGGGCGTGATGACCAACAAGACCTTTGCCGCCTACATCGACCGCTCCGGCCGCGACTACAAGAAGATGTCGAAAACACCGGACCAGTATGACGCCTTCGTGGCGCAGATGAGCCATATGTGGGAGACCGAGCCGGCGTGGACCAAGGAGCAGCTCGCTGAGATAACCACGCCGACGGCGATCGTTGCCGGCGACCATGATGAAGCGATCAAGCGCGAACACACCGAATATATCGCCTCCGCCATCCCGGGCGCGAAGCTGATTATCCTGCCCAACGCCAGTCATTTCGCCATGCTGCAAGCGCCGGATGAATATAACCAGGCTGTGCTGGACTTCATCGACGCCAAATAGAGGATTCTGTGCGGCGACAGGGGGATTGCGATTGCGGCGAATGCGGTTATCCTTCTGGCGAGGATCTTTCTGAATCGTCATTTGGGGAGTTCGATGCGTCGACTGATAGTCGCAAGTGCCGGTTTTCTTGCCGTTCTGGCCGTGCCGGCTTTTGCAGCCGACCCAACGGTCGACGTGCCGATGACCGCGCCCGGCTTCGACTGGACGGGCTACTACGCTGGTCTGCAGGCCGGCTATGGCTGGGGCCAATCCGATATATCGGTGACAGAAGGCGCGCCGTTTTCCATCGCGCCCGACATTGACGGCGGTTTTGTCGGCGGCCATGTCGCAGGCCTGTGGCAGTTCAACCAGGCGGTGCTCGGCGCCGAGGCGGACCTCAACTATTCCTCGGTCGGCGGCACGACGGTATCGGCGCTGGGAAGCACATTCGGCACCGACATCAAGTGGTTCGGGTCGGTCAACGCCAAGGCCGGCTACGCCATGGATCGCCTGCTGGTCTACGGCATTGGCGGCATCGCCTTTGCCGGCATCGAAACATCGCAAGTGGCGGGTCCGGCGTTCGCCAGCACGCGCACGAATGTCGGCTGGACCGTGGGTGCCGGCGTCGACTACGCGTTGACCGACAAGTTCGTCGTCGGCGCACAGTATCGCTACTATGATTTCGGCTCCGAGCACTACGACGTGGCGGAACCCTTCAACGATCGCGATCAGAACGTGAAGCTCAACACGGTAGGCATCAATTTGAGCTACAAGTTCTGAGCAGGGCCACAATCGCGACGCTGCCGGACCAGGCAACCACTCAAAGGGCTCTTTCATGGAAGGGCGGCCGACGCTCCCAGTGGGCGGGGGGAATGGGTTGGGCCTGAGAGGCGCCGGCCTTGGCAGATCAAATCCACCATACAGGCATCCTACCACTACCCGCCGCGCCGATAATTCCGTGATCGCGCCAGTATCATCAAGCCGCCCCGTCTGTTTGCACGTTCGGCGAACGCTCAACAACACGACTTGACGGCCTGTGTCAGGCGTCTGAAAAGGGCTGGCCTGCGGACGTGGCGGAATTGGTAGACGCAAGGGACTTAAAATCCCTCGATCTCTGATCGTACGGGTTCGATTCCCGTCGTCCGCACCAGCCTTCGCTCTTCGAGCTTCGGGTGGCGGGCCGCCGAAGCTCGGCAGGTTCGAACTTCATCCGTTCAGGCGCACCAAGTCACCAGCTACGGCTTGTCGACATCTCTACGCCTCGAACACTTTCTCAGTGAACCATTCCGCCAGCCTGGCAAGCTCCGGCCCCAGCACGCGATCGGCGCCGACAGGCGGCACGATAGCTCTGACTTGATCGACGAAGGACCGTAGTGCCGGCGGCGGCGTGCGTTCGGTGATGTGCAGCGCCTGCGAGGCGATCATCGCCAGCATCGCCATGGCCGCGTCGACGCAGCGGCCGGCGGTCGCTTCCTTGGTCCATGCGAAGAATGCCGTCGTGGCGACGTCGTCCTGCCCCGCGCCGGCCGATTCCGTGCCCGGAATGAAGGTGCGTTGCGCCGCCAGCTTGGCCTGTTCGAGATAGCCGGTGATTGCCATCGGCACGTAGCCGACATTGCCATGGCCGTCGCTGTCGGCCGAGTGTCGTCCGGTCATCAGAAGATCGGGCAGCAGCGACACCTTGCCGTTCAGGAGTTTTGAGGCGTGGCGGTCGCAAAGCAGGCAGATGTCGGCCCATATCGCCGCCAGATCATCCAGCGCCGGCGTCGCCATGGCGTTGTGATAGCCGCCGGTCGAGATGCAGCGGCCGAGCGGATGTGCATCGTCGGGCGGGATGTAGACCGGATTGTCCGATATAGAGGCCAGCGACACATTGGCTGCCCGCCCGGCCGACGACAGCGCACGATGCGCCTGACCGAGGACGCGCGGCACGATGCGGTAGCTGACCGGCGCCTGATAATTGCGTCGCCCATCGCCGGCGCCAACCAGAAATTCCCGCAAACCCTGCAGGGCCGCGGCCTCATGCTCATCGCCCCAGAGCGTGTCGAGGGCGGCGTCATAGTGTTCGAGCGGGGCACGAAACGCCTCGATCGACAGCGCGAACACTTTTTGCGCCATGCGGATCCGGCGGCGCGCCGCGAGCGCCGCGTCCGCTACGAGGGCTGCAGCGCAGGGCGAGCCGTTGATCAGCGAGCCGCGTTCCTTGACCTCGAGATCGAAGCGCGTCGAAAGCTCGGCAAACAGCGGATAGAGCGCCAGGATTTCGCCGGCGCCGCCCTGGCCCGAGGCCGGCACTGTTGGCATCGGCCCACCATTGAGCATTGCGGCCACGGCAAGCGCGATGCGTGGCGAGGTGGCGGCGTTCCCCTCGATGAAGTTCGTCAGGCGGGCAAGCACGATTGCCCTGACCACGCGATCCGGCAAGGGATCGCCGAACGAGGTGGCAGCCGCGAACGCCTTGATGCGCGCGTGGCGGTCCCGCTCGTCGAGTTCGAGCTTTCGGCTCGCCAGCTCTCCCATGGCCGTAGTGACGCCATAGATGATCGGTGGCGGATCGGATTCAATCAGCTTCAAGAACGAGGCACGGCATTCGGCAATACGCTGCAGGGCCCTCTCGCCGATCTCCACCGTGTCCTTCTTCCAGGCGACGCGAAAAACAGTGTCGAGGTTGATGTCCTCACGCTTCGACAGGCTAACTGGCATGCTTCACACCACTGGAAATAAGGGACTTAGTAGAGTGGTTCCTCGAACAGCGTCTTGTCGCCGTCCACCAGCGCCTTGATCTGCGCGGTGCCGTCGCCGGCGAGCGCAAGACGGATGCCGAACGGCCGCACCCGCATGTCGTTCTGGATCGCCATCCCCTCGCCTTCCGGCAGATAGAAGCGCTCGATGCCATAGTCCGGCGCGATGGTCGCCTCTTTGCTGCGAAGGTCCCAGCCCTCGGCGACGTGGCCTGATATATCGGCCTCGTCGGCGGTTGCCGTCGTTGGCGCCTTGCCGAACCAGGCGGTCGCCGGCTGCCAATAGCCGTCGGCGCCCTTCTTCAGGCGCACGACAATCGACGTATCGTCGCTTGAAAATTTGTCGGGCGGGATGTTGGCGATCATTTTCACCGGTATGCGCGAAATCTCGTAGCCCAGGATAATATAATCGCCGCGCAGGAGGTCGCGCGGATCGACGGGCTCGATCTTCAGAAGCACCTCTTTGCCGTTGCGCAGGATCGCCGCGCGGCCGGCGATGATCCAGCTCAGGAAGCCGATTTGAACGAGCGCCAGCACCAGTGCCGAGATGACAAGCCTTTTCCCGGTGATCATGCCGTGGCTCCTTTGGCATCTGGACCTTTCATACGCTTTTCCACGCGGATGATGACGATCGCAAGGATGCCGAGCAGCACTGCGGCGGCCAGGAAGAAGCCGGCCGTATCGAGCATCGATTGCAAGGTCACCACATAGATGATGGCGAGTTCGAAGGCGAAGCCGGCATAGGCAAGCCAGCGCAGCCCACGGCTCTCCGGTCCTGCCAGCACGATCGCGGCGACAATGCCGGCCAGCGCGATCACCGAAGCGAGGGCAAAACCGCTGTTGTAGGTGCTCTCGTCGGCGAGTTCGAACTGGATCATTGCGAGGCCGGTGAGGAAGCCGAGCAGTGCGTGCAAGGGCAAGCGGCCGCCGAGCTGCACGACCCGGTCGACCGGATCCGGCGCGAAGACCGAGGCCGCGAACAGCAGCGCCGAGACGACGACCAGCGGGATAGCCACCTGCAGCGTGTCGTGGTCGGTGACGAGCACAAGATAGAACAGAACCGACAGGATGATCAGGTGGCGCGCCGCCTGGCTGCGGGTCCAGAACGAGACGGCAAACAGCACGATCGCCATGATCACGAAGGCATGCGGAAATTCGCTGCGGCTGTAGTAGTCGAAGCCTTTGAGGAACAGCCAGGCATCGGCGATGCCGACCGAAGCGACCGTCAGCGGATTCGAACGCAGCGCAACCGCCGCCAGCGCCGTGCCGGCGCCCCAGGTCACCAGAGCCGAGGCCTCGTCGCCCGAGAGATGATACATCTGGCCGATCAGCGCGATCGAGCCGCCGAAAGCCGCAGCCGCCACGATCCAGAGCGCTTCCCCGATCGCCGCATGGTCGCGGGCCTTCAGCACCGCGCCGCCGACATAGCCGCCAAGGATGACGGCAAACAGTGCCGCCACGCGCGCCAGCCGCGGGATCGCGTCCCAATTAGCGGCGACGAAAATCAGGATGGCGGCGCCGAACAGCAAGGCAGCCATCATCGCCAGGATCGAGCCGAAGCTGAGCGACTTGCGCGCGTTGGCTTCGACATCGCGCGAAAGCGAATCGGCAATGGCGGCGTCGATCAGCCCGGCCTGTAGCCAGCGCGCGATATCCGCCCTGACCCGCGACGAATAGCTCGCCATGCTGCATCTTCCCCAGTTCGGTCTTTTTTTCAGCCGATCCGGTCAACCCGCTGACGCAGCGGCATTTTCCGATTCGGGTTTCTTTGTGTCAGGTCCGTGAACGCTCGTTAATGCTGCATTGCACAATTTGCATTGCTGCCATGCAGCCATAGCGCTTTTAAATCGATATGGGTCCGCCTATTTATAGTTCGTACACAAACGGAATGATCCGCAAGAAAGACGAAACGAGAACTACCATGAACCTGATCCGCAACTACCGCAACTGGCGCCGCTACAGGGACACCGTGTCCGAGCTGAGCCGCCTGAGCAACCGTGAACTGACCGACCTCGGCATCAGCCGCAGCGACATTCCTTACGTCGCTCGCAAGGCGGTCTAATTCTTCGGACCGCGAATGGTCCGAACCAGTTTTGAAAAAGAGAACGACGATGAACCTGATCCGCAACTATCGTAACTGGCGCGTTTACCGCGAGACGGTTACCGAGCTGGGTCGCCTTTCCAACCGCCAGCTGCATGATCTCGGTATCGTCCGCGACGAAATCAAGATCATTGCCCGCCAGGCGATCTAGACAGAATTTCGCCAGGGTCGACCTCCTCCCCGACCTTGACGGATACGGTCACCCCTTACCTCCTCCCAAGGGTTGACCACAAAAACGGCGCCCGCCGCACCTCCTCCCGCGGCGGGCGCTGTTTCCCCGGGGCAAATCAAATTTGCCCCAAAGGGTTTCGCCCCTTTCAAAATTAGCGAAAGAGATTTCGTCAAAGCCGACCTCCTCCCCGGCAATGACGAATAGGTCCGACCTTCACCTCCTCCCGAAGGTTGGCCACCAAAACGGCGCCCGCCGCACCTCCTCCCGCGGCGGGCGCTGTTTCCCGGCCCCAGAAGGGTTTCGCCCCTTTCAAAATTAGCGAAAGAGTTTTCGTCAAAGCCGACCTCCTCCCCGGCGATGACGAATATGGTCGGCCTTCACCTCCTCCCGAGGGTCGACCCCAAAAACGACACCCGCCGGACCTCCTCCCCCGGCGGGTGTTGTTGTTTTCAGGGGCGCTCCGATCAGCAGCTGTTTGCTCCGCACCGCGCACGGCAATTGCAATCGCCGCACCAAGCGATTATTCCGGCGTTCATGAGCAAAAACCCAATCCACATCATCGGCGGCGGCCTCGCCGGTTCCGAAGCCGCATGGCAGGCAGCCGAGGCCGGCGTGCCCGTCATCCTGCATGAAATGCGGCCCGTTCGCGGCACCGATGCGCACAAGACCGATAGCCTGGCCGAGCTGGTCTGTTCGAACTCCTTCCGCTCCGACGACGCCGACAACAATGCCGTCGGCCTGTTGCATGCCGAGATGCGGCTGGCCGGCTCGCTGATCATGAGCGCCGGCGACGCCAACCAGGTGCCTGCTGGCGGCGCGCTTGCCGTCGACCGCGACGGATTTGCCGACGCGGTGACGAAAAGGCTTGAAGCGCACCCGCTGATATCAATCCAGCGCGAGGAAGTGCCGGGCCTGCCGCCGGCGGATTGGGACCAGGCGATCGTTGCCACGGGTCCGTTGACCGCCCCCGGGCTTGCCCAGTCGATCGCGGAAGCGACCGGCGCCGATGCGCTCGCCTTCTTCGACGCCATCGCGCCAATCGTCCATTTCGACACGATCGACATGGATACCTGCTGGTTCCAGTCGCGCTACGACAAGGTCGGGCCCGGCGGCACCGGTAAGGACTACATCAACTGCCCGATGGACAAGGACCAGTACCTTGCCTTCGTTCAGGCGCTGGTCGACGGCCAGAAAACCGAATTCAAGCAATGGGAAGGCACGCCCTATTTCGACGGCTGCCTGCCGATTGAGATCATGGCCGAACGCGGCGTCGAGACGCTCCGTTACGGCCCGATGAAGCCGATGGGGCTGACCAATGCACACAATCCGACGGTGAAGGCCTATGCCGTCGTCCAGCTGCGGCAGGACAATGCGCTGGGCACGCTCTATAACATGGTCGGCTTCCAGACCAAGCTGAAGCATGCCGAGCAGGTGCGCGTGTTCCGCACCATACCGGGTCTCGAAAACGCCGATTTCGCCCGCCTCGGCGGCCTGCACCGCAACACCTACATCAACTCGCCGACCTTGCTCGACGCTTCGCTGCAGTTGAAGTCGCGCCCTGGCCTGCGTTTCGCCGGCCAGATCACCGGCTGCGAAGGCTATGTCGAAAGTGCCGCGATCGGCCTGCTCGCCGGCCGTTTCGCCGCCGCGGAAAGGCTCGGCCATGCGCCGTCGCTGCCGCCGCTGACCACGGCCTTCGGCGCGCTGCTCAACCACATCACAGGCGGCCACATCGTTTCGGATGACGAGCCGGGAAAGCGCTCTTTCCAGCCGATGAACGTCAATTTCGGCCTGTTCCCGCCTGTGGAGGCGCCGAAGACCGAAGGCAAACGCATGCGCGGCAAGGACAAGACTGTCGCCAAGCGGCATGCCATCACATCGCGCGCACGTGCCGATTGTAGGCAATGGCTGGGACTGCCGGTGCAAACGGAAACGGCCGAAGCTGCAGAGTAGCCAGCTTCCTCTCTGATTGGACCTTAGGCGTCAAGTAGGATACTATCCCACTTCTTGCCTAAGAGAGACAGCCATGGAATCCGCCGAGAAACTATCGGTCACCGTCACTTCAGCCATGGCGCGCATGATCCGCGAAAAGGTCGAAGATGGCTCCTTCGGATCGGCCAGCGAGGTCATCCGTGCAGCCCTTCGCGCCTTCCAGCGCGAAGAGGAAGAGCATGCCGAGCGCATTGCGTCGATCAGAACCCGGGTGAAGGCGTCGATCGAGAATACAAGGCCGGGCCATTCGGGAGAAGAGGTTCGCACTCACCTCCGGGGACTCTTCGCCCAGTATTCGAGCCGTGCTGATGATTCGGCGGCTTGAGGTCGAGTATCGTGAAGATGCCAGAAATGATCTGGCCAACATTTTCAGACATATAGTCGAGGCCAGCGGAAGTCCTGACGTCGCGCTGAAGTTCGTTCTGCGCATCGCATCTCCTCCCGGCGGGCCTGTTGTCTTCGGCAACAGTTTGGCGCCGGGACGTCTTAACATGATTGACGTTTACGTCAAAGTGCCGGCCAACCCTTGCTCGCGCGACGCAGCAGCAGCCAATGCCGGCGCAAGGCCGACAGCCGCGCCACGCCTTCGAGCGGCGAACCATTCTCCATCTTGCCGAGATAGGCACGTGACAGGGCAAGCGGCAGGAATGCCGGACGCAGCGATACAGGCAGAGCCGATGCGCCTCGCTCGAAGGCGGAAAGATGTTCCCGTGCCAGCGCCATCATCGCCGCCACCGCGCGTTTGGCGCCGGGTCCGCCATCACCGGCAACGAACTCCTGCGGCGAAGAGCCGGCCGCTGCAAGGATATCGGCCGGGACAAAACACTGTCCGCGCCGGCGATGCAGCGGCAACAGCAGCAGCAGACCGGTCATCGCCTGCGCACAGCCTGCCCTGCCCGCCAGATCGGCAAAGCGCGGCGCCTCGACGGGATCGAGCACCATCGCCGCAAGCTGGATGAGTGCTGCGGCCGTCTCGCCGCAATAGCCTTCCAGATCGGTGCGCGACGGCATCGGGTCGTCGTAGAGGTCGAAGATGCGCGCATCGAGCATGTTCTCGAAGGCCGGCTCCGGGAGGCCGAACGTCGCTATCGTGGCGTTCAAGGCTTCGGCAGTGGGATGGCCGGCGCCGGCCTCGTCGCCGGCGGCAATAACATCGCGCCACCACTGCAGCCGCACTTCGCCCGGCAGCGCTTCATGGATGCGATCGCGAATGCCTGCGATCTCGGCATTGAAGGCATAGAGCGAAAACAGCGCGTCGCGCTTGTCCGCCGTTGCATAGAGCGCGGTCAGATAGCGGTCATGGTCGGTGGCGCGCACCGCGTCCATGACGATTTCAGCGCTTCGAGACATGTCAATCGACGGCAATGAGCGCCGCGGCCACCGCGCGCTCTTCCGCCAGAAGGACATTGTAGGTCCGCACCGCGGCCCCCGTCGACATCGGGTCGGATGCAATGCCGGCGGCCTTCAGCGCGGCCCGCAATGCGGCGGGCAATGGCCTGAGATCCCTGCCCATGCCGACCAGCAGGATTTCGACCTTGTCGGCCTCAGCCAGCAGCCTGTCGAAATCCGCCACCGTCAGCGCCAGGGGATCAGCCGGTTCCCAACCATGGATGCCGGATGGCAGGCACATGAGCGAACCGCGATGCGACATGTCGGCAAAGCGGAACCCGCCATTGCCATAGGCTTCGATCGGCGCGCGGCCCGGAAAATGCGCCTCGCGGATGACGATGCCTTTGCTGGTCATCGTTCTGTCATCCCTTCGGGGCGGCGCGTCAGGTCGCGACCGCCTTGCCGCCATTGACCGGCTTCTCCTCGTCGGCAGTTGCCTGCGGCCGCAACTTGAACAGGATCAGCAGCGGTGCGGCGATGAAGATCGACGAATAGGTGCCGAAGACGACGCCGAACAGCATAGCCATGGTGAACGAGCGGATCACCTCGCCGCCGAACAGCACCAGCGCCAACAGCGCCAGGATCGTCGTCACCGATGTCAGTGTCGTCCTCGACAGAGTCTCGTTGATGGCGTTGTTCAACAGTTGCGGCAGCGGCATCCGCTTGTATTTTCGCAGATCCTCGCGAACACGGTCATAGACCACGATCGTGTCGTTCAGCGAATAGCCGATGATGGTCAGGATCGCCGCCAGTGACGACTGGTTGAACTCCAGCCCGGTGATGACGAAGAAGCCAAGTGTCATGACCACATCGTGCACCGTCGCCACGATGGCGCCGACCGCGAACTGCCATTCGAAGCGGAACCAGACATAGATCAGAATGCCGAGCAGCGCGATCAGCATGGCGATCGTGCCTTGCTTGGCGAGTTCTCCGGAGACTGTCGGTCCCACCACTTCCACGCGGCGGAAGTCATAATTGTCCTGCAGTTCGCCGCGCACCTTGTCGATGACGGTCTGCTCGGCATTCTCGCCGCCATCCTGCGTGCCGACGCGGATCAACACGTCGTTGGGCGTACCGAACTGCTGGACCTGGACTTCGCCGATGTTGAGTTCGGTCAGGCGCGAGCGGAGGTCGGCGAGGTCGGCATTGCCGCTCTTGGCCTGCACCTCGATCAGCGAACCGCCCTTGAAATCGATGCCGTAATTGATGCCGACGGTCATGAACATCACCACCGAGAGGATCGACAGTGCGCTTGACAGCGTGAACGTCCAGCGACGGATGCCCATGAACGGAATTTTCGTGCCGGGCGGGACGAAGGTCACCGGCGCGCGCGGCAATTCCTTCGGGCGAGCCCGGCGCAACCAGATGGAGACCAGCAGCCGGGTGAAGGTGAAAGCGGTGAACACGGTCGTCAGGATGCCGATGGCGTAGGTGATGGCAAAGCCCTTCACCGGCCCGGTACCGAGATAGAACAGCACCACGGTGGCGATCAGCGAAGTGATGTTGGAATCGACGATGGTCGCCAGCGCCTTGGTGAAACCGGTATCGATCGCCTGGATCACGGAGCGGCCGGCGCGTCGCTCCTCGCGGATGCGTTCGTAGATCAGCACGTTGGAATCGACCGCCATGCCGATGGTCAGCACGATACCGGCGATACCAGGCAAGGTCAGTGTCGCGCCAAGCAACGAGAGCACGCCGACGATCATCGCCACGTGCACCGCCAGCGCGATGTTGGCCAGGAAGCCAAGGAAGCCGTAGGCGACGAACATGAAGGCGACGACGAGGATAGAACCGATGATGCCGGCGACCTTGCCGGCATGGATCGAATCCTGGCCAAGGCCCGGACCCACCGTGCGTTCTTCGATGACCGTAAGCGTTGCGGGCAACGCACCGGCGCGCAGCAGCACCGCAAGGTCATTGGCGCTCTGGGCGGTAAAATTGCCGGAGATCTGACCGGTGCCGCCGAGGATCGGCTCGCGGATCTGCGGCGCCGAAATCACCTGGTTGTCGAGGATGATGGCGAACAGCTTGCCGACATTCTGCGCAGTGGCCTGGCCGAAGCGCGCCGCCCCCTTCGAATCAAAGCGGAACGACACCACCGGCTCGTTGTTCTGCGAATTGTATGTCGCCTGTGCGTCAACGAGGTTTTCGCCCGAGACGATGACGCGGTTTTCGATCAGATAGGGGACCGGCGGATCGTCCTGCGAGTACAGCACCGACGAGCCGGCTGGCGGACGGCCATTGAGCGCGTCCTGCACCGGCATCGACTGGTCGACCATCTGGAAAGTCAGCTTGGCGGTCTGGCCAAGGATTTCCTTCAGCCTTTGCGGATCCTGAAGACCCGGCACCTGCACAAGGATACGGTCGTCGCCCTGTCGCTGCACGATAGGTTCGGTCGTGCCCAGTTCGTTGACGCGGCGCTCGACCACCTCGATCGACTGCGTCAGCGCCGTCGATGTGCGATATTTGATGCCGGCGTCGGTGACGTTGAACTTGAGCAGGCCGGGCTCGGAATCGTCGAGCGTCATTTCCTGGATGGAGCCGCCGGTGAACAGGCCGGCGGCGACCGGATCGGTCAGCGTCTTCAGCGCCGCCTTGGCGGCATCGATCTGGGCGGGATCGGTGATGCGGACCTGCAGGGTCCGCCCCGTGCCGGCAAGTCCGGTATAGCCAATCTTGGCGTCGCGCAGCAGCGTGCGGATCTCGTCGCGCGTCGTCTCCAACCGGTCCTTGATCAGATCGTTCTGGTTCATCTCCAGCAGGATGTGCGAGCCGCCCTGCAGATCGAGGCCGAGTGTCATCTGACGCTTCGGCACCCAGCTGGGCAGTTGGGCCAAGGTGCTTGCTGGGATGAGATTGGGCGCGGCGAGGATCACCGTGATGGCCACGGCCACCCAGATCAGGATCATCTTGAAGCGCGAGAAATACAACATATGGCGTCGTCCGTCAGAGCGTGTCCGCGGATCGCTCCGCCTAAAATTGGATTATTTCTTGGCGTTCTGGTTGGCCACCGGCTCGCCCTTGACGCGCACATCGGCGATCGTGGAACGCAGCGCCGTCACCTTCATGCCACCGCCGAGGTCGATCTCGAGCTCGTTGTCGTCGATCACCTTGGTCACCTTGCCGACGAAGCCGCCGCCGGTGACGACCGTGTCGCCGCGACGGACCGCGGCCAGCATCTCGCCGCGCTTCTTCAGCTGCGTGCGCTGCGGCCGGATGATCAGAAAATACATGATCACGAAAATCAGGACAAACGGCAAAATGCTGATGAACATGTCGGGAGAAGCGCCGACGCCTTGGGCGTATGCCGGTGTCACGAACATCGAGGTACTCCTGAATTTTGAAAACAGCCGCCAATTTGGCGGCTCCTTGAAATTTGGCCGGAATATAGTCGGTAAAGTTGTCAATGCAACTGCGCGGCCGGCCAAATCGGCTGCTTTTCCGGCCTGTTGAGCCGTGTTAGAGCAGGATCGCGGAAAGCGCGAGCCGGTTTTTGGAAAAGATCACGCTCGAACAAAAGGTTGCAACCGGTTTTGTATCAGACGGAATCGGCCAGCTTCACGCCCCCACACGTCAAAAACGCGAAAACAAAAGACAACCATGACCGACAGCAGCATTGAAGCCCTGAACCAGAAACTCGACCGGCTGATCGAGGCGGTGAGCCGCCTTGCCCCGCCGTCGGTGCCCCAAACCGACCTCGGCGAGGCCGATTGTTTCGTCTGGCAGGCCGATCCGGGCTATCTGGAGCCGGTGCGCAAGGTTAACCGCGTCGACATCGGCCTGATCCGTGGCGTCGACCGCGTCCGCGACATCCTTGTCGACAACACCCAACGCTTCGCTGGCGGCTATCCGGCCAACAACGTATTGTTGTGGGGCGCGCGCGGCATGGGCAAATCGTCGCTGGTCAAGGCCGTGCATGCCCAGATCAACGCCAGGACCAAGTCCGACCTGCCGTTGAAGCTGATCGAAATCCACCGCGAGGACATCGACACGCTGCCGAAGCTGATGGGATTACTCAAGGCGGCGCCCTTCCGCTTTATCCTGTTTTGCGACGACCTCTCCTTCGACCATGACGACACCTCCTACAAATCGCTCAAGGCAGCGCTCGAAGGCGGCGTCGAGGGCCGCCCCGCCAATGTCATCTTCTATGCCACCTCGAACCGCCGGCATCTTTTGCCCCGCGACATGATCGACAACGAGCGCTCGACCGCCATCAACCCGTCCGAGGCGGTCGAGGAAAAAGTGTCGCTGTCCGACCGGTTCGGGCTGTGGCTCGGCTTCCACAAATGTTCGCAGGACGAGTATCTCGACATGATCGACGGCTATGTCCGGCACCATGGCCTGATCATCGATCCCGAGCAGTTGCGTGCCGAGGCGCTGGAATGGGCGACCACCCGCGGCAGCCGCTCAGGTCGCGTCGCCTGGCAGTTCACCCAGGACCTGGCCGGCCGGCTCGGCAAACCGCTCAAGGATTGATCCGCTCGCAACCAACTGAAAAAGCCCGCTCCTTTCGGAACGGGCTGAGCCGGCGGGCCGGACTGGAGGTCAGACGGCCCGCAAATTGCTTTTTTTCTTCTATTCGAGATAACTCCCGACTATTCGAGATAGCCGGAGGGATCGACCGGGGCGGAGTTCTTGCGCACTTCGAAGTGCAGCTTCGGCGAGTCCGTCGTGCCGCTCATGCCCGACAGCGCGATTTCCTGGCCGCGCTTGACCTTCTGGCCGCGCTGCACCTCGATCGAACTGGCGTGGCCGTAGACGGTGACCAGGCCATCCTCGTGGCGCACCAGCACCGTGTTGCCGAATTCCTTGAGGCCGTCGCCGGCATAGATGACGACACCGTTCTCGGCTGCCTTGACCGGCGTTCCCGTCGGCACGGCGATGTCGACGCCGTCCTTGCCGGAACCGAAACCGGAGATCACGCGGCCGCGCACCGGCCAACGCATCTTGCCTATGCCGGTGGCGTCTGGCGCGACGGCATCGTCGGCCTCGGCCTGCTGGATGACCTTCGAATCCTTTTTCGGCGGCGTGTAGGACGCCAGCGTTTCCGACGGCGTGATCTTTGCCGCGGGCTGCGTCGTGGCCGTCGTCACCGGATCGACCTTGGCCGGCTTGGCGGCGGCGACGGTCGCGCTCCCACCGGCCGGCACCTTCAGCGTCTGGCCGATCTTGAGCAAGCCATCCTTCATGCCGTTGGCCTGCTTCAGCGCAGTGGCGCCGACGCCGGTCTTCCTGGCAATCGAGGAAAGCGTGTCGCCCGACTGCACCGTGTAGGTGCCAGCAGCGCCAGTCGCCTTGGCCACCTGCGGCTTGGGTTCCTTGGGCTGGCTTGCTGCGGCCGACGTGTCGACCTGAGCAGCGGATTTGCCTTCCTTGAGTTTCGGCTGCTGCGGCAGGACGGCGACCTTCTCCGGCGCGGTGGCCGGCAGGTTGTGCTTGGTGTCTTTCGCCGGCTTGGCATCCGCGAGCTTCGGCTCGCTCTTGCTCGAATAGGCGTAGGCCGGGATGACCAGCTTCTGGCCTGTCTTCAGCCCCTTGGTCGCGCTCAGCCCGTTGACCTTCATGATCACGTCGGACGGCACCTTGTAGCGCTGCGCTAGGCCGCCGATCGTTTCGCCGTCCCTGACGACGATCTCGGTTGCATGCGGAGTGCCGGAAGCTGTCACGCGGGGTTCGTCAGGTTGCGAAACCTTGAAAGGCGACGCCGCCGGAGCGACGGTGCCGGTCGTGGTCCTGTCGACATGCGGTGACGGGGCCAATGCGGTGCGCACCGGCTTCGATGCCGGCGCCGGAGCCTGCTGCGCCTGGGCCACGGGCGGCGGTAGCGGCCGCGTCGAGACCGGCTCGAGGCTGGAGCGGCTGACCGACTGTGTATGGCTGCCATCGAGTGGAGCGGCCGCGACATCGCCCGGATAGGGCTGCTGTACGGCATCCTGCTTGTTGATGATGGCGCGCTGATTGTTGGTCGAGGATGTAAAGACGTCGTCGACGCCATTGAACCGCGAAACCTGGGAACTGCACCCCGCAGCAGCACCCGCGACCATCAGTATGGCGCAGCCTCGCGCCAGATTGCGACCGTTTGTCTTCAAAACACTGAGTTGCATCGCACTAACCCGCACATACCCGGTACAAACTAGGCATGATTAAAGCGCGTTAATGTTACTCGACGGTTAACCCCATGGAATCCGACGCAATTTTTCTTAAAATATTAGAGAGCGAGCCCAGGGGAGATTTTCAGGTCATGCCGGCCGGGGTCGAAGACGGCGCGCGCACCCGACGCGGCGTGGCCTGAACATCGACATACGCGCTAGATGACAGCGGCGATACCGCGCAGGATCGGCTGCAGGCGAACGAGGCCGATGTCTTCACGCTCGAAGCGGCTGCCAACCTTGGTCAGCTTGGCCAGCACCTGTTCGCCCTCTTCGGGGCCGATCGGAGCGATGACGATACCGCCGCTCGACAACTGGTCGAGCAGGAAGCGCGGCAGGCTGTCGAAGGCAGCCCAGGCGACGATACGGTCAAATGGCCCTTCATTCGGCAGCCCGCCGGAACCATCGGCGTGGCGCACGATCACATTGCCGATGCCGAGCGCCTCGAAGCGCTGCCGCGCCTGCTCGGCGAGCGTCTTGTAGCGATCGGTGGTGATGACCCGCGCCGCCAGCCGCGACATCACCGCCGAAGTGTAGCCCGAGCCGGTGCCGATCTCGAGCACGCGGTTGCCCTGCTCGATAGCGAGCGCCGCGATCACCGCCGCCTGCATGTCGGCACCTTCGATCGCCTCGCCGCATTCGATCGGCAGCATACGGTCCGACCAGGCGATCTGATGGAACTGGGCCGCCAGGAAGCCGCGCCGCGGCGTCGCCTCGAAGGCCGCGATCAGCGCCTTCGGCACAGTCCCCCGACCGCGCAGACGCAGCAGAAAGGCAGCAAAACCTTCGCGGTCATCGATCGGGAGGCCCTGGTTCATGCAAGCGCCTTGCTCAATTGGTCACGGATTTCATGCGCGGTCAGGTCGAGCTGCAGCGGCGTCACCGACACCAGCCTGTTGCGCAAGGCGTAGAGATCGGTGCCTTGCTTGCCCTCGACCGGCTCGCCGCCGAAGCGCAGCCAGTAGTAAGGCAGGCCGCGCCCGTCGCGGCGCTCGTCGACCCAAAGGCTGTGCACCAGCTTGCCTTGCGAGGTGACCACCGTGCCGGCGACCTCCTCGGGCGTGCAATTGGGAAAATTGACGTTGAGCAGCACGCCGTCCGGCAACGGCGTCGCGACAAGTTTCTTCAGCAACGCCGGCGCCAACGCCTCTGTCGTCTCGTAAGGCACGACGCGATCTTCGCCGACATAGCTGTAGCCCTGGCTGAGCGCGATCGAGCGGATGCCGAGCAGCGCACCCTCCATGGCGCCGGCGACGGTGCCGGAATAGGTGACATCGTCGGCGATGTTGGCGCCCGAATTGATGCCGGACAGGATCAGGTCGGGTGCGCCAGGCAGGATCTTCTTGACGCCCATGATGACGCAATCCGTCGGCGTGCCGCGCACGGCAAAATGCTTCTCGCCAATCTTGCGCAGCCGCAGCGGCTCCGAGATCGACAGCGAATGCGCATAGCCGGACTGGTCCTGCTCGGGCGCCACCACCCAGACATCGTCGGACAGCGTACGTGCGACGCGTTCGAGCGACGCCAGTCCCTCGGCATGAATGCCGTCGTCATTGGTCAGGAGAATGCGCATTATTTCGCTTCGATCTTTTCCAGACCGCCCATGTAAGGCCGCAGCACTTCAGGAATGGTTACGCTGCCATCTTCATTCTGGTAGTTTTCGATGACGGCGATGAGCGCGCGGCCAACGGCTGTGCCCGAGCCGTTGAGCGTGTGCACGAAGCGGTTGCCCTTGCCGTCTTTGTCCTTGTAGCGCGCGTCCATGCGGCGCGCCTGGAAATCGCCGCACACCGAGCAGGACGAGATCTCGCGATAGGCGTTCTGGCCGGGCAGCCAGACCTCGATGTCGTAGGTCTTGCGCGCACCAAACCCCATGTCACCAGTGCACAGCGTCATGGTGCGGAACGGCAGGCCGAGCCGCTTCAGCACTTCCTCGGCGCATTGCGTCATCCGCTCGTGCTCGGCAAACGACGATTCCTGATCGGTGATCGACACCAGCTCGACCTTGTAGAACTGATGCTGGCGCAGCATGCCGCGCGTGTCGCGCCCGGCCGAACCCGCTTCCGAACGGAAGCACGGCGTCAGCGCGGTGTAGCGCAGCGGCAGTTTTTCATGCGCGGTGATTTCTTCACGCACAAGGTTGGTGAGTGGGACCTCGGCGGTCGGGATCAGGCCAAGCCTGCCCTCCCCGTGCGGCGTGAAGAACAGATCTTCCTCGAACTTAGGCAATTGGTTGGTGCCGAACAGAACATCGTCCTTGACCATCAACGGCGGGATGACTTCCTCGTAGCCGTGTTCGGTCGTATGCAGGTCCAGCATGAACTGGCCGAGCGCACGTTCCATCCGGGCCAGTCCGCTTTTCAGCACCGTAAAGCGCGAGCCCGACAGCTTTGCCGCGCGCTCGAAATCCATCATGCCGAGCGCTTCGCCGATCTCAAAGTGCTCCTTCACCCAGTTCGGCCGCGTCGGCACCTTGCCGACGAGGTGCTTGACGACATTGTCGTGCTCGTCCTTGCCGACAGGCACGTCGTCGAACGGCACGTTGGGAAGCACTGCCAGCGCATCGGTCAGCGCCTTGTCGAGCTCGCGTTCGCGCGCCTCGCCGTTCTGGATGAAGACCTTGATCTCGCCGACTTCGGCTTTCAGCTTTTCGGCCAAGGCGGCATCGCCCGAACGCATGGCGTTACCGATCTCCTTCGACGCGGCATTGCGGCGCTCCTGCTTGGTCTGCAGTTCGGTAACGTGCTCGCGCCGCGCCTCGTCCGAGGCGATCAGTCCGTCGACCATGGACTGCGCCTCACCGGCCGACCACGAGCGCTTCACCAGCGCCTCGACAAGGGCCTTCGGGTTGTCGCGAATCCATTTGATGTCAAGCATGGTTTGAACGCTCCTGGGTAGCATGTCGCCCAAAAGTGCACAGCGATTTTGGGACAACGACATGCTCAAAACAAAACTGAAACGCATCGCTTTGAGCGCGATGCGTTTCAGCCAGAGGGCGTAAACCGCATCCGAGATCGATGCAAGATGGGCGGGGCGACGACTATGTTTTTCCGCCGCTGCAGCCGCTCTGTTGCCTATGAGGAGGCGGGGGCCGGGGGCTCGTCCGGTGCTTTGTCCGCCACCTCGTCCGCCGCGTCCTGCTTCTCGCGTGCCACGCGCTGCTTTTCCTGATCGCGCTCGATCAGCCGGGCAGCCCAGATGGAGACCTCGTAGAGAAGAATGGTCGGGATGGCCAGACCGATCTGGCTCATCGGATCGGGCGGCGTCAGCACGGCTGCGACGACGAAGGCGATGACGATCGCCCATTTGCGTTTCTCGGCCAGCCCCTTGGACGACAGCATGCCGACACGCGTCATCAGGCTGGTCACCACCGGCAGCTGGAACACCAGGCCGAAGGAGAAGATCAGCGTCATGATCAGGCTGAGATATTCCGACACTTTCGGCAGCAGCGAAATCTGCACCTGATCGTCGGTGCCTGCCTGCTGCATGGCGAGGAAGAACCACATCACCATCGGCGTGAAGAAGAAATAGACCAGCGATGCACCCATCAGGAACAGGATCGGCGACGCGATCAGGAACGGCAGAAAGGCGTTGCGCTCGTTCTTGTAGAGGCCGGGCGCGATGAACTTGTAGATCTGCGTGGCGATCAGCGGAAAGGCGATCACCATGCCGCCAAACATGGCGAGCTTGACCTGGGTGAAGAAGAATTCCTGCGGCGCCGTGTAGATCAGCTCGACCTTGTGCGGATCGAGCCCTGCCCATTGCGTCGCCCATTTGAACGGCACGACCAGGAGGTTGAACAGTTTCTTGGCGAAGAAGAAACAGACCAGGAAGGCAACGAAGAAGCCGCCCAGCGACCAGATCAGCCGCCGGCGCAACTCGATCAGATGCTCCATCAGCGGCGCCGACGATTTCTCGATCTCGTCCTTTTCGGTGTCCGAAACGCTCACTTGGCGGCTCCAGCCGTCTTCTTGGCCACCGGCTTCTTCACCGCTGCAAGCTTCGGTTCGGCTTTCGCCCCCGTCTTGGTCGCTACAGTCTTGGCCGCGATAGCCTTGGCCGCAGCGGGCGTCTTGGCCCTGAGCGTTTCAGGCTGTGCCGTTGTCACGGCCTTCGCCGGCGTCTTGGACGCAGACGCTGCCTTCGCGGCAACCTTTACACCATTTGCCGAAGCTTTTGCAGCCGGCGTCGCTTTTGCCGGTGCAGGCTTGGTTAGTTTCTTCGCCGCGGACGCCTTCGGTGCCGCAACGGGTTCCGCCGGCGCTGACGAGGTCACCACCGATTCGTCGGTCATTGCCGGAAAAACCGGCGCTGCTGGCGCTGCTTCCGGCCCGTTGACGCCAGGCATGGTCGTTGCACCGTTCTTCAACGGCTCGGCCGCCTGCGGGGTCGATGCGACAGAGCTTGCCGGATCGGCTGCCGGCTTCGGCTTCATCGCCGCATCCACGCCGGAGCGAACGTCGGCCGCGGCCTGTTCGAACGGATTGAGCTGCTTCCTGATCTCGGCCATCGGGCTGAGACCCCTGAGCTCGTCGACTGACTTCTTGACGTCGTCGAGTTCGGCTTCCTTCAGCGCCTCGTTGAACTGTTTCTGGAAATCGGACGCCATGGCGCGCAGCTTCGCCGTCGTGCGGCCGAAGGTGCGCAGCATATTGGGCAAATCCTTGGGTCCGACGACCACGATCATGACGATCGCGATGACCAGCATTTCGGTCCAGCCGACTTCAAACATGGCACTCTGTTCCGACTAGAACCTTGGGCTCAGCTCTTGCTGGCTTTTTCCTTCGCGGCCGCAACAGTCTCGTCGGCACGGTGTTCGACGGTGCGCTTGTCTTCGGCAACCTCGTCGTCGGCCATGCCCTTCTTGAAGCTCTTGATGCCCTTGGCCATATCGCCCATCAGCTCGGGAATCTTGCCGCGGCCGAACACCAAAAGCACGATCACCAGCACGATCAGCCAATGCCAAATCGAAAATGAACCCATAGCAAATCTCTCTCGAATGTTTTCCCTGGCGATGATCTATGCGTTTTCGCGTTGGGATTCAAACACAACTGCGACAGAGTTTATGAAAGGGTGACGGATGTCACGCATTTTCGACGGGAACGCCCGCTACGAATCCGCGCATCCTCATCAAGTTCGCCGCCAATGCCAGTCAATCTTCCGTGACGCGCGGCGTCAGCAGGCCGAGTTCCTCAAGATCGATATCGGTCAGCGCATCCTCGTCGTCGGTCAATGCGTCGGGATCGGCCGGCGGCTGCGGAATGGAGAAATTCGACGGCATGCGGCCCGAAAGCAGTCCAGCCCCCTTCAGTTCCTCCATGCCGGGAAGATCGCGAATCGCTTCCAGCGCGAAATGGTCGAGGAAGGTCTCCGTCGTGCCGTAAGTGACTGGGCGTCCGGGCGTCTTTCGCCGTCCGCGCATGCGCACCCATTCTGTTTCCAGGAGCGTGTCGAGCGTGCCTTTTGAGGTCTCCACGCCCCTGATGTCCTCGATCTCGGCACGCGTCACCGGCTGGTGATAGGCAATGATCGCCAGCACTTCGAGAGCCGCGCGGGAGAGCTTCCTTTGCTGGACGGTATCGCGGCTCATCAGGAAGGCCAGGTCGCCGGCGGTGCGGAACGCCCAGGCGTCGCCGACACGCACCAGATTGACGCCGCGCCGCGCATAGATCTGCTGCAGCTCGGCCATGGCCAGGGCGATGTTGATGCCGTCAGGGAGGCGGGCCGCAAGCTGCTTTTCGCTGACGGGTTCGGCGCTGGCGAACACGATCGCCTCGGCCATGCGCACGGCCTCGGCCAGATGCAGCCGTTCGGCCGGGTTCTGTAGCTGCTGCTCGGCCGGATCCTGGGAAAGCGACTCCTCTTCGGGTTCATCGCCGACCTTGAACGGGACAACCGAAGCGTTGGCGCGTTCGCTCATGATGCCACCTCGACTGCCTTGAATGCCTGCGTGCGGCCGCGCAGGTAGATCGGCGCGAACGTCTGATCCTGCCGCACGTCCATCGTGCCGTCGCGCACCAGCTCCAGCGTGGCCGCAAACGAACTGGCGATCGCCGTGCGCCGCTCCTCGGGACTGGTCATGTATGCGATCAGAAAACTTTCCAGCGCCGTCCAGTCGCTTGCAGCCCCGACCAGGCGGGTCAGGATGTCGCGCGCGTCCTTGAGCGACCAGACACCGCGCCTGGCGATGGTCACATTGTTGATCGCCTGCTTCTGGCGCTGCTGGGCATAGGCGGTCAAGAGATCGTAGAGCGAGGCCGAATAGGCGTTACGCTTTTCGACGATGACCATTTCCGGCATGCCGCGCGCGAACACGTCGCGGCCGAGCCGGTTGCGGTTGACCAGGCGCGCCGAGGCGTCGCGCATGGCTTCCAGCCGCTTCAGACGGAACTGCAGCACCGCCGCCAGTTCCTCGCCGCTTTCGCCCTCGTCGCCGGGCTGCTTGGGGATCAGGAGCTTGGACTTGAGGAAGGCCAGCCACGCCGCCATCACCAGATAGTCGGCGGCAAGCTCCAGCCTGAGCGCCCTCGCCGTCTCGACAAAGGTCAGATATTGCTCGACCAGCGCCAGGATCGAAATGCGAGCCAGATCGACCTTCTGGGTGCGGGCAAGATGCAGCAGAAGATCAAGCGGACCTTCGAAGCCGGCCACGTCGACAACCAGCGACGGGTCGCCGGTAACGCGTGAATCGTCATTCTCGGCCCACAGACGGTCCATCGGTGCGGCCTTCGCGGCCTTGCTTTCCAATGTTTCCGCCACTGCCTGTCGCTTTCCCTTTGCTATGCCACCGCATCGAAGTAGGTGGCGAATTCGGCACGTATTTCGGTTTCTTCAACCGTGTCACGGTTCTTTATATAGGTCAGCGCCCGCTTTGCGCGCTCCAGCGACGTGCCCTCAAGCCCCGTGGTCCGCGATGCGATGCCGGCCATCTCCTCAAAAACGCCGTTGCAGTGAAGGACCAGATCGCACCCCGCCGCAAGGATCGAGGCCGCCTTTGTCGGGAAATCCCCAGAAAGTGCCTTCATCGAGGTGTCGTCGCTCATCAGCAGTCCGTCGAAGCCGATTTCGCGCCGGATGATCTCGTCGATGACCTTGCCGGAGGTGGTCGCCGGATTGTTGGGGTCGATCGCGCTGTAGACGACATGGGCTGTCATCGCCATCGGCAGATGGCTAAGCTCCTTGAACGGGGCGAAATCATGCCGCTGCAGATCGCTGAGCGAGGCATTGACCACCGGCAGTTCGAAATGCGTGTCGGCAAAGGCACGTCCATGACCCGGAATATGCTTCATGACCGGCAGCACGCCGCCCGACATCAGCCCTTCCGCGGCTGCGCGGCCGAGCTCGATCACCGGTCGCGGATCCTTGCCATAGGCCCGCGCGCCGATGACATCGCTGGCGCCTTCGATCGGCACATCGAGCACCGGCAGGCAATCGGC
This sequence comes from Mesorhizobium sp. M7A.F.Ca.US.011.01.1.1, assembly GCF_003998295.1. Classification (NCBI taxonomy): domain Bacteria; kingdom Pseudomonadati; phylum Pseudomonadota; class Alphaproteobacteria; order Hyphomicrobiales; family Phyllobacteriaceae; genus Mesorhizobium; species Mesorhizobium sp. M7A.F.Ca.US.011.01.1.1. The sequence continues at coordinate 95,636 of NZ_RZRT01000005.1, forward strand.
TGTGATGCCGTAGCGCAGCAGGTCGAAGGCATGCAGCCGCGCCATCAGCCAGGCCGCTCGGGCGCCGGCATCATGATCGTCGCGCCACAGCGCGCCGAGCGCGCCGCCGGCGGGATAGTTCGGTGCCAGCGGCGGTCGCAAGCGCTGCACACGGCCGCCTTCCTGATCGATGAACACCAGCGCGTCCGGACGCCCTATGCAGTCCCGCATCTCGGCGACCAGATCGCGGATCTGTTCAGTCTCGCCAATGTTGCGCGCAAACAGGATGAAGGCCCACGGGCATTCATTGCGATAGAAATTGATTTCTTCGCGGGTAAGCGATTTCCCGGCACAGCCGAGGATCATGGATTTTGATTCGGTCATGTCGGCAGTTTAGGGCTTTGTGCGATCAAAGGGAATCGCCAGGGATTCATCCGGGACAATGCCGGATCTGCTTTCCCCATGAAAAAAGCCGGCGCGGTGGACCGCGCCGGCTTTTGATGGTTGGCTCCGGCTTTAGCGCGAGACGAAGCAGTTGCCGCCGGCGGCCTTGTAGCTGGTGCACAAATTGATCGCGTCATTGCGTGACTGGGCCGGAACGCGCACGCGGTAGAACGTGCCTTTGCCGGCGATCTCGGCCTTGACGATGTTGGCGGTACGCCCGGCAAGCACGCTGCCATAGCGGCGCTGCAGATCCTGATAGCTGGACTGGGCGCTTTCGACGGTCGGCTGCGAGGCGATCTGCATCGACCACGAGCCACCGCCGGCCGCGGTCGATGCCGGATCTATGGACGCAACCTGATCGGGCTTGACCTCGCCGACAACATCGACCGGCTGGTCGGACGGACGCTGCGGCGCGAGCGGAACCTTTGCCGGCGTGTTCGCCGATTGGGCCTCGGCTTTCGGCTTGGCGACCGGCTTGAGGGCCGGCTCGTCGTCCGCCTGGGCGGCGGCAGGCGCCACGGTGCCGGTCTGGTCCGCGTCGGCTTGCGCCGCCGGAGCAACATGCTGCGGCGCCGGATCGACCGGCTCGGTAGCGGCCACTAGCGGCGCGGCGGGCGCTGCCGGATCTTCACGCGGCACCAGCGAACCGTCCGACTTGACCACCATGGTCCTCACCTTGCGCGGCGCAACGGCGACGACATCGGCATTGGTGCCCTTGTCGGCGTCCTGCAGCACCTGCGCGATGCGGTCCTCGGACTTGGGCGCTGGCGCCGTGTTGTCGGCCGAAGCGGCGCCGGACATCGGCGCGGCATTGCCGACATCGGTTCCAGCGGCAGCTGCATTCTGGTCCGGCGAAAGATCGATGGCGCGGGCCGGGTCCTTCGCCTGCACGTCCACCGGCTCTTCGACGTTGGTGACCAGCTTTTCCTGGACCGGCTCGGCTGGCTTGGCGCCCCTGACCGCGTCATAGACCTTGTTGTTCTGGTTGGGCACCACGGCGCCGCCCGGATTCTCCGGCTTGACCTTGATCGGCGCGTTATCGGCCTTGACGATGACAGGTGCTTCGCTGCCGCCCTTGCCGCCAAAAGACAGCGCAAAGGCGCCGAGACCGCCCGCGACCGCGACCGCGCCGACAATCGCGGCGATGAACAGGCCGCGTCCGCGCGTCGGCCTCGCGGCCTCACGCTCGCCGAGACCCGGAACGGCCATAGCCTCGTCGAGTTCAGGATCGTAGTCGAGTTCATCGACGGTGAAATCATCGGCTTGCGAAACCGGCTGGCTCCCTGGCAGACTGTCGAGGTCGAAGCCGGAGGCGTCGGCATAACCCGTGGGCGCCGCCGCGCGGGCGGACATGTCCATCGGCCGCGCGGCATAGGTCCGCGCTTCCGGCTCATAGCCCGGCTTGATCCCATCATAGCCCGGCTTGACCCTGTCATATGCCGGCTTGAGGCTGTCATAGCCCGGCTTGAAGCCCGCGGCATAGGAGTCATCATCGTAAGACGCGCCGGCCACATTGCCTGTGGGGGCGGCAGCGACCTCCACCGCGTTCATCTCGGAGAGGAGGCTGGAGAACTCCGCATCGAGATCGTCGTAGCCAGGCGACGCTGGCTGGTCTTCGTCGAAGTGCAGTTCGGGAATATCGAGATCGTCCGCCAGCGCGACGACACGCTCGGGTACATCGACCGTTTCGACGTCGGGCATGCCTTCGTAATGCGCCGGCTGGCGCGATTGCGGCGCGGACACCGGGGCAGCGGGAGCCACGGCCTCGACCGGCTCGGACGAACGGTAGGATGTCATGGCGGTGACTGCCGGCGCGGCGGCCACGGATGCCACCGAAGCGGCCGGCTGAGCACCAAACGCAGGCTGAGCGCTGAATGAAGGCTGTTGCGGAACCGGCGTCACGCGGCTCCACGAACGCGTCGGCTCTGCGGGTTGGGAACGCTCCGCAAGCCAATCGAGAGAATCCGCCGAATTGTCCCGGTCGGCGGCTTCGTCACGCGGATCAAGATCTTTGGGCAAAGCCGCGTCGAACGCATCATCGTCGAAATCGACATCGCCAACCGTGTTCCAGGTCGCATCCTGGAGTTCATCAAGCATAAGGTCGTCAATATCCGCATCGGCCGCTTGGGCCGTGCCAACATGCCGGTCCTGCTCAGGCGCGGGTTCGTCAAGATCCCAGTCGAGGTCGCCGACAAGGTCGGCCGGCTCCTCGGTGGTCTCGGCAACAGGCGGCAGGGCGGCGACAGCCGGCTGAGCCGTGACGGGCTCACTGGCCACCGGCACTGCGCGCGCCGTCATGGCACCCAGCAGCGCATTCAACTCGTCTTCCAGGCTCCGTTCGTCCGCGGTCGGGGCATGCACCGCGGCTGCGATGTAAGCTTCCGGCGCCGCCGGCTGGGCGGCAACGGCGGCAACCTCTGTGACCGGCTCTTCGACCGTTTCGGCAAACGCGTCGTCCAAATTCAGGTCAAAAGCATCGTCCGGCACGCCCTCAGGGCTGGGAAGCTCGCCCTTCGCGTCAGCGACATCGGCAAACGCATCATGCGTTGGCGGCTCGTCGAAGGCATTCGGCCCATCCGCGCGAACGTCGAAATCCATGTCGACATCAGCCATGGCGTCGTCGAAATGGCCGGCAAAGCTCTCATCGGAGATTGCATGGCCGTCACGCGCCGCCGCCTGCTCCGGCATGGGATACTCGACGGGCTCGGCGACCACGAATGACTGTTCGGCCGCCGAATGGTCGTCGAGCACCAGCTCGTCTTCAAGCGAGACTGCCACCGCATCGTCGAATGCGTCATCGGAGGCAACTGGCTCGACAGAAGCGGGCGTGTCGGCAACGGCGTATTGGGCCTCTTCGGCTTCCTCATCGATCCGGAGGTCCTGGTCGAGCGAAGTGGCAAGCTCGTCCGCCATCGACTGATCGTCCTCGAAGGGGGAGACGTCCTCAAGCGAACCGGCGACGGCATCGTCAAAATCAGACGCGAAAGCCGGCTCGACGGACGGCGCGGCTTCAGCTGCGACCGCATGGCTGGTGCCGGCGACGTGGCCGTCGATCTCAGCCATGTCCAGTTGGAAATCGTCGTCGAGCGACACCGAAAGCTCGTCGTCCATCGCGCTGGCGTCAGCCGCTTGGAATGCCGGCTCATGCACGAAGGTCGGCTCATGAGCCTGGACAACCGGAGCGGCGTCGCTGTCGTCAGCGCCGAACTCGCCCATCATTTCTTTCTCGAGATCGATATCGAAATCGCCCTCTTCGAGCCCGCGATCGGCGGCTGGGGCCTGCGGCTGGGCGGGCGATTGCGGCCTGACCGGCTGGCGCGGGTCGAATCCCATGATCCTGGTCAGTTCCGCGAACGGATCATCGTCAGCGATGTCGTTGTTGTCGGCTACTCTCAGCTGGGTTCTGTCTGCCATTATTGTTCCCGAACTCGCACTCATTCGGACGCCATGGACGTCGCGTAGGGTTGGCCCTTACCAGCGCAATGTGGGCAAAAGGTGACAGGTTATTTAGTCAAACCTAACGCATTTCGGTGGGCGCGGCGGCCCCGATCAACGTCAGGCCGGACGTCAAAACGTCCGAAACAGCCTGCACCAGCCCTAGTCTGGCATGCGTCAATTGTCGGTCGTTAACCTTAACAAAACGTAAGTCCGGATTATCCGTGCCACGGTTCCAGTGTCCGTGGAAGCTGGAAGCCAGATCATAGAGGTAAAATGCCAGCCGATGCGGCTCGAGCGCAAGGGCGGCGGACTCGATCAGCCGCGGGTATTCGGCGAGCTTGCGGATCAGGCCGATCTCGCCCTCATCGGTCAGCAATGCCGCGGCCGACGCCAGGCTGTTGCGGTCGAAATTGGCTTCGCCCAGTTGCTCGCTCGCCTGCCGGAACACCGAATGACAGCGCGCCGAGGCGTACTGGACATAGAACACCGGATTGTCCTTGGACTGCTCGGTCACCTTGGCGAAATCGAAATCCAGCGGCGCATCGTTCTTGCGGTAGAGCATCATGAAGCGGATCGCGTCGCGGCCGACCTCCTCCACCACTTCGCGCAGCGTCACGAAATCGCCCGACCGCTTCGACATGCGCACCGGTTCGCCCTCGCGAAACAGCTTGACCAGATTGCACAGCAGGACAGTGAGCTTCACCTCGTCGCCGGCAATCGCCCGCGCCAAAGCCTCCAGCCGCTTTACGTAGCCGCCATGGTCGGCGCCGAGCACATAGATCAGGTCGACGAAGCCGCGATCGACCTTGTCCTTGAGATAGGCGACGTCGGCGGCGAAATAGGTGAACGAGCCATCGGACTTGACCAGCGCCCGGTCCATGTCGTCGCCGACCGCGGTCGAGCGGAACAGCGTCTGCTCGCGGTCCTCCCAGTCGTCGGGTTTCTCGCCCTTGGGCGGCGGCAGCTTGCCCTTGTAGATATGGCCCTTCAGCGTCAAATCGTTGATCGCCGAGCGGATCTTCCTGGCATTGTCGGCGTGCAGCGTGCGCTCGGAGAAGAACACGTCGTGATGCACGTTGAGCATCGCCAGGTCCTCGCGGATCATCGCCATCATCGCATCGATGGTGCGATCCTTGACGATGGCGAGCGCCTCGTCATCGGGCATCTGCAGAAGCGAGCGGCCGAATTCCGCGACCAGCGCCTGGCCGACGGGCACCAGGTAATCGCCGGGATAGAGACCAGCGGGTATTTCGCCGATATCGTCGCCCAGCGCTTCGCGGTAGCGCAGGAATGCGGAACGGCCGAGCACGTCGATCTGCGAGCCGGCGTCGTTGATGACATATTCCTTGGTCACGTCGTAGCCGGCGAAGGCCATCAGATTGGCAAGCGCGTCGCCGACGACAGCACCCCGGCAATGGCCGACATGCATCGGCCCGGTCGGATTGGCCGAGACATATTCGACATTGGTCTTCCTGCCGCCGCCAACCGTCGAGCGGCCATAGTTGCGGCCCTCGCCGAGCAGTGCGGTCAGATGTGTCTGCCAAAAGCCGTCCTTGAGCCTGAGATTGACGAAACCGGGCCCTGCCACTTCCGTCGCCGCGACATCCTTGTCGTCACGCAGCGCCTGCGCCAGTCTTTCGGCCAGCGCGCGCGGGTTCTGGCCGGTCGGCTTGGCCAGCACCATCGCCGCATTGGTCGCCAGGTCGCCGTGGCTGGCGTCGCGCGGCGGCTCGACGGCAATGCGCGACAGGTCAGGCGAAACGCCGTCCTTATCTTTCAGATCAAGCGCTTCGACGGCTTTTATGATTCGCGCGGTGAAATCGGCGAAGATGTTCATTTGTGTGACTCTGGGGTCTGGCTCTGGCGGCTTTGCAGCGAATCCGGCTCGGTGGCCGGCAAAATCGAGCCCGCCCTAGCCCAATTCAGGCGTATGGTCAAACAAACGCCGGTGTTCCTTGAGTGCGTAGGTGTCGGTCATACCCGCCAGGAAGTCGGCGACGCTGCGCGCCTTGATGCGGTCGTCGGCCCGATCCAGCCCCTCGCGCCAGCCGTCCGGCATGGCGCGCGGATCGGCGAAATAGGCGTCAAACAGATTTTTGACGATCTGCTCGGCGTCCGCGCGCACCCGCATAACCTCCGCGTGCCGGTAGAGGTGCTTGTACAGGAAGGCCTTCAGTTCTTTCTCCAAGGCAGCCATTTCGGCCGAGAAAACCACCATCGTCTCGCCAGCTGCCCTCACTGCATCGGCGCTCCGCGGCCTGATGCGATCGAGATTGGCAGTCGTCGACTTGATCACGTCCTCGACCATGGCGGTTATCTGCCGCCGCATCAGCTCGTGGCCGGTGCGAACATCATCGAGGGAGGGATAGCGTGAGCGAACGCCTTTCAGGATCGTTCCCGGCAGCGAAACCGTCTCCAGCATGTCCAGCGTCAGTAGCCCTGCCCTCAAACCGTCATCGATGTCATGCGTGTTGTAGGCTATATCGTCGGCGATCGCCGCGCATTGCGCCTCGATGCCGGCGAACCGGTCGAGTTCGAGATCGTGCAGTTCAGAGTAATCACGGATCGCCTGCGGCACCGGCCCTTTCAGACCCTTGCCGTTGGCGTCCGTCAGCGGCCCATTGTGCTTGACCAGGCCTTCCAGGGTTTCCCAGGTCAGGTTGAGCCCATCGAACTCGGCGTAGCGCGCCTCCAGCCTCGTCACGATGCGCAGCGATTGCGCGTTGTGGTCGAAGCCGCCCCAGGCGGCCATCTTCTCGTTCAGCGCGTCCTCGCCGGTGTGGCCAAAGGGCGTGTGGCCGAAATCATGCACCAGCGCCACCGCCTCAGCGAGATCCTCGTCGCCGCGCAGCGCCCGTGCCAAGGCGCGCGCGATCTGCGCCACTTCGATCGAATGGGTCAGCCGGGTGCGATAGTGGTCGCCTTCATGCGCGATGAAGACCTGCGTCTTGTGCTTGAGCCGCCGGAAGGCCGTCGAATGAATGATGCGGTCACGGTCACGCTGGAATGGCGTGCGGGTCGGGCTTTCCACCTCGTCGAACAGCCGTCCGCGCGACTTTGCCGGATCGCAGGCATAGGCGGCGCGCGGCCGATAGCCGAATCCGATGTCGCCCAACTCGTTGGTCATGGCTGATGCTGCCGCGTTTGACTTAGCCAGGTTGACTTGGCCCCTCGCGCTTCATACCTATCATGTGAAACCGAAAGCAAGGTGACGCCCATGGGCGCTGATGCCAAGACTGCCATGAAAGTCGATATGACCGAGGCCGCCGCCAAGCGGATCGCCAGGATTGTCTCGAACGAGGCCGGCAAGACGGCGCTGCGCGTGTCGGTCGAAGGCGGCGGCTGCTCGGGCTTCTCCTACAAGTTCGATCTGGTCGATACGCGCAATGACGATGACGTCGCCATCGAGAAGGACGGCGCCACCGTGCTGATCGACGACCTGTCGCTGGTCTATATGGGCGGCTCTGTGATCGATTTCGTCGACGATCTGATGGGCCAGTCATTCCAGATCCGCAACCCGAACGCCGTCGCCTCCTGCGGCTGCGGCACGAGTTTCTCCATATAGAATGCCTGCCATTGGTGCGGTCCGTCAGATCGCGCTGTCGGCCGGCCGTGATCTCGACGCCACGCTGGCTTTCTGGCGCGACGTGCTCGGCATGGCGGTTCATGCGCGCTTTGACCCGCCAGGCATCGCCTTCATCATGGCCGGCGATATCAGGCTGCTGTTCACCGACGGCATACCGGCCGGAACCGTCTATCTCGACATATCGGGCCTCGATGACTTCCATGCCTCTGCGATCGCGGCCGGCGTGCCCTTCACCGCGCCGCCAACACTTGTCCATCGCGACACAGAGGGCCAGTTCGGTCCAGCGGGGGAAAGCGAATGGATGGCCTTCCTAAAGGACCCGGCTGGCAATACGATTGGCCTCGTCGAACGCCATCCGCCGCAAGAATCCAACTGAACAGCATCGAGACCGCCATGAAAATCGTCACCTGGAACATCAACGGTGTCCGCGCCCGCATTGGCAACCTCACCCATTGGCTGACCGAGAGCGCACCCGACATCGTCTGCCTGCAGGAGATCAAGACCGTCGACGAGCAATTCCCGCGCGCCGAGATCGAGGCGCTTGGCTACAATGTCGAAACGCACGGCCAAAAGGGTTTCAACGGCGTCGCCCTGTTGTCGAAGCTGCGCTTCGACGAAGTCATCCGGGGCCTGCCTGGCGACGATGCCGATGAACAGGCGCGTTTCATCGAAGGGGTTTTCTCGACCGACAAGGGCGCCTTGCGCGTCGCCTCGCTCTATCTGCCGAACGGCAATCCAATCGATGACGAGAAGAAGTTTCCCTACAAGCTGTCGTGGATGGCGCGGCTGGAGCGCTGGGCCGAAGAGCGGCTGAGGCTGGAGGAGGCTCTGGTGCTCGCCGGCGACTACAACGTGATTCCCGAGCGGATCGACGCGCGGTTTCCGGAGAACTGGCTGGGCGACGCGCTGTTCCAGCCGCAGACGCGACAAGCCTTCCGGCGGCTGCTCAACCTTGGTTTCACCGAGGCGGTGCGCGCGGTCACCGACGCGCGCGACACCTACACGTTCTGGGACTATCAGGCCGGCGCCTGGCAGAAGAACAACGGCATCCGCATCGACCACCTGCTTTTGTCGCCGGAAGCCGCCAACCGGTTTTCGTCCGCGTCGATCGAAAAGCACGTGCGCGCCTGGGAAAAACCGTCAGATCACGTCCCGGTGGCGATCGATCTCGCGCTTCAGCCGGCCTGAGAGAACCCTCGTCGGGCACGCAGGCGCTGGACCTCATATCGCCACATTTCGCGCCGTTCATTGCGGGCCAGCATGGCGGCTGGGGTTCCATGAGCACACGATTTCATCTTTGTCCGATCGGCCTGGCATTTGCCATGGCCGCTCCCGGTGCGGCATTTGCCGACCAGGAATGCCTGGCCAATGGAAAATCCTACCAGATCGGTCAGATCGCCTGCCTGACGGTGGCCGAACAGAGCCATCTGGCCCGCTGCGACATGGTGCTCAACAACACATCGTGGACGAAGATCGGGGATAGCTGCCCGGAAAACACCTTGGCGCCACACCCCCATGTCAAGCCGATCTCGACGCCGGCGCCCAGCATGGTGCCGGCGGAGCCGATCGAGAACTGATCACGGCCGAAAATCGAGTGCTGCTGGTGAAGCTGACGCGGCCGCGAGACTACTGGTCCGCGTTGTTGCCCTTGGTGAGGATATCATCGGCCAGCGAGATGGCGGTGCGGCGGTCGGCCTCGCCGGCGGTGGCAAATGCCTCTTCCTGCATGCCGCGGATCCAGGGCTGGTCAGCCGGTGAAGCGCGTTCGAGCGCTGCCGTCATCATCGCCAGGCCGCGAACGATCTTGCCGCTCTGGAACAACAAATGGCCCAGTGTCGCCTGGGCGCCGGCATGGCCTTTCTCGGCGGCGAGTTGGAACCAGCGCCCGGCCTGCTTGACGCTGGCCTTCACGCCGCCCTCGCCCTTCAGGAACATCTGCCCCATCTCGAACTGCGCGTTCGGATTGCGGTAGTTGGCGGCGGCGCGCATGTAATATTCCTGGGCCGCCACCTCGTTCTCGGCGACCGGGCTGCCGGGAATGCCCGTGCGCAAATAGTCGCCAAGCGCCACCAGCGCGTCGGAGACATAGCTTTCCTCAGGCGAGCCGGGCTCGACGTCCTGATCGACGATCTCGGAGAAGAACTTGAACGCCTCATAGTCGTCGCGCGCCACGCCGTCGCCCTCGGCATACATGCGGGCAAGCTTCCAGGTGGCACCGATCTGGCCGTTTTCGGCAGCGTATTTGTAGGCCTCGGCAGCCTGTTCCTTGTGGCCGTTCTTGTAGGCGGAGAAGCCGAACTGGAAGACCGCCCAGGGGCTGGATTGCGGCTTCACCCCGGTCTTGTCGTCGAACACCTTGTCGTCGAAGGCCATGGCCTGGCCCACGGCGCCAAAGGTCGCGCCAAATGTGGCGGCCACGACCAGTGCCGAAAAGACAGACGACCTCAACAACTCTGGTGTTGACTTCAACAACTCAGATGTCCGCATAACAGTGTGTTTCTTTTGCACCGCCCGGATGGGTCACCGCGCCATCGCGCGCCGGCCCTACCGTCTGTGCATATTTCCATATCGCGCCCGACTGATAGTCGGTCGCGCGCGCCTTCCAATTCTTTGCCCTCGCCGCCAGTTCGCCATCGGACAACGCCACGTCGATCGTGCCGCTCACCGCGTCGATCGAGATCACGTCACCATCCCTGAGCAGTCCGATCGGGCCGCCTACGGCTGCCTCGGGGCCGACATGGCCGATGCAGAAACCGCGCGTCGCGCCCGAGAAGCGCCCGTCGGTGATCAGCGCCACCTTGCCGCCCATGCCCTGGCCGTACAGCGCTGCCGTCGTCGACAGCATCTCGCGCATGCCGGGGCCGCCGCGCGGCCCCTCGTAACGGATGACGAGAACCTCGCCCTCCTTGTAGTTGCGATGCGTCACCGCCTCGAAACATTCCTCTTCCGAATCGAAGCAGCGTGCCGGGCCGGAGAACTTCAACTCCGCCATGCCCGCGACCTTCACGATCGCGCCTTCGGGGGCAAGGTTTCCCTTCAAACCTACGACACCGCCGGTTTGGGTAATGGGTGTGTTGGCCGGGCGGACCACATCCTGATGCTCATTCCAGACAACGTGCTGCATGTTTTCGGCCAAAGTGCGGCCAGTCACGGTCATGCAGTCGCCATGCAGATAGCCGTGGTCGAGCAGCGTCTTCATCAGCAGCGGAATGCCGCCGGCCTCGAACATGTCCTTGGCGACATATTTGCCGCCCGGCTTGAGGTCGGCGATGTAAGGCGTCTTCTCGAAGATCTTGGCCACGTCGAACAGGTCGAACTTGATGCCGGCCTCGTGGGCGATCGCCGGCAGATGCAGTGCCGCGTTGGTCGAACCGCCGGTGGCCGAGACCACGGTCGCCGCATTCTCCAGCGCCTTCAGCGTGACGATGTCGCGCGGCCGGATGTTTTTCGCGATCAGTTCCATGATCTTTTCGCCGGAGGCGAAATTGAACCGGTCGCGCATTTCATAGGGGGCCGGCGCGCCACAGGAATAGGGCAGCGCCAGGCCGATCGCCTCGGCAACGGTGGCCATGGTGTTGGCGGTGAACTGGGCGCCGCAGGAGCCGGCCGACGGACAGGCGGCCTGCTCGATTTCAAGCAGTTCGGCATCATCGATCGTGCCGACCGAGTGTTGGCCAACAGCCTCGAACACATCCTGCACGGTGATCTGGCGGCCGCGATAGCTGCCGGGCAGGATCGAACCGCCATAGATGAAGATCGACGGCACGTTGAGGCGCACCATGGCCATCATCATGCCGGGCAGCGACTTGTCGCAACCGGCCAGCCCGACCAGCGCGTCGTAGCAATGGCCGCGCATGGTGAGTTCGACCGAATCGGCGATGACCTCGCGCGACACCAGCGACGATTTCATGCCCTGGTGGCCCATGGCGATGCCGTCGGTGACGGTGATGGTGCAGAATTCGCGCGGCGTGCCGCTGGCCGCCGCGACGCCCTTCTTGACCACCTGTGCCTGGCGCATCAGCGAAATATTGCAGGGCGCCGCCTCGTTCCAGCAGGACGCGACGCCGACCAGCGGCTGCGCGATCTCGGCCGCCGACAAGCCCATCGCATAGAGATAGGAACGGTGCGGCGCACGCGCCGGACCGACAGTCACATAGCGGCTGGGGAGCTTGGCCTTGGAAATGACTTTGGCGTCCATACTCTTCCTTGCCCCACATCTTTCCTGCAAAGCGGGCGGTGCGGCCTGCCCCATCGCCGAGCCTTTTGGCGCGTATCCCGAGACAAGATCGAGGTGCGCCGGGTTTATGGCGGGAAATGGGCAATCCCCCTGGCCTGACTTCTAGCGCAGGGGTTGTTCAGAAAGTGTTGCCAAAACGTCACAATCACGCGAGGTGAAAGAGGTGCGGCTAATATGCAACGCAGCTTGGATACGGGGCGCACGGGCGATGCCGGCTCAAACGAAAAAGGCCGAGCAACGCCCGGCCTTTTGCTAGAATTTCAGTTGCTTAGAACTTTATCTTGATACCGCCAGAAAACGCTGTGACCAGATCGTTGCCGAAATCGTAGCTAGCATCCTCGCCTGCGACATATCCGTTCTCACCGGCCAACTCCCCTGAGTGGCCGCTGGTCAGCACGCCGATCGCTCCAGCAAGCCGCACTTCGATATTGGGCCGCGGTGTATAGGCGACGCCACCACCCAGGGTCCACGTATCGGACTGCGCGCCGTAGCCATGCGAGGTGCCACGATCCCAGGAAAGCTGGCCAGCGGCACTCCACTGATCGTTGAACTTGTGGCCGACACCACCTGAAACGGTCCAGCCATCTCGGTACATCAGGTCGAGCGAAGTCACAGCAACCGGAGAACCCGTGACGCATGACGATGCCGGAAAGCCCACTGGGCAGATCGGGACGCTTTGCAGCAAGCTCCAGTTGACCCACTTGATCGAGCCGAAAGCGAGCCAGCCGGGCGCGATGCCTGACTGCAGTTTCAACTCCACCGAATCCGGCATGTACTCCGTCGCACCGAAGATCGGTATAATTTGCCCGCCGATACTGGTGAGATCGAGCGTTCCCGAGATATTGTCGAGCTTGACTTTCGAATTGTAGACGAGGCTCGCACGCAACGCGATGTCGGGGATTTCGTAGGCGACGCCGGCTCGCCAACCCCAGCCGTTGGCCTCCAGGTCGACGCGGCCGATCGGTGACGGCCCAAATGGATTGAAACCCACCAAGCTTTCCTTGAAGCCTGAAATTTCCTGGTAGAACAGGCCTCCGATAAAACGGAGCTGGCCCTTGCCGACATCGAACTTGTAGGAGCAGGTGCCGGCGTAGTTGTTGCTCTTGATATCCGTTTCGACGTTGGAAAACGCGCCGTTCCACGACGCCCCGGGGGCTGTGTGCGCGCCCCATGGCTGTGAATAGTCAACCATGCAGTCGACGCCCTGCACAACCTGGACCTTGGCTCCGATGCGCGGAACCCAATAGCCCTCGGCGCCATCGGCCGTGGAATTGAGGAAATTAAACCCGGCTGGACCAGTTGCATTCTTGTACTTGCGATCCGGCATGACATAGGTCGCTTCAGCTTCCGTAGCGAACGGCGTCGGATCAAACAGCAAATCGATATCGTAGCCGCCGCGCTCCAGGCCGCCGGCATGTGCCGAGTTCATCGCCGTCCCGATCAACGCCAGCGAAAAGCAGCCCGCCCCCAGCAGCGCCTTCAGTCGCAGAATAGTCATGAAATGTCCTCCCCGAATTCGAGTGCATCAAGCTAGAACCAATTCAGGTTAACGGTGCAACAACGAATTCACGGGCGTACATGTACACATTGGCCAGGCGCATTTTCCAGGAAATGCAACCGGGTGCGGCAAGGCCGAAAAATGGTCTGTGAGGGCTGAGCGGCTCTCAAAAAACAGAGAGAACCATCCAAAAAGGCTCGAAACAGGCCTTTTTTGGGCTCCAGGAGCCCCATTGTTACATTATGGCAACAATGGGGCTAAAACTTCCGTTTACGTCAATATTAACGCAACGGCATGCTGATTTTCGAGGCGAAAAACAAGCACTTTAGAGAAGGCTAAAGTCTCGCGAATCTACCTTCAACCGGCGTCGCGAACCCTGGTTAGCGCGACCGACAGCTTGTCCTGCGCATCGCGGTATTCAGCGAGCTTTTCACGCTCGGCATCGACGATCTCGGCAGGCGCGCTGGCGACGAACCTTTCGTTCGACAGCTTCTTGTGCAGGCGCGCGATCTCCTCGGTCACCTTGGCCAGCTCCTTCTGCAGCCGTGCAGCCTCGGCGGCGAGATCGATCAGGCTGCCAAGCGGCAGGCAGATCGTCGCCTCGTTGAGCACGATCTGCGCCGACCCCTTGGGCGCGACTTCGGCAAGCGAGATGTCGCCGACCCGCGCCAGCCGCTTGATCGCCGACTCGTCGCGAACGAGGCGCTCGCGTGTCACAGCATTGGCGCCCACCACGACGAGCGGTGCAATGGCTGCCGGCGGCACGTTCATCTCCGAACGCACGGAGCGAATGCCGGAGACGAGGTCGACCAGCCAATTGATGTCGGCGGCGGCCTCGGCGTCTTCGAAATCCGGCGACGGCCACGCGGCATGGCACAGCAGCGAGGGGCGTTGCTTGCCTTCGCCGGCGGTCTGCGCCCACAGTTCCTCGGTCATGAAAGGCATCATCGGATGCAGCAGCTTGTAGATCTCGTCGAGTACGAAGGCGACGCAGGCTCGGCTTTCGGCCTTGGCCGCCTCGTCGGCGCCCATGAACACCGGCTTCAGCAGTTCCAGATACCAGTCGCAGAACAGGTTCCAGACGAAGCGGTAGGCGGCACCCGCCGCCTCGTTGAAGCGGTATAAGGTGATGCCATCGGTGATCTCGCGTGCCGCCCGCGTCAGCTCGGTGAGAATCCAGCGGTTGACCGCCAGCTTGGCATCGTTGAGCCAGAAATCGTCATTGCGCGCGACCTCGTTCATTTCGGCGAAGCGCGTGGCGTTCCACAGCTTGGTGCCGAAATTGCGATAGCCGGCGATGCGCGCCGGATCGAGCTTCACGTCGCGGCCTTGCGCCGCCATCACCGTCAGCGTGAAGCGCAGCGCATCGGCGCCATATTCGTCGATCAGGTCGAGGGGGTCGACGACGTTGCCTTTCGACTTCGACATCTTCTGCCCGTTCTTGTCGCGCACCAGCGCGTGCATGTAGACGGTGTGGAACGGCTCCTCGTCCATGAAGTGCAGGCCCATCATCATCATACGGGCAACCCAGAAGAAGATGAGGTCGAAGCCGGTCACCAGCACGTCGGTCTGGTAGTAGGTCTTCAGCTCCGGCGTCTCATCAGGCCATCCCAATGTCGAGAACGGCCACAGCGCCGACGAAAACCAGGTGTCGAGTACATCCTCGTCGCGGGTCAGGATCTCGCCCGGCTGGAAATTCTCCAACTTGTCCTCGACCCAGCCCTTCCAGGGTCCTTCCAGAGCAAGGTAGTATTCGATCGCGGCGCCGAGCGCCTCTTCCTCGGTCTTCTCGACGAAGACGCGCCCATCCGGCCCGTACCATGCCGGGATCTGATGACCCCACCACAGTTGGCGTGAGATGCACCAGGGTTCGATATTTTCCATCCACTGGAAATAAGTCTTTTCCCAATTCCCGGGTATGATCTTGGTGCGCCCCTCGCGCACCGAAGCGATCGCCGGCTTGGCCAGTTCCACCGCATTGGCATACCATTGCTCGGTCAGGAACGGCTCGATCGGCACGCCCCCGCGATCGCCATGCGGGACGGCGTGGCGATGCGGCTCGACCTTTTCGAGGAAGCCGCCCTCTTCCATCAGCTCGACGATCTTCTTGCGCGCGACGAAGCGATCGAGGCCGTCGAGTTCATCCCAGACCGCCTGGCGCTCCGGCGTCACCTCGATACCGGAGAGGAAATCCTCATTATCCCTGAGGCTTACCGCCGCCTCCGTGGTCAGGATATTGATCGCCGGCAGCTTGTGGCGCTTGCCGACCTCGAAGTCGTTGAAGTCATGCGCCGGCGTGATCTTGACCGCGCCCGAACCCTTTTCCGGATCGGAATACTCGTCCGCCACCACAGGAATCCTGCGACCGACGATCGGCAGGACGATGTCCTTGCCGACCAGATGCCGGAAGCGCTCGTCGTCAGGGTGCACGGCGACGGCCGTATCGCCCAGCATCGTCTCCGGGCGCGTCGTCGCCACGGTGATGAAGGTTGTTGGGTTTTCCGGGTCGAAGACCTGGCCCTCTACGGGGTAGCGGAAGTGCCAGAGATGGCCGTTGACCTCCTGCTGCTCGACCTCGAGATCGGAGATCGCGGTGAGCAGCTTGGGGTCCCAGTTCACAAGGCGCTTATCCTTGTAGATCAGCCCTTCCTTGTAGAGCGTGACGAACACTTCGAGCACGGCTTTGGACAGGCCTTCGTCCATAGTGAAGCGTTCGCGTGACCAGTCGGCCGAGGCGCCGAGCCGCTTCAGCTGGTTGAAGATCGCGCCGCCGGATTCGGCCTTCCACTCCCACACTTTCTCGATGAACTGCTCGCGGGTCAGGTCGCGGCGATGGATCTGCTTTTCCATCAGCTGCCGCTCGACCACCATCTGCGTGGCGATACCGGCATGGTCCATGCCCGGCTGCCACAGGACATTCTTGCCGCGCATGCGCTCGAAGCGCACCAGTATATCCTGCAGCGTGTTGTTGAGCGCGTGTCCCATATGCAGCGAACCGGTGACGTTCGGCGGCGGGATGACGATGGTGAAGGCTTCCGCCCCCTCCTCGGCCCCGGCACCGGCGCGAAACGCGTCGGCCTCTTCCCAGACTTTGGCGATCTTCGGCTCGACGGTTTTGGCGTCGTAGGTCTTTTCAAGCATGGGAAAATGGTCCGCGCTGTCGGGAGTTTTGCTGGTCCGCTGTAAATCGGAAGGCTTTGACCAAGTCAACCGCAAGGGCTGTCTCGGACCCTCACAACCAGATAGGCGCGGCCTTGGTCATTTCAACGGAAAGCGATCCGTCGTCCTGCCGACAAGCTGACCTCACCAAAGGAAACGGCGCCATGAGGGCGCCGTTTCCTTTGGTGATCGGCATGGGGAACTACTGCGCCCCGCGCGCCACGCGCTCGATCTCCTCGCGCACCAGCCTTTCGACCAGTGTCGGCAGATTGTTGTCGAGCCAATCCTGCAGCATCGGCCGCAGCATCTCTTCGGCCATTTCGTCGAATGTCTTCTTGCTGCGGCTGGCAAACGCGTCGGAAAGCTCGCCAAAGGCAGCCGCGACCTGCCGGCCGGTGTGCTCGGAAACGATCGCCGGACGCGGCGCGTCGCTGGCCGCCACCGGTCGCACCACGCTTGCATCCGGACGAGACGGCTCGACGGCTGCTTTCGCGGTCGGTTCGTCACTTGGAGTCTCCACGGACGGCTGGGCAGCGGTCTTGGGGGCTTCGCTCCGGTCCGACACCGCCCTCGCCTGCTCACCGACCGCGGCGATCTCGCGACGCCAATCGGCGATGGAAGCGTCGGCGACAGGACGCGATCCCGGCGCTTCAACCGTGATTGGCTCGGCGGCGACGCGGGCGCTGACCTCGGCAAGTGTCATCGATGGCTTTGCCGGGCTGGAATCGGGGCGCACCGGCGTTTCCATGCGTGCGACCACCGGCTCGGCCGCCGGCAACCGTGCCTGGACTTCCGCCAGCGTGACCGGCTTCCTGCCCTCGGGGGCGGCATGCAGGTCGGCACGGAATGCTTCCACGTCGGGGGCTGCATAGGCGCTCGACGCGCGCTCCAGATCCTGGCTCAACTCATCGGCGTCGCCCGGCTGCTTGCGGCCGCCGTCGCTGTCCTCGATGATCCGCCTGATGGAAGCCAGTATCTCTTCCATGGAAGGTTCGCGCTGTGCGCTGCTTGCCGTTGCCATCGTCACATCCGCCGCCCTTGTGACCCCTGTTGGGTTTTCCGATCCGGCAGAGCCGGATCGAATCATGGCGACAGCGTAACCGACGGATCGCCGCACGAGAATCCCCAATCTGGGGACTTGTGGGATTTCAACAGATTAGCGCGATCTGAACCCCAGGGCGCAGTACGAAAGATCCTGCTCAAACGAGGAACACGGCCAGTCCTGGCCGAACGCTTCAGCGGCCGTCCGGCGTGCGCAGGCCGTACCACTTGTCCTTGACCGCGTTGTAATGCTCTTCAGGCTTGTATTTCGCTACCTGCAAGCCAAGGCGGTCGACGGACAGACGGCCGGTCGCCTGCAGGATGGCGTAGCTCGCCACCACCACATCATGTTCGTAACCGGCCTGGTTGATCTGGGCGGTGATGACCGTCGCCTGCGCGTTGAGGACGTCGAGCGTAGTGCGCTGGCCGACATTGCGCTCTTCGATGACACCGTTCAGTGCCAGCTTCGCGGCCTCGATCACCTGCCTGTTGGCCGTCAGCTGCTGCTGCGCGGCGGTGTACTCGGTCCAGGCGGCGGTGACGGCCTGGCGCACCTGGTCGCGGCTGACGTCGACCTGGATGCGGGCCTGGCTGAGCGATTCCTTGTCCTGGCGCACGATCGCCGAGGTGCGGCCACCCGAATAGATCGGGATGGTCAGCGTTGCCCCGACACTGGCCGAATTGGTCGTGCCATCCTGCGAACCGACGCCCGGCAAAGGCGAGGTATTGCGATAGGCGCTCGAAACGCCGGCGGAAGCCGAGAGCTGCGGCAACAGCGCGCCTTCGGCCGACTTCACCGAAAACGCGGCCGCGTCGACCAGATGCTGCGTGGCAAGGATGGCCGGATGCTCGTTCGAGGCCACCCCGACGGCGGCGGCGAGGCTCGACGGCAACAGCTTTGCCACCGGCGAAGCGCCCTTGAGCTTGCCCGGTTCGTCACCGACGATCTGGCGATAGATCGCCGCACTCGCCAACGCCTGCGCCCGGGCGGCACTCAGCGATGCCACCGCGGCGGCCCGCGAAGCGTCGGCCTGGGCGACATCGGTGCGCGTGCCTTCGCCAACCTCGAAGCGCGAACGCGCCGCGCGCGCCGTTTCGGTCAGGAACTGCAGGTTCTGCTCGGTCAGCACGGCGACCTGCCGGTCGCGAATCACGTTCATATAGGCTTGGGCCGCGCTGAACAGGATACCCTCTTCGGTGTTGCGCAGGCTTTCGACGGAAGCGCGGACCTGCGCTTCGGCGGCAGCGACATTGTTCCTGGTCTGAAAGCCATCGAACAGCGTCTGATTGATCTGGACGCCAAAATTGCCGGTGGTCAGCCGCACGCTCGAATTGGTGCCGTTGAGATGGCTGCTCGAATAATCAATATCCGCCGAGCCGGTGACAATCGGGCGGTAGCCTGACTTGGCGATGGCGACACCCTCGTCGGTGACGCGAACGCCCGCGCGGGATGCATTCAGCGTGGAATTGTACTGATAGGCCTTTGCAAGCGCGCCGGAGATGCTTTCGGCTGAAGCCGCCAGTGGGGACAGCATGGTCGCCGAAACGAGGACGGCGGTGAAAAGTGACTTGCGTAAAGACGGCACGGTTAAACCCTCATTCGTTTTCCATGGGAACCGCGCCGCGCCTGCTTCTCTCATTGATCAGCCGGCGCCGCGTGTTCGATGTTCCCTGCTGCTCACCCCAAAGTGCCCCCAGTCTGGGATCCGCAGCGATCGTTCAAATGCAAGCGACCATGACACAGCCTCTCCTGCAAGGCCAAATCATTCAGAATTCGAAAGCACGAATGCGTTCAAACCCCGGTAGTGGCTTAATTGCCGCATTAAATGCACGTCTTCCGGTTACAACCCCCCCTGCCTTGAAAAAGAGACGGGCCACGCCGGAATTGCCCTGCCCTTCGACGGCGACAAGGCGGCCGCCTTCGGCGAGTTGGTCCAGCAGCGCCACCGGCACTTCCGCGACGCTGCCACCGACGAAGATGACGTTATAAGGCGCCTTGGCGGCATGCCCCTGCGGCAACGCGCCCTGGACGACGGTCACATTGCCGCAGCCAAGCGACGAAAGCGCCGATCTGGCGGTTTCCGCCAGCGCCGAATCACTTTCGAGCGCCACCACGGACCTGGCCAGCCGCGACAGGATGGCCGAGGCGTAGCCGGTTCCGCAACCGACATCGAGCGCCGAATCGGTCGGGTTGATCTCCGCCAGCTGGATCAGCTTGGCCAACGGCGACGCTTCCATCAGGTAGCGCGCGCCGTCCGCGCCGGCGGCAATGCGGATGTCCTCGTCGATATAGGCCAGATCGCGCTGGGCGGCGCCGACAAACATCTCTCTTGGGACGACAAGCATTGCATCGAGCAGCGGCGCGCTGGTTACATCGGTGGTGCGGACCTGGCCGTCGACCATCTTGACGCGTAGTTCGGAGAAATCAGCGCTCATGTCCCAACCAATCCGCTTGCCGCGCCAGAACCGCGGTCCATTGTGTCAGGAACTTCAGGCCCCTGCGCTGCCGCGCGGGGGCCCGGGCATTGGAGGCCTCGCCCGGAATCGAACCGGGGTGCAAGGATTTGCAGTCCTCTGCGTAACCACTCCGCCACGAGGCCTCATTGCTCCCGGCGTTCCACCCGGTTCCAATAGGTTGCGGCGAAAATGCCGTCAAGCGGCCACCGTGCATTCCGACGGTTTCCTTGCGTCAGTCCGGACGACACCCGGCAAATCGTCGGACCGGGCCTGACCGCTCCATTAGCGGGCAATTAAGCATAGCCTGCCCGGAGAAGAAACTCATCGGCGGCCCGTGCGTTGGACATGGCAGGAGGACGAGCCAGGCACCGGACAGTGGCAGCAAATACCAGTGCCTCGTCCGGCCTGTCCCTGCCACAATGCGGAGAGCTTCTGCATTACGCAATCGACCGTCTGTCCATCGAAGGTGCGGACAGCCTGTCGCCGCATGACAGGGCAAGGCTTGCCTCGGCCGCGGCGATTCTCAAGCAAATCCATGAGGCACTGGAAGAACACGCCGCCCGCTGAACACTCACCTTGCGCTATCGGCGGTCAATCGGGCCGGCGACGCCGTTCCCACCAGACGACAAAGCGACGCCGGTGACGGCGAACCATGGCGAATTCATAGGACAGCACCAGCAATCCGAGCGGAACCATCCAGAAGCCGAGGATCGGCAGGAAACCGAGGATACCGCCGATGGTCAGCAGGATGCCGATCGTGATTCTGAGCCCGCGCGAGCGCGGCATTTTGAACTCGCGCCCGAAAACGGAGATTTTCCGCGCCGGCATCTGGTTGTCTTGTGCTGTCATCGTCTCGAAAAATTGACCCGTTTGATTGTTCGCAAGCATGCTGGAACCAAAGCCGCCGCCGCGCTTTCGGTTCCATATCCCCGCCAAGACGGCTAATATGAGGGCTTCCTTCGACGATTGCGAGAAACGCCTGCGCGAAAAAGCCTCGGAAAAATGTGAAAAGCTTCTTTGCAAAGCCGAAAAGGGCAGCTATAGGCTGCGCCACTCACATAAGAGCATCCGTTCCCCGGTAGCTCAGTGGTAGAGCAACCGGCTGTTAACCGGTTGGTCGCTGGTTCGAATCCGGCCCGGGGAGCCAATCTTTTCAAAGCCTTGAGACGGTCAGGTCGCCCATAGGGGCTGATCTATGGCATGTCTGCAAAATCGCGGCCGCAGGTTGATTCTCAACTTGACCTGGCGCCGCCGTCCAGCGTCCTCGATGACGCCGCGGCATCGGGACGGTTCGCGGGAGCAGGCATAAGGCCTTGCTTCGATCTCGCGATCTCATCTCTTGTCGCCGTTCGGGTTGGGTGCCGGTGCCTCTCGCACATCTCGCGGTGGCGGGTCGGCATGCTTAAGCTCTGGCGGGGCTTCTTTGTCCCGGCGTTGCACAGGTATCTTCTCGGGTGCGGGCTTCGATGGCGGCTCTTTGATCTTGCTCGGCATAATCGAGTTAACCGCCCTGCCGGTCTCTTGTTCCGTAGCGAGCAGAAAACCTGAATGCTTGGGGAACCGGGAACATCGAAGAGCGTTTTCTCGCATGCTGAAGAAGATCGCTCTCGCCGCCGTGCTGGTCCAGGTTGCCGCGTTTTCGGCTCTCATCACCCAGACGGTCCTCTTCGCGTCCACGGCCACACAGGCCGCCGACGCGAAGCCCGGCGACGCAGTCGCCGTCACCATTGAGAACGAACGGGACCAGGCGGCGCAGCCTATTGTTGCCGGCCAATGTCCAACGCGGCTTGTGGCGAGCAAGGTCTTCACGGGGAACGTAATTACGGCGCAACAATAACTCGCCATCGATGCCGGCCATCCGTCGATCCCCCCAATTTAAGTCAGGGCAATGTGCTTGAAAGCACAATGATTCCTGTTACTTGCGGCGTAGGGCGAGTGCGTTTGGGTTGGGCAAGATTGGTATGATTTCATCGAATATGGAATGCCCGCGCTGTCATGGCAGCGGCCGGGTTTTCGACTGCTCCAAGTGGTATGCGTCAAACGGGCACTGCTGCCCGCAGGGAACCCATCGGGGTGGCTGCCCCGGAAAGACGAGCGCCTGCACGGAATGCGAAGGCCTGGGGACGATGGCGGAGCCTCCACTGAGAGCGGTGGCGTAATCTGCGAGAGCGGCCCATGCCGCTGATGACGGCGCGGAGGCGCCCGAACGAGCATATTTTACTCTGCTGGTGTTTCTGCGCGTGGTGCGGCCAGAACCGTGATGTCCATCCTGGCGACCTTGGATGCCGCGCGGCCTTGCGCGCCAGCATCCATATCGCCGCCTGCGGCAACCATGATTTTGGCCAGATGTCCCACGGCGTCCGCGCTGCGGCCCGGCGAAAATCCTTCCCCGGTTTGCGGCTTCCCCACTGCCGTTTGTTTTTCCGGGACATGCGGATGTTGACTTGCGATAGCGGAAACCATTGAACCTCCTGTGGCGACGCTTCGAACATTATATTAGCGTTGACTGTTGCGAGGCTGACCCAGCCAGTCGCCAAAAACCGCACCAGGGAGTTCGAACAAAAGATCGAGCCGCCCCGCTGCAAGGTGAACTGGTAGGGCAGTTCACCTTGCAGCGATGTGAAAACGACGATGCAGGCCCAGCCATCCTGGTAGCGCCGCCCCTTTTATCAAGGCTAAGCGGTAATCCCACCGCGACCTGACCTTGTGCCGTCCATCCAAGGGAACTGAGCAAGCGGGTCCTGCAGGATCTTGACGGATCTTGCGAAGCCGGCGACGGCATCGCGCGCCACCGTCAGCGGAACCTGGCCGTCGTAAGCACGCTGGCAGGCTCGAAAGGCCGTTTCGAAAATCGGACCCCGCCGTTCCCTTGGCCACTCGTCAAAGAAGTCAAAGGCGTCGTCGAGGCACCCTATTTCTTGAATGAACTCGCCATTCTTGACCAGGACCGGTTGGTCGAACGTCCTGTCACTCATGTAATCCTCCATTCGGCACGGTGGGTTGTTGCTGGTTCGGGTCATCATGCGATTGCATGCTCCGGCTCGGCCAACATGCCGCCACCTCCACGCCCAGGCGGTACCGTTGCAATGGCCGGGATTGGCGGCGGATCATCGTCGTCATCTCGCCAGGGGTGCCGCATCCAACCGAGGCGGCTCTTCCTGCGGCGCCGCTCGAAAGACGGGCTGACGGTGCCCGGCATCTTTGAAATACGGGGTTCCCGCCCGGATTCGTCCAGGAGGTGGAGGGCGCGAAGTATGTCGCTGACTTCCACGATGGCGCCGTTGTCCAATTGCCGCAACGCGGGATTGTCAGGAACCGCATGAACGTCGGAAGCCCAGAACGCGAGCAAAGCCCGCTTTGCGCCGATTGTCATCGTCTCCTCGTTCAGGACGTCATCTGGCGTCCGCAACCCCGCGGGTTCCGCGGCAAGATTTTTCGGTTCGGGTTGGTAAAAACTGTAAGCTTCGGTTCTCATCTCCATTCTCCGCGATCTGTGCCTCCCGGCCGAACCGGGAGGCGGACCGTAGATCTAGGTTCCTGGGAATCAGGCGACCTCGCGTTGAGGCTCCGCATGCCAATCGATCGGCTGCTTCTTGTCGGGTTGCTCGAGCGAAGCCGCTTTGGCTTCGGATCCTATCTCTATGCGCCGAGGCTTGAGTTCCTCGGGCACTTCGCGGATCAGGTCCACCGACAGCAAGCCATTCTCGAGGTTGGCCGCCTTGACCTTTACGTGATCGGCAAGTTTGAACACCTGCTTGAAGTTGCCCGTCGCCAAGCCGCGATGAAGGACCTCCCGATTTTCCTGGTCGGGTTTCCTTTGGCCGATGACAGACAATTCGGGGCCGTTCTGCATGAGTTCGACCTCATCGAGAGCGAAGCCGGCGATAGCCATCGTAATGCGATAGTCGTTCTCGCCAATCTTCTCGATATTGTAGGGAGGCCAGTCGGAGCGCCCGCTTTTCTCGAGCATATCGAAGAGACGGTCGAAGCCGACGGTTGTGCGGTAAAGAGGGGCATAATCAAAGCTTCTCATAGCCATATCCTCCGTGAAGCAACATGGGTTACGAGGCTGTCGCAGCGCCGCTGCGACGCCAGTATGTCGAGCCGAAGCCTCGACGGAAAACGATCTGGTAATCGTGTTTTTTTCCGTCAAGAGGGGCGTAAAAAATTTTCTGGCCGGCAGGCAAATCCAGCGAGCCATGCTCTTCGGCGGGGAATTCCGCCACACCGTACGAGGTCCGCTGAAGCGGGTGCCAAGGCGCTGCCTTGCGTGCTGGCGGTCACTGCGCGATGTTGGCGGCGGGGTGGAGCGAATCATGCGAAAAATTTTGATGTCCGGACTGCTGCTCGCGGTGGCCTTTTCCGCGAACCCGGCCCACGCGCTGGACAGCAGCGGCACGCCTGTCGTCGTGACCCCTCTTGCGTCGCGCACGACGACCGCGTCCGGCCAGCCGATCACGCTGCCGCAGAAGAACGTGCAGGTGCTGGTCTCGACCTACGACATCGCGCCGGGCGCGACCTTGCCGGTCCACAGGCACCCTTTCCCGCGCTATGCCTATGTCCAGGCCGGCACGCTAAAGGTCACCAATGTCGAGACCGGCAACAGCAACACCTACAAGGCTGGCGATTTCATCATCGAAATGATCGGCCAGTGGCATCAGGCCACCAATATCGGGGATGTCGAGGTGAAGCTTCTGGTGATCGATCAGGTCGAGCAAGGCGCCAAGAATACGGAATTGCGCCAATAACCGCGAAGTCTGTGCCCGAAGGCGGAAGGCTGTTCGCGCTTTCGCTGCGACCGGCCCGGTGCTAGGGCTGGCCGGGAAATCATGGACTGGATCGCCCCTTGACCAAAGCTCTCCGCCTGCCGCTGATCGAAATCTGTGTCGAAGGCATTGACGGCCTTCTTGCGGCGCAAGCCGCCGGCGCCGACCGGGTCGAACTATGCGCCAGCCTCATCGAAGGCGGCATCACGCCGAGCCTCGGCACGGTCCGCGCCGCCATCGAGCAGGCAAGCGTGCCGTTTCACGTTATGGTGCGGCCGCGCGGCGGCGATTTTCTCTACAGTGAGACCGAATACGCCTCGATGCTGGCCGATGTCTCGGCACTACGCGAACTCGGCGTGCCCGGCGTGGTGTTTGGCTGCCTGAACGCCGATGGCACCATGGACGAGGCGCGCATGAGCGAACTGACGCAAGCCGCTGGCCCCTTGAACGTCACCTGCCATCGCGCCTTCGACATGACGCGCGACCCGGCCGAGGCGCTCGAATCGCTGATCCGCAGCAAGGTCGGCCGCGTGCTGACCAGCGGACAGCGTGATACCGCCATCGAAGGCTTGCCGCTGTTGGCGGATCTGGTGCGGCAGGCCGGCGACCGCATCGTCATCCTCGGCTGCGGCGGCCTGGATTTGCACAACATTGCCGAAGTGCGCAGCAAAACCGGCCTGTCCGAAATGCATTTTGCCGCCCTCAAGGATGTGCCGAGTGCCATGGACTACCGCAATCCCCATATCGGCATGGGTGGTTCCGATCTCGATCGCGAGTATCGCAACACGCTCACCGACACACCACTGGTGGCGGCAACGATTGCGGCAGCCAAGGCATGACCTCTACCCCTGCCCCGATAGCCCGTGTATCGGCCGCAGACGAAGCGGCGATCCTGGCGCTCAACAACGAGCATGCCGCCGAACTGTCGTGGCTGGAGGCTGAGCGGCTGTCTTTCCTGCTTGGCGAAGCGTTTTACACCAGGCGCATCGGCGATCTCGAAGCCTTCATCATGACCTTCGACCAGGACGCCCGCTACGACAGCCCGAACTTCCTGTGGTTCCGCGAGCGCTATGAGCGGTTCGTCTATGTCGACCGCGTCGTCGTGGCGGCGCATGCGCGCGGCCGCGGCCATGCCCGCCGGCTCTATCAGGATCTGTTCGGCCATGTTGAGCGCGCCGGCTACAATCTGGTCACCTGCGAAGTCAACACCGCCCCGCCGAACCCTGCCTCGGATGCCTTTCACGCCGCCCTTGGATTCACTGAGGCCGGTGCCGCCGTCATCCACGGCGGCAAGAAAGCGGTCCGCTATTACATCAGACGGACCTCCGTCTGAGGCCAGGCGGATCGAACTGACAACGGGGCTACTGGAACAAGGCTGCCGCACTCACCAGCGTCATCCAGAACCCCCAGACCAATGGGATGCCGACCAGCAGCCAGGCCAGCGTCAGTTTGATCGAATTGCCGTTGCCTTGCGCCATGGTCGGTCTCCTCAGAGCATGATCCCGAAAAGTGGGCTCCGGTTTCGGAAAAGATCAAGCTCAGACAATACGATAGAGCTCATCCCGATTCTATCGGGATGGAAATGGCTCTAAGCCACCGCTGGTTCGGTCTTCATGTGGAAGCGTGCATTGACCGGCCGCATCATCAGGTTGAGCAGGAGGCCGACAACCAGCAGGCCGGCCATGATGTACATGGTGACCGTGTAGGCGTCGGCCTTCGCCACGCCGCTGTCGATCTGGTACTGCCTGATATAATTCACCAGCACCGGGCCAAGCACGCCCGCCACCGACCACGCGGTCAGCAATCGGCCGTGGATGGCGCCGACGTAACGCACGCCGAAGACGTCGCGCAGGTAGGCGGGAATGGTGGCGAAACCGCCGCCATACATGCTGAGGATGATCCCGTAGAACAGCACGAACAGGAAGACGCTGCCGGTCTGGCCGGTCCAAGGCACCGCCGCATAGAGGACGACGCCCAGCGCGAAGAAGATGGCATAGGTTGTCTTGCGGCCGATATAATCGCTGGTCGAGGCCCAGAAGAAGCGGCCGAGCATGTTGAAGATCGACAACAGGCCCACGAAACCGGCGGCAGCGGCCGGCGAGATGCGTCCCGGGAACATCTCCTGGCTCATGGCCGAGGCTTGCCCGAGCACGCCGATGCCTGCCGTCACGTTGAGGCACAGCACACCCCACAGCAGCCAGAACTGCGGCGTCTTCAACGCATCGTCGAGATGGACATTGGACGTCGTCACCATCGCATTCTGTGCCGTCGGCGGCGTCCATCCGGCAGGCCGCCAGCCCTCCGGCGGCACCCTGACGATAACAGCCCCAATCAGCATGAAGACGAAATAGACGATGCCCAGCACGAGGAAGGTTTCAGCGACGCCGATATGCTCAGGCGTCGAAAACAGCTTCATCAGATAAACCGACAGCGGCGAGGCGATGAAGGCGCCGCCGCCGAAGCCCATGATCGCCATGCCGGTTGCCATGCCCGGCCGGTCCGGAAACCAGGTGATCAGCGTCTTGACCGGCGAGATGTAGCCGAGGCCGAGACCGATGCCGCCCAGCACGCCGTAGCCGAGATAGATGATCCACAACTGGTGCAGATAGACGCCGAGCGCCGAGACAATGAAGCCGCCACCGAAACAGCAGGCGGAAGCGACCATGGCTTTGCGCGGCCCGACACGATCCAGCCAGCCGCCGCCGAACGCCGCCGCAATGCCCAGGAACAGGATCGCGATCGAGAAAATCCAGCCAAGGCCGGTCAGCTTCCAGTCGTCGGGCGCCGAGTCGGTGATGCCGATCAGCTTCGACATCGGCAGGTTGAAAACGCTGAACGCATAGGCCTGGCCGATGCAAAGGTGTATGCAGAGCGCCGCTGGCGGCACCATCCACCTGCTGAAGCCAGGCTCGGCGACGGTGCGTGAGCGGTCGAGCCAGCCGCCCGCCCTCTCCCCGGTCGTGTCCATTCCATCCTCCCAGATGCGTCTTCGAACCATCTTCTCAGATGTGTCCTGCGAACAAACTAGGCGGGTGAGCCGGTGAGGCAATAAGGAATGCGTGTCATAAGACCAATGTCTAATGAGACTGGCCTATATCGGAAAGCAGGTCATTGCTTTCCAAAAGTTATATTAGAAATAATTAATTGATTGCCTGCTTATGAAGCGCGATCACTCCACCTGCACTCGCGATCATCTGGCCGGGAACGACGGCATTCACCAGTTGCGGTTGAGCCATTCGCGCGCCGGGCGCTCGATGAGGTAGTAGCTGCAGAGCGCGCAGGCAAAAACGCCGGCCAGCATCGGGATCGGCGCGCTGCCTTGTTCATAGACGAATTTGTAGAACGGCTGCTGCCACAGATAGAGCGAGTACGACCACAGGCCCAGCGTCGCCATCGGCCAGGAGGACAGCAATCCGGAAAAATACCGTGGGCTGAAATCGAGTGCGTTGACGGCCAGCGCCAGCAGCGGCACCGCGAAGAGATAGTGGATCGGCGTCGGCACCTGATCCAGGAACAGGACAACGGCACAGAACGTTGCCACCAGGGCCACATGCTTGCCTCTCAAAAACGCCGGCAGCCTGCCATCGGCCTTGAGCAGGCAGATCGAAGCCGACAGCAGGATCGACGCGATGTGCACGTCGGTGCGCCAATAAGTGGTTTCGTAGTCCATCCCGAAGACCCAGTACGAAACCGCGCCATTGGCCATGGCCAGCAAGGCCAGCGCAAGGAGCAGCACGACGACGCGAGAGCGACTTGAGACGATGACGCTGATCAGCGCCAGGATGATGTAGGCGTGCTCCTCGATGCAGAGCGACCAGATATGGTCGAGCGCCCCTGCCCGCGCCACGAGAATGCCGGCGTAATTGTAGGTGAATGTCAGCGCCGTCAGCGCCGCCTTCCATTTGAAGGCGATGAACGTGCCGGACAGCGCGATCATCGCGACGACTACGAAGACCAGAAGAGCCGGATAGATGCGGGAGAAGCGGCGTTTGAAGAATTTCTTCAGCGGGTAGCGTTCGATGAACAGGATCTCGCCCATCAGCCGGCCGCTGAGCACGAAGAAGAATTCGACGCCCAGCACGCCAAGATTGATTCCCGGAACCGGAAAAAAATGGCCGATCAGCACCAGCGCGATCGAAAGCCCGCGCCAGCCGTCGAGATAGGCCAGTCTTGTTCTGGTTGATCTGTCGGCGGCGGATCGGGACGGAACGACATGCGTCGCGGAAATGTCGGTCATGCCGATCCTCTCGCAATAGGTATGCGAAGGGTACGACGGTACATTTCGAACCCAGCTCGCATTCCCGCCCAAATCCATATTGCAGTGCAATATGGATTTGTGCAAGTGCGAGATTGCCGCCGGTGCAGTTCCAGGTGAAGTGTCGGCGGAAGAAATTGCTCAGGCAAACGATTGGTGCGGGGGGCGATTCCATCAAAGTTGGACAACAACAGGTCGTCCCAAAAGGAAAAGGGGCCGCATGACCCCTTCTCCGTGTCCACAACTGACCGTATCAGGCGTTGGCGGCAGCCACCGCGCGCTTGGCCATCACCGCGATCAGATTGGCGCGATAGTCAGCCGAGGCATGGATGTCGGTCATCAAATTCTTCGCCGGCACTTTTACCCCTTCGAGTGCCGAGGCCGCGAAGTTCCCGGCTAATGCTGCCTCGATCTCCTTCGAACGAAAAACGCCGTCGTCGCCGGCACCGGTGACGGCGACGCTGACGCCATCCTTGCCCTTGGCCACGAACACGCCGACGATGGCGTAGCGCGATGCCGGATTGCGGAATTTTTCATAGGCCGCCTTGGCCGGCGCGGTGAAGGTGACGGCGGTGACGATTTCGCCATCCTTCAACGACGTTTCGAACAGGCCTTTGAAGAATTTGTCGGCTGATATCCGGCGCTTGTTGGTGACGATGGTGGCGCCCAACGCCAGCAGCGCCGCCGGATAATCGGCCGCCGGGTCGTTGTTGGCGATCGAGCCGCCGATCGTCCCCTTGTGGCGCACCGCCGGATCGCCGATTAGCGATGCCAAATGGGAAAGCGCCGGACAAACCTTCTTCAGCTTCTCGTCATTGGCAACAGCGTGATGCGTGGTAGCGGCGCCGATGGTGACGGTCGTGCCCGACACCTTGACGCCCTGCAGCTCCGCGATCCGCGACAGGTCGACAAGGTCGGACGGCGCGGCAAGCCGCGTCTTCATCGCCGGGATCAGCGTCATGCCGCCCGAAAGCAGCTTGGCGTCGCCGGTCTTGATCAGCTTGGCGGCATCGGCGACCGAGGCGGCGCGGTGATAGTTGACTGCGTACATTTCTCTTTCTCCCTTGGGTGAAAGAGCGAACAGGAAGTAGCGAACATCGCGTTCTCCCCCTATTCGCTACTCCCTATTCGCCATTCGCGTTCAATGTTTCGTCGCGCGGATCGCGGCCCACACGGTGGACGGCGAAGCCGGCATGGCAAGATCGTTGCTGCCGATGGCATCGGTGATGGCGTTGATCACCGCCGGCGGTGAGCCGATGGCGCCGGCCTCGCCGCAGCCCTTGATCCCCAACGGATTGCCCGGGCAAGGCGTGTTCGAGGTCGAGACCTTGAACGACGGCAGATCGCCGGCGCGCGGCATGGTGTAATCCATGTAGCTCGCGGTCAGCAATTGTCCGCTGTTGTCGTAATAGGCGCCTTCGAGCAGTGCCTGGCCAATGCCTTGCGCCAGCCCGCCATGCACCTGGCCCTCGACGATCATCGGGTTGATGATGTTGCCGAAATCGTCAGCGGCGACGAACTGGACGATCTCGGTGACGCCGGTTTCCGGGTCGACCTCGACCTCGCAGATATAGCAGCCCGCCGGGAAGGTGAAATTCGACGGATCGTAGAACGCCGTCTCCTTGAGCCCGGGCTCCATGCCGCCCGGCAGGTTGTGGGCAGTGTAGGCGGCCAGCGCCATCTGAAACCACGGCACGTTCTTGTCGGTGCCGGCCACCTTCAGCGCGCCGTTCTCGATGATGATGTCGCCTTCGTCGGCCTCGAGCAGGTGCGCCGCGATCTTCTTGGCCTTGGCCTCGACCTTGTCGAGCGCCTTGACGATGGCTGACATGCCGACCGCACCCGAGCGCGAGCCATAGGTGCCCATGCCCATCTGCACCTTGTCGGTGTCGCCATGGACGATCGAGACCGAATCGAGCGGCACGCCGAAGCGCTCATTGACCAGTTGCGCGAAGGTCGTCTCATGGCCCTGGCCGTGGCTGTGAGAGCCGGTCAGCACCTCGATCGTGCCGACCGCGTTGACGCGCACTTCCGCCGATTCCCAAAGGCCGACACCGGCGCCGAGCGAGCCGACGGCCGCAGACGGCGCGATGCCGCAGGCCTCGATGTAGCAGCTCATGCCGATGCCGCGCAGCAACCCCTTGTTGGCGGCGGCGGCCTTGCGCTTGGCGAAGCCGGCATAATCCGACGCCTGCATTGCCGCATCGAGCGAAGCGGCATAGTCGCCGGCGTCATAGCACATGATGACCGGCGTCTGATGCGGAAACGCTGTGACGAAGTTCTTGCGCCGCAGCTCAGCCGGCGAAACGCCGAATTGGCGGGCCGCCGTCTCCATCATGCGCTCCATGACGAAGGTCGCTTCCGGCCGCCCTGCCCCGCGATAGGCATCGACGGGCGCGGTGTTGGTGTATATCGCCTTCACATTGGCGTGGATGGCCGGGATGTTGTACTGGCCCGACAGCAGCGTCGCATAGAGATAGGTCGGCGTCGCCGATGAAAACAGCGACATATAGGCGCCAAGATTGGCTTGGGTTTCCACCTTCAGGCCGAGGATCCTGTGGTCCTTGTCGAAGGCCATTTCAGCATGGGTGTGATGGTCGCGGCCATGCGCGTCGGTCAGAAAACTTTCGGTCCGATCGGCCACCCATTTGACCGGCACGCCGGTCTTCTTTGACGCCCACAGGCAGACGATCTCTTCGGGATAGATGTAGATCTTCGAGCCGAAGCCGCCGCCGACATCGGGCGCGATCACGCGCAGCTTGTTTTCCGGCGCGACATTGTAGAAGGCGCTCATCACCAGCCGCGCCACATGCGGATTCTGCGAGGTCGTCCAGCAGGTATAGTGATCCTCGGCCTTGTCGTAATGGCCAAGTGCGGCGCGCGGCTCCATGGCGTTGGGCACCAGCCGGTTGTTGATGATGTCCATCTTGACGACATGGGCCGCCTTCCCGAAGGCCGCCGCGGTGTCGTCGGCATTGCCGATGTCCCAGTCGAAGATCAGATTGTTGTCCGCTTCGGGGTGGATCTGCGGCGCACCCTTGTCCATCGCCTTGGAGGCATCGACGACGGCCTTCAACTCCTTGTAGGTGATCTCGACCGCCTCTGCGGCGTCGCGCGCCTGCCCCTTGGTCTCGGCGACGACGATGACGACGGCGTCGCCGACATAACGGACCCGGTCGAAGGCGAGTGGCGACCACGCCCCCATCTTCATCGGCGAACCGTCCTTGGAGTGGATCATCCAGCCGCAGATGAGATTGCCGATGCCGTCGGCCTTGAGTTCCTTGCCGGTCAGCACGCCGATGACGCCGGGCATGCCTTGAGCCTTCTTCACATCGATCTTCTTGATCTGCGCATGCGCGTGCGGACTGCGCACGAAGGCGGCGTGCTTCATCCCGGGAACCACCATGTCGTCGACATAGCGGCCGGCGCCCGTGATGAACCGTTTGTCTTCCTTGCGCGCGACCCGAGCGCCAACACCTTCAATGCCCATCAGAAATTCCTCCGGAATTTATGGGAGTAGGGCAGTAGGGGAGTAAGGGAGTAGGGAAAAAGAGGCCTCGTTGCGTTCGCCTTTTTGCCCTACTCCCCTACTGCCCTACTCCCTTATTCCCTTGCCTTAAGCAGCTTGTTTCGCCTTACCCTTAGACCCCTTCATCGTCATCGATGCGGCGAGGATCGCCTTGACGATGTTGTGGTAGCCGGTGCAGCGGCAGATGTTGCCGTCGAGCTCGGCACGCACCGTCGCCTCGTCGAGCCCTTCGGGGTGGCGGCTGATCATGTCGGTCGCCGTCATGATCATGCCGGGCGTGCAGAAGCCGCATTGCAGCCCGTGATGTTCCTTGAAGGCAGCCTGCACCGGATGCAGGTCGGCGCCATTGGCCAGGCCCTCGATCGTCAACACGGTGGAGCCGGAGGCCTGCACCGCGAGCATCGTACAGGATTTGACCGCCTTGCCATCAACGTGGACGACGCAGGCACCGCATTGCGAGGTGTCGCAACCGACATGCGTGCCGGTAAGACCTAGATTTTCCCGCAGGAAGTGAACCAGAAGTGTTCGGTCCTCGGCAGCACCGCTGACCCGCTTTCCGTTCACCATCAACGAAACGTCCGACATGGTCCCTCCCTGGGTATCAACCTTGGTATCCACGCTGCCGACGCGGTATTCGCGCTTCGGTGGTGCATTATTCGTACACCGCACATCGGACAAAAAACAGCACGTCGCAAACGCGGAACATTGTACTTTCGGTCATGGCCGCGCCCAAACATGCGGTGCCGGTGGCCCCATTGCCAAACCGCCGATTGAAGGCAACAATGTCGGTCGACGCCCGCGCGCCAGAAGCATTTAAAAACAGCCGCGCACAAAAAAGGCGTCGGAGGAAATGCGGAGAACATCGCTGGCCAATTCACAGACGCGCTATGCATGCGGCCTGTCGGCGCTCACCACGGACGAGCCCGACATGGAGGCGTTCGCCAAGGCGATCGCACTGGAAGCGGCCGCCATCGACGCAGGCTTTGCCCTGCTGTTCTTTTCCCAGAGCCTGGTCGAAGCCAGCGCCCTTTCCCAGGCGCTCATGACCCACGCACCGGCGCTCCACCACGCCGGCTGTTCGACTGCCGGCGAGATCACGCCGCAAGGTCTCGAGGATGGTCATGTGCTGGCCATGCTGCTTCCGTCCACCGCGTTCACCGCCGTCAGCGTGATGGTCGAAAATCTGTCCTCGTCGGGTATGGACAGGATCACCGGCGAGGTGGAGACCCTGCGGCGATCGCTGCGCGCGCGCCTCGGTTGCGATCGGACCAAAGGCACTTTCGCGCTCTGCTTCATCGACGGGCTCTCTTATGCCGAAGAAGCGGTGAGTTCAGCCATCCACTGGGGCCTCGATGACATACCGCTGCTTGGCGGCTCCGCCGGCGACGATCTGAAATTCGAGACGACGCGCCTGATCTCGAACGGCAAGGTCACCTCCGACAGCGCCATCATCGTGCTGATATCGACCGAAATTCCCTTCCATGTCTTCAAGACCGACAACTTCGTTCCCACCGATGAAAAACTGGTGGTGACGGCTTCCGATCCCGATCACCGCATCGTGCGCGAATTCAACGCCACCAATGCAGCACAGGAATATGCCGCGTCCGTCGGCATCGTCGCGCAGATGCTGACGCCACTGAGCTTCGCCTCGCATCCCGTGGTGGTGAAGGTGGGCGGCCAATATTATTGCCGATCGATCCAGAAGATGCATGCCGACGGCTCGCTGTCGTTCTTCTGCGCCATAGACGATGGCGTCGTGCTGTCGATCGCCCAACCCAAGGACATGGTCGAATCGACGCGCGCCGCCCTGCGCGATGTCGAGGAGAGGCTTGGCGGCATCGACATGATCCTCGGCTTCGACTGCGTGCTGCGCCGGCTGGACGCGCGCAATCGGCAGGTGTTTCGCGAGATCTCGGAACTCTACCGGGTCAACAATGTCATCGGCTTCGGCACCTATGGCGAACAGTACCGGTCGATGCATCTGAATCAGACTTTTACCGGCATCGCCTTCGGCGAGCGCCAGGCGGCGGAATAGGACGGCGCAACAAGATGCCGCTGAGGGACATAAACGATCTTGAAAAGCTGAAGAAGATCAACGCGGCACTGGTCAGCCGCGTCGAGCGCTCTATGGACCAGCAAGGCAACGCCTTTTCGCTGTTCCAGACCGCGATTTCGCTGGAAAACCGGGTGCGCACCCGCACCGAGGAACTGCACTCGACCTTGCGCCGGCTGGAGCAGTCGAACATCGACCTCAGCGCCGCCAAGGAAAACGCCGAACTGGCGAACCTGTCGAAAACCCGTTTCCTCGCCGCTGCCAGCCACGACGTGCTGCAGCCCCTGAACGCGGCCCATCTCTCGGTTTCGGCCCTCGCCGAAGTTCAGACCAGCGACGAGGGCAAGAAACTGGTGCGGCAGGTCGAGCGCTCGCTGGAAACGATGGAGGACCTGCTGCGAACCCTGCTCGACATCTCCAAGCTCGATGCCGGCGTGGTGCAGCCCGACATAAGCGATGTCAGCCTGGAGGCGCTGTTCTCGTCGCTTCGCTCGGATTTCCTGCCGGTGGCGGAGATGAAAGGCCTGTCGCTGAAATTCCGGCCGGTCCATGCGGTGGTCCGCTCCGACCGCACGCTGCTGCGCCGCATCCTGCAGAACATTCTTTCCAACGCGCTGGGCTATACACGCTCGGGCGGCGTGCTTGTCGGCACCAGACATCGCGGCGACACCATCCGCATCGACGTCGCCGATACGGGCTGCGGCATTCCCGACGACCAGCGCGAGGCGGTATTCGAGGAGTTCCATCGCGGCACCTCGCCGGCCAATGCCGAACTGGACGGTGGCGGTCTCGGGCTCGGGCTTGCCATCGTGCGCCGCATGGCCAGCGCGCTCGGCCATCCCGTGACATTCTCGTCGAAGGTCGGACGCGGCACGATCTTCCACATCGATGTTCCCGTCGGCATCGGTGCGCCAGCCGATGCCATCGCTAGCGTTGCCGATATGGAACGGCCGCGCGGCTATGGCCTGTTCGGCACCAAGGTGCTGCTGGTCGAGAACGATATCGAAGTGCTGCAGGCCATGACCTTCCTGCTCGAACGCTGGCAATGCCTGGTGCGGGCCGCGACCTCGACCGACGATGCGCTCGACATGCTTGGCGACACCGACTGGGTGCCCGACATCGTCATTGCCGACCAGCATCTCGACGGCGGCGATCTTGGCACCACGACCATCGCCGAAGTCCGCGATTATCTCGGCCGCGCCGTGCCGGCGCTGATCGTCACCGCCGACAGTTCGGAAGCGGTCGCCAAAGCCGCCCGCTCCGGCGGCATCGAACTGATGCGCAAGCCGCTGAAGCCGGCACAACTGCGGGCGCTGCTGGCGCATCTGCTGGCTTAGGGGCCTACCTTACTCTTAATTCTGCGCTGTCACCCGTAATGCCACTCTGTCCGACCGGCGCCAACGTCGTTCCACGACAGCGTTGAACGACCCCGGCTATTCGCTGAGCATCGCTGTCTATATGAATGAGTGTTCTGGCTGTTTGGATTTTACGGATCGACCGTTTGCAAAAGACTGTCCATGCGGTTCGAATAGGCCATGGGCTCAGGCTTGCCCCATCCGTCTCGCTCGGCACATGATGTCGGGCCGGTGCCAGTTCAACTGCGGGTGGCTTTAACGCCCGACGCCACGCCCTTGAAGGGAGACGATGATGTCACGGTGTCGAGCATGGCGCACATCTTGTTCGGACCGTCAAAATTGAAGCCTAGACATCTCTGATCAGCGGCGCAGGCCACTACGCAGTCGGCATAGTTGCTCCGCACATTCGCGTAAGCGCCCCCAACGACTACTGTGTCCTTGGCGAAAACGAGGCTAGAGTACTGGAGATTCGCCTTGATGGATCCCTTCGCCGCCATCACTGCATCAGGGCTCCTAACCAGAATCGACCCATTATTTTTCATGAAACAGGCGGCGTGCTTCTTATCATAGGTGAGTGCTAGGCAGCGGCGATCTGCTTCGCATTGGGCCTGACACTGTTCAAGCGAGACATTCCAAGCGGGCATACCCGGCAGATCGTTTCCGATCGCGTCCCATCCGTCCTGCAGGGAGAATGCTTCGGCCGCTGCTGCTGCTTCTTTCCGCTCAGGGCCCATGTCGAAATCGCCTGGCGCGAAATTGGCCTCGTCGAGCCAGAGACAACGGCTGGCGAGTTCTCGTGCCGAATTGTCGTCAAGGCCCACCGATGCGAGTGTCTCGCTCGACGACACCGGTGCCTGCGGCGTCGATGTAGGTGAGGGTCTGTTGACGAGGCTTACCTGAACCTCGACCCCGGTGTTTGCCAGCCTCCGCGTGTAGCACCAAGCTGTATCCCAAGTTGGATTTTTCTCACTCTCAAAATGATGACCGGACTCGAGTTGCCAAGTGCTGCCAGCATAAGGCACTTTGCGATTGGCGAACTTTACGAAATCGAACGTATCTGGATTGGCTGGGTCTGCGGGCGGCGGCGTCGGCTGCTCGATTGACGGCGACTTCGGCTTATCTGTCTTTCCCTCTTCGGCGATTGTCTCTTCACCCGAAATTCTGTCTTCTGATTTCTTCGTCTCCTTTGGTAGGTTCTCGTTCGGGTTTGACGGTTGGTTTTGGGCGACCGGGGGCTCCGGTTGGATCACAGTAGGATCGCGATCAAAGACCAGCCATACACCCACGCCGATACCAATAGCGGCCAAGGCGATGGCAGCGCCGCTAGCCATTCGCCGAAATGCATTGGCACGAACGATCTTGTCGTGCGCATCTGCTTCTGCCTGCAGAGTTGGAATAGCCGACCGTTTGATCTGTAGATCAATCGCTTGTTCGAGCAACTTGGTGTTATGTCGTACGAGCACGTCTACTACCCCGTTTCGCCCCAGTCACCGACTTGTCGAAATCCAATTGCAGCTCACCTTCAAGGTCTTTCGCTATTTGGCCGTACTGCCCTTTTGCAGAAACCCTCACTAGGTCGACTACTTCCGGGGGTAATTCGCGATCCAACGCCCGGCGTAACGCATCCGGGTCGTCAGTGAGGACGGGAACATAGAGAATTTCCTTGACGATCTTTTCGACTTCGACCGGAACCTCGACGCGCCTTTCGACTTCTCTGTCCACCGGGACCTGCACGGGTACCTTGCGGACACGGCGCCACCGCCAGCTTAACAGCATTCGGCGTAACAAACGCGAGAGTTTGCTATCACGCTGAACTTCGGGCTGTGCGCCGATGCGTTGCAGGGCCAGCGCGACCATCGCCGTGATCGGCCCCGCCAATGCGGCGACGAACGCAAGCGAGGCGAACCAGATCGTCGACACCGTGCCGGCCTGAGGCTCTGTGACGTCTTCTGGCTTTACCCCATACCAGCGAGCTGCCAGCCTACGAATCTGATCGTTGCGAGCGACTGGGAGGCGCTCTGTTTCCAGGCGGCTGAGTTCCGTAGCGATCGCCTCTTGCCGCTGCTGATTCTTGGCGAGCGTCTCCGACTTGCGAGCTGCGGCTTCCTGAGCGGTCGCTAGCGCAGTACGTGCCTCGTCAAGCTTACGATCCCAATCGGCCGCGGTGCCATCATAGAGCTTCTCCAGATCGTTGCGCCTAGCCTCAAGGCGCTGTTTGTCTTGGAGAGTCATCGGAGGACTATCTTTCCGCAGCCTCTCATATTCCGCGCGGGCCGCCGCGACTGCGGGCTCCAACTCAGCCAATTTCGGCGCGAATTCGGCCTCTTTTTTAAGCCGCGGATTAGTCAACTTGTTCAGCCCTTCTTCGTTGCGCTGCACTGATGCAAGGTCGCCCGTTTCGCGCGCGCTCTTTATGCGATCCACGTAGCTATCCCGCTGTCGCTCGAACTGCTCCACGGCGTCCTTGATCTCTCGATCGCGCCGTTCCACCAGCGCGCTTAGCGCTGCTTGTTTCTCCTCGATAAATTCTTTGGTTCGCGCCGCCGCTGGTGAAAGGGTGGTTGCGGCCTGCAGCTCTTCGTCAACCTCAGTTATTCGTGCACGCAATTTGTCGCGCTCGGTGTCAGCCAATCCACCGAGCTGCTCCAGATCGCTTCGAGCTTTTGCCTCGTCGTCAGTGTTTCGCAAGCTTTCGGCTACTGCCTTGAGATTTTCGAGTTCTTGCTGGAGTCCTTTAGTTTGGTTGGCGAAATTGGCATATTGGACCTCGCGCATTGTACTGGCTCGCTCCAATCCGAGAAGGACTGTCTCAAAAGTGATGCCGGCCAATACAAGTAGAAACGCCAGGATAACAGGTTTCCAAAACCATGAGGCGCCGAACAGAAGCGTGGCGATTGGGATTTTCGTCAGCTCAGCAATCGCGATCATAAAGAACGGGGCGCTTGCAAGGACAAGGTCCATTGAGTCCGCTGCCTCATTGGCAACAAAGCCGCGGTAACTCAGAGCGACGCCGGTTGTTAGACCGATGATCGCCGCAACGATTTCAAGTGCCCACGCACCGCGATACGTCCACTGGCCATAGCTCGCCAGTTTCTGGCTCATTGCCATGTGCATATGCAATCCCCACTCTTTGCCCAGCCCATCTTGACATGCAACGCTGGCGATTGCAGCAAAATTTGCCTGTGGATACAGCGTAACTTGGAACAAGGTGAATAACCGGCGAGCCGGTGACAATGAATTTATTGAGTCTGCTAGACCGATTTATTCGGGTGGTGCCTAATCTCGGCAGTGGCAATTGTGATGCCGCAAACAGCGTTGCCGATCACATCGGTGAGGCGCTTCGGGCCTTTGGATTCGGGCTTTTTATTTCCTTTCGCACACAAACGATGCGCTCGAGAGTTTCTGCGTCGGACATCGGCTTTGCTAGTTCGGCTCGTAGCGCCTCGGCGGCCTCCTCACATAGCTCTTACTCTCATAACCAGTGTTGGAATTACTGTGACAGTGCACTTTTTCTCTAGTCCGCACGGCCACCGATGTGAGAGCGCCCCCGCTCCACGGGTTGACCCTCGCTATGCGAGGGAGGCGAGGTTCAAAACCCAGCCTGATCCCGAAACAGTTCCGCATTGTCCAGTTTCGAAACCTCGATCACCGCCTGGGTGCGGCTGTAGACATTGAGCTTGCGCAATATCTCCGAGACATGCGCTTTCACGGTGGTCTCGCCCACCTGCAGCTCGTAGGCGATCTGCTTGTTGAGCAGGCCCTGGCGCAGCATCTGCAGCACGCGCAGTTGCTGGGGCGTCAGCGTCGACAGGCGCTGCACCATGTCGGCGCGGTCGACGCTTTCGGCGTCGGGTGTGCGGCCTTCATAAGTTTCCGGCACATAGATCGCGCCTTCCATCACCGAGCGTATGGCGGCGGCGAGGTCGCTCTTGCGCGCCGATTTCGGGATGAAGCCGGCGACACCATAGGACAGCGCCTCGGAAATGATCTTCGGCTCCTCATAGCCCGAGACGATGACCACCGGCAGGCGCGGATAGCGGGTCCGGAGCTGCAGCAGGCCTTCAAAGCCATGCACGTCGGGCATGTTGAGGTCGAGCAGCGCGAGATCGAACGGCTTGGCGCCGGCCAGAAGGTCCAGCGCCTCGGTGATCGAGCGCGCCTCCACCGTATCGACTTCCGGGTAGGCCATCTGCACGGCGCTGTGCAGCGCCTCGCGAAACAGCGGATGGTCGTCGATGATCAGGAACCGGGCGCGATCGTGGGTTGCGGTCATGGGGTTCATTTCAGTTCGTGAGCGATTAGAATAACCTCGTCACCATGGCCAGATTATTGCCAAATAGTATATCGCCATATCCGGCGGAAAGTGCCGCCGGCACTTTCTCGACCAAATCGCCTTGTCCAGGCCCCCAAATCGGTCGAATGTTCCGGCAACCAAGCAGAGACCCGCATGACAGAATTCGTCCTTCCCTTGCCCGCAACCGCATCGGTGGCCATTGCGGGCTCGTCCGATCGTTTCGCGGTGCGCCGTATCTACTGCGTCGGCCGCAACTACGCCGCACACGCCCGCGAATTCGGCAATGACGAGCGTGATCCGCCCTTCTTCTTCACCAAGCCGGCCGACGCGGTGGTCGATTCCGGCACCGCTATCCCCTACCCGCCGCTGACGGCCAATCTGCACCACGAGATCGAACTGGTGGCCGCGATCGGCAAAGCCGGCTTCCGCATTCCCCGCGACAAGGCGCTGGACCATGTCTGGGGCTATGGTGTCGGCATAGACCTCACCCGCCGCGACCTGCAGGACGAAGCCAAGAAGGCCGCCCGGCCCTGGGACTGGTCGAAGGCCTTCGACCGCTCCGCCCCTTGCGGCCCGCTGGTGCAAGCGCAGGAATCCGGCCACCCATGGAAGGGCCGCATCTGGCTCGCCGTCAACGGCAAGGTCAGGCA
Source organism: Mesorhizobium sp. M7A.F.Ca.US.011.01.1.1 (assembly GCF_003998295.1). Classification (NCBI taxonomy): domain Bacteria; kingdom Pseudomonadati; phylum Pseudomonadota; class Alphaproteobacteria; order Hyphomicrobiales; family Phyllobacteriaceae; genus Mesorhizobium; species Mesorhizobium sp. M7A.F.Ca.US.011.01.1.1. The sequence continues at coordinate 136,377 of NZ_RZRT01000005.1, forward strand.
GGATGCCGACCTCGCTGAACTGATCTGGCCGATATCGGATATCGTGTCGATCTGCAGCGAGGCGATGGAGCTCGAGCCCGGCGACCTGATCTTCACCGGTACGCCGGCAGGCGTCGGCGCGGTTGGCCCCGGCGACACGATGACCGGCGGCGTCGACGGCATCGGCACCATCGAAGTGACCATCGGCCAGCCGAAGTGAGGCAATGAGCGAACTCGTCCTGCACAATTACTACCGCTCCTCCACCTCCTATCGGGTGCGGATCGCGCTGGAGATGAAGGGGCTGAGCTACGACTACGTCCCGCATCATCTGCGCCATGGCGAGCATCTGGAGCCCGCCTATCTCGCGGTCAATCCGCAAGGCCTGGTGCCGGCGCTGGTGCTCGGCGACGGCACGCTGCTGACGCAATCGCTGGCGATCATCGAGTTCCTCGACGAGACCAAACCGGAACCACCGCTGCTGCCGAAGGACCCGGCCGGCCGGGCACGCGTGAGAATGCTGGCGCAGATGATCGCCTGCGACATCCACCCGGTGAACAATCTGCGCGTGCTGACCTCGCTGCGCACGCTGTTCGGCGCCGGCGACGAAGACATCGCCAACTGGTTCCGCCATTGGGTGAACGAGGGCTTTCAGCCGCTTGAAAAGATCATGGCGTCGGCGGCGGAGACGGGTACATTCTGCCATGGCGACGCGCCGGGCCTGGCCGACATCTGCCTCGCCGCGCAGATTGCCAGCAACGCCCGCTTCGGCGTCGACTTGATCCCCTACCCGACGATCGCGCGCATCAATGCCGCCTGCATGGCGCTGCCGGCCTTCCAGAAAGCCGCGCCCCAGAACCAGATCGATGCCGAGTAGAAAAGCCACCGACCCAGGTGAAGCCAAGGCGCTGGCCGATATAGAGGCTTATGGCTGCCACATCTTGCATGTGCTGGAGGAAGGCGACGATCCGCCTTTCACCTATTCGGTTGGAATAGAGCACAACTTCAAGGCGCCGGAACTCATCGTCATCGGCCTGAAGCCGGAAATCTCCCAGTTCATCATCAACGAGTATTGCAGCCGCGTCCGCTCCGGCGAGGTTTTCCAACCAGGGCAGCGATCGTCCGGTTTTATCGAAGGTTTCGACTGTCAATTCGGCGCCGTTCATGTCGAACACTATCGCGAGCATTTCGGCTGGGACCTCTGGTTCTACGACGGCTTGGATTTCGGTGTTCTCCAGCTGATCTATCCCACTGTGGACGGCATCTGGCCGTGGCAGGCCGAGGCGAGCGACTGGTTCCGAGCCTGGCAGCCGCTTCTCGACACCGCGCCGTCGCCATAGGCCTATCTGCCGACGCGCAGCGTCAACGCCCACAACAGCAACGCCAACAGGCCGATGCCGGCGCCAAGCACACAGACGCCGCTCCAACCCATTGCGCCATAGGCCATGGTCGAGGCGATGGAGCCCAGGGCGCTGCCGACCGAGTAGAAGATCATGTAGCCGCCAACCAGTCGGCTGCGCGCATCCGGACGCCGGGCGAAGATCAGGCTCTGGTTGGTGACGTGGACGGCCTGGATCGCCAAATCCAGCATGACTATGCCGGCGACGAGCAACCACAGAGACATGCCCATGAAGGCGATCGGCAGCCAGGCCGCCATCATCAGCAGCAGGCTGAGGCCGGTGACCAACTGGCTGCATCCACGATCGACGAGGCCGCCGGTCCAGCGCGCACCGAGCGCGCCGGCGACGCCCGCAAGGCCGAAAAGCCCGATCTCGGTATGCGAAAGTGAAAATGGCGCGACGCTCAACGGCAGCACCAGCGGCGCCCACAGCACGTTGAAGCTGGCGAAGATCAGCATGGCCAGCACCGCCCGCACGCGCAGCAGCGGCTCCTGCGCGAACAGCAGCAGCACCGAAGCGAGCAGGCGTGGATAGGATGTGCGTGGCCGCTCCGCCTCGTGGCGCGGCAAGATCAGGTAGAGAACCATCGCCATGACGAGCGTCAACATGGCCGAGACAAGATAAACCCAGCGCCAGCCGGCGAAATCGGCGACGACCCCCGAAGCGAAGCGGGCAAGCAGGATGCCCAGGATGACGCCGCTGGTGACGGTGCCGACCGCCCGCCCCCGCTCCGATGTTACGGCGAGGTCGGCAGCGAAGGCGACCAGCACCTGCACCACCACCGCCAGCAGCCCGACGACCGCCAGGCTCGCCAGCAGCATCGCCGCGTTGGGCGCGACCCCGACCGCCACTAGCGCCACGGCAGACAGAATCGCCTGCCCGGCAATCAGCTTGCGACGATCGAACAGGTCGCCCAGCGGCACGATGAAGAACAGGCCGAGCCCATAGCCGATCTGCGTGACCGTCACCACGATGCCGACCGAGGCCGGCGCGATAGCAAAATCATGCGCCATGGCGTCGAGCAGCGGATGAGCGAAATAGATATTGGCGACGCTCAGGCCGCAGGCGATGGCGAAGATCAGCGCGGTCAATCGTGACAATCCCGTAGGCGGCGGCGCCACCCGATGCGGCCCATCGGATTGCTCGAGGCTTGTTGCACCGCTGTTCGCCACCTGCATGTTCATGTCGCTCTCCACAAAAGGTTTCAACTTGAAACCTCTTGCTGGATAGGCGAAACAGTTTTATGTTGCAACCGAAATCAGAGCATTGGACCAACGACTGCCATGGTGAAACGAACGAGCCACCACGAAGCGGATTGCCTCATAGCGCGACCACTGGACGCGATCGGCGACTGGTGGTCGCTGCTCATCGTGCGTGACGCCTTCGACGGCTTGCGGCGCTTCGGCGAATTCCAGAAGAGCCTCGGCGTCGCCAAGAACATCCTGTCGTCGCGGCTGCGCAATCTTGTCGCGCATGGCATCCTCGAAACGGTCCCGGCGCCCGACGGCAGCGCACATCATGAATATGTGCTGACGCAAAAGGGACGCGGCCTGTTCTATGTCCTGGTTGCCCTGCGGCAATGGGGCGAGACCTATTTCGCCGGACCGGGCGAGCCCTACACCTTCATGGTCGACACGCTCGCCGGACGGCCGATCAAGCGCCTGGAAGTTCATGCCGAGGACGGGCGGCGACTTGCCCCCGGCGAGACCCGGCTTGCCGACTTTCGCACCCGGGAAACCGGATAGGCGCCTGCGCCTGCCATGTCTGGCGGAATCGATTTCCGCTTGACCGGACAGGGAATCGGCTATCGTTTCCCGCAGCACAGCAGCGTGGAGTGACCGATGAAAGCCGTCGTCTTCGAGAAATTCGGCGAAGCGCCGACGATCCAGACCGTTCCTGATCCGAAGCCGGCAGCTGATGGCGTCGTCATCAAGGTCGAGGCGACCGGTCTGTGCCGCAGCGACTGGCATGGCTGGATGGGTCATGACGACGGCATCACGCTGCCGCATGTGCCGGGCCACGAGCTGGCCGGCGTCGTTGTTGCCGCCGGCAAGCAGGTCACCCGCTGGAAAGCCGGCGAGCGCGTCACCGTGCCGTTCGCCGTCGGCTGCGGCCGCTGCTTCGAGTGCAATTCGGGCAATCACCAGGTCTGCGAACACCAGACACAGCCTGGCTTCACCGGCTGGGGCTCGTTCGCCGAATATGTCGCCATCGAACACGCCGACACCAACCTGGTGCGCTTGCCCGACGAGATGGAATTCGCCACCGCCGCCAGCCTCGGCTGCCGCTTCGTCACCTCGTTTCGAGCCATCGTCGACCAGGGCCGGGTGAAGCCGGGCGAATGGGTCGCGGTGCATGGCTGCGGCGGCGTCGGCCTGTCGGCGATCATGATCGCCAGTTCAATGGGCGCCAATGTAATCGCCATCGATCTCACCGACGAGAAACTGGATTTCGCCAAAAAGATCGGCGCCGTCGCCACCATCAATGCATCCACGACGCCGAACGTGGTCAAGGCGGTCAAGCAGATCACCAATGGCGGCGCGCACATGTCGATGGACGCGCTCGGCCACCCCACCACCTCGTTCAATTCGATATCCAATCTGCGCCGGCGCGGCCGCCATGTGCAGGTCGGCCTGATGCTGGGCGAGCATGCCCGGCCGCAGGTGCCGATGGACAAGGTGATCGCCTTTGAACTCGAAATCCTCGGCAGCCACGGCATGCAGGCCTACCGCTACCAGGCGATGATGGACATGATCCGCAACGGCAAGCTGAAGCCCGAACTGCTGGTCGGCAAGAGGATCAGCCTCGACGAGGCGCCCGCGGCCCTGATGGCGATGGGCGGCTTCGAGGGCATTGGTATTGGGGTGGTCACGAAGTTTTAGGCGAGGACGGCACCGTCGTCAGGCGATCGCGCGTCGTGGCAATTCCTGCTTCGCGAATCGTTTGGCGCCGACGACGCAAAGCACGACGCCAAGCGTGACGACCACCATCAGCGGGCTGACCTGCTCGTGCAGCAGCGTCGCTGCCAGTGCCAGTCCGAAAAATGGCTGCAGCAGCTGCAACTGCCCGACCGCGGCGATGCCGCCTTGCGCCAGCCCGCGATACCAGAACACGAAGCCGATCAGCATGCTGAACAGCGAGACATAGGCAAGCCCTATCCACGCACTGACGCCGACGCCGTCGAACGACGGCGGCATGGTCATCAGCGTCAGCACCAGCATGATCGGCAGCGACAGCACCAGCGCCCAGCAGATCACTTGCCAGCCGCCAAGCTTGCGTGACAGCGCGGCACCCTCGGCATAGCCCAGACCGCAGGCGATGATGGCAGCCAGCATCAAACCATCACCCACCGGCGAGGCCGTCACGCCCTGCGTCAGGGCAAAACCCGCGACCAACGCGCTACCTATGCATGAAAACAGCCAGAACGCCGGGCGCGGCCGATCGCCGCCGCGCAGCACGCCGAAGATCGCAGTGGCCAGCGGCAGCAGGCCGACGAAGATGATGGAATGGGCCGTGGTGACGTGCTTCAGCGCCAGCGCGGTCAGCAAGGGAAAGCCGACCACCACGCCAAGCGCGACGATCACCAGCGACAGCAGATCGCCGCGCTCCGGACGCTTTTGCCGAAACAGGAGCAGCAGTGCCAGGCCAAGCAGTCCGGCAATCGCCGCCCGGGCCGAGGTCAGGAATGTCGGATCGAAATCCCTGACCGCCACGCGCGTTGCCGGCAGCGAGCCGCTGAAGATCAACACCCCGATGAATCCGTTCATCCAGCCGCTCGCGGTCTTGTCCATCGTATGCTCCGTTTGTCGGCTCCGTATCGCGCGGAGCCGGTAGTATCGCCAGAGACAATGCGGTACAATTATGCAAAACTGTCATGCTTAGAAGAGCAGTACGGATGGACAAACAGACCACAGGAAGCGAGAGCAGCGGAACGCTGGTCGAAGGTGTCATGGCGACGATCCGCCAGCGGATCGCGGCGCGCAGCCTGACGCCGGGAGCGCAATTGCCGTCGATCCGCACCTTTGCCAAATCCATGCGAGTGTCCAAATCCACCGTGGTCGAAGCCTATGAACGGCTCGCCGCCGAAGGCGCGATCCGCTCGCGGCCGGGCTCCGGATTCTATGCCGCCGGATCGCTGGCGCCGCTGTCGCTGGCCGAGATTGGTCCCCGCCTCGACCGCGCGGTCGATCCACTCTGGATCTCACGCCAGTCCCTGGAGGCCGGCGACGACATGCTGAAACCCGGCTGCGGCTGGCTGCCGGCCTCGTGGATGCCGCAGGCAGGTCTGCGCCGGGCACTGCGCACGGTAGCGCGTGCCGACGATGTCGCACTGGCCGATTACGGCACGCCGCTCGGCCTGCCACCGCTACGGCAATTGCTGGCGCGGCGTATGGCTGGGCATGGCATCGAGGCCTCTCCCGAGCAGATCATGCTGACGGAATCAGGCACGCAGGCCATCGACCTGTTGTGCCGGTTCCTGATCGAGCCCGGCGACACCGTGCTGGTCGACGACCCCTGCTACTTCAACTTCCACGCTCTGTTGCGCGCCCACCGGGCCAAGGTCGTCAGCGTTCCCTACACGCCGTCGGGGCCGGATATCGATCTGTTCGCGCAGGCGCTGGCCGAGCATCGGCCGCGCCTCTACATCACCAATTCCGCCATCCACAACCCGACCGGCGCGGTGCTGTCGCCAGTCACCGCGCACCGGCTGCTCAAGCTCGCCGACCAATCGGATCTGACCATCGTCGAAGACGATATCTTCGCCGATTTCGAACATGCGCCCGCCCCCAGGCTGGCGGCGTTCGATGGTCTCAACCGCGTTGTCCACATCGGCAGCTTCTCCAAAACGCTTTCGGCGTCGGTTCGCTGCGGCTTCATCGCCGCACCGCGCGACTGGATCGAGCCCCTGACCGACCTCAAGATCGCCACCACCTTCGGCGGCGGCCGGCTCGCGGCCGAACTGGTGCTGACGCTGCTCAAGGACGGCAGCTACCGCAAGCATATGGATTTGCTGCGCGCGAAGCTTGCCCGCGCCATGGGCGAGACCAGCGTTCGTCTGAAGGCGATCGGCATCTCACCCTGGATCGACCAGCCGGCCGGCCTGTTCCTGTGGTGCAGCCTGCCGGATGGCGTCGATGCGGCGGAAGTCGCCCGCCGCGCTTTGGCCGACAACATCGTGCTGGCGCCCGGCAACGCATTCAGCCTGTCCGGAACGGCCAGCCGCTTCCTGCGCTTCAACGTTGCCCAATGCACGGACGAGCGGATTTTCAAGGTGCTCGAGGCAGCGATGGCGCGACCAAGCTGATCCTGTTGCCTGGACAACCTCCGGCTGCTAAGGGACGGATCTGCGCGTCGAGAGAATATCCGCGCGATCCGGGATAGCGACTATGGGAACCAGCAAGTCAGCAGACAAGTAGGCCGCAACAGCAGTTCGTTGTTGCGGCGGCCCGTCATTTCCCATCTTCAGTGAGAACGGCAGATCGCCGCCAAATGTAGCCATTTGAGCGGATGTTCAATCATGCCTTGTCCAAAAAACCCGACATGGACCACTTCCCTGCCAGCAGCCATGGTGCTGATGGCCCCCTTCGACATCCTGGCCTCGCTGGCCATGGATATCTACCTCCCGATCGTCCCGGCGATGCCGGGAATCCTCAAGACATCGCCTGATGTCATCCAGCTGACGCTGAGCCTCTACATGATCTGTCTTGGGCTCGGCCAAATCGTCTTCGGCCCGATTTCCGACAGGATCGGCAGGCGTCCGGTGCTGATCGGCGGCGCGCTTTTATTTGCAGGCGCTTCCGTCCTGCTCGCCTGCACCTCGCTGGCCATGGTGTTCGTCGCCTTGCGGGTCGTGCAGGCCATCGGTGCATCCGCCATTCTCGTTGCGACCTTTGCAACGGTTCGCGACGTTTATGCGCAGAGGCCTGAAAGTGCCGTCATCTACGGCCTGTTCAGTTCGATGCTGGCCTTCGTGCCGGCGTTGGGGCCGGTTGCCGGTGCATTGATCGCCGACAATCTCGGCTGGCGCGCGATCTTCCTGACGCTCGGCGGTCTGGCGGTAGCCGCCACCTTCAACGCATGGCCGAGATGGCATGAAACACGGCCCCCCAATGGCAACGACAGGCGAATGGCGTTTCGTCCCATTCTCTCCAGCTTCGCCTTCTGGGCATATACGCTCGGCTTCAGTGCCGCCATGGGCGCCTTCTTCGTGTTCTTTTCGACGGCGCCCCGGGTGCTCATGGACCGCGCCGGCTTTTCACAGCTCGGTTTCAGCCTGGCCTTCGCCACCGCGGCGCTGGTGATGATCGTGACCACCCGCTTCGCCAAAAAGTTCATTGCACGTTGGGGCATCGCGGGCAGTGCCATCAGAGGCATGGCGATGTTGCTGCTCGGCGCGGCTCTGCTGGCGGCCGGGCAACTGTTCGCGGCACCGTCCTTCGTGACATTCGTCGGCCCGATGTGGGTCATCGCCGTGGGCATCGTCTTCACTGTTTCGGTCACCGCGAACGGCGCACTCGAGGCCTTCGGCGATGTCGCGGGAACCGCCGTCGCGCTCTACTTCTGCATCCAGAGCCTTGTCGTCGGCACCCTCGGCACGCTGTTGGTCATCGTACTCGGCGGAGACACGGCGTGGCCATTGGTGGGCTACTGTTCGGTCATGGCGACGCTCACACTGAGCGCGCTGAGATATTTGCGGAAACGCCAAACCGACTAAACGGGACGGATGAGAAGCCTGGGCGATTGGCGCAGGCTTCTCATCGTTGTCAGCGAGACGCCGCGCAGATCTCCCGCACGCAGTCGCGCAGCCAGTGTTGCGCCGGATCGGCATCCAGGCGCGGGTGCCACAGCATGGAGATGGTGACCCCAGCGGTGGCAACAGGCAGGGCAAAACTGTGCATGCCGGCGCGTGCGCCCTCAGTGTGCCGCTCCGGAACGCTGGCGATTAGGTCTGATGTGCGGGCCATGGCAAGGGCTGCCGAGAAACCGGAAACCATGCACACGACTGTCCGCTGCAGCCCGAGCCGATTCAGAGCCTCGTCGATCGGCCCTTTCTCGCGGCCACGCCGTGAAACGCTGATGTGCCGGCCTGCGGCATAGCGCTCTGGCGTCACCGCGCCCTCGCTCAACGGATGGCCCATTCGCACGGCGCCGATGAAGCAGTCGCGAAGCAATGCCTGGATGCGCACCTCCGGTCCGGTCTCGCCAGCGACGCCTATGTCCAGGTCGATCGCCGCATCGCGCAGCGACATGACGTCTCTATCGGACTTCGGTGCAAAGCGGAGCCGCACGCCGGGCGCATCGGCCTGGATACGTGCGACGAGACGAGGCGCGAACTCTTCGACGAAGCTCTCATTGGTGCGCAGCGTGAAGACCCTGTCCAGGTTCCGGAGGTCGAGCAGGGTGGCAGGACGCAGCAGCGCCTCCGCATCCTGGACGACACGACCAGCCTGTTGTCGCAGTTCTTCCGCACGCGGCGTCGCCACCAGGCCTCGACCGGCGCGAACCAGTAGCGGATCGCCCGTAGCCTCGCGCAGCCGCGCCAGCGTGCGGCTCATCGCCGAGGGGCTGAGCCGCAGCCGGCTGGCGGCGCGCGCCACGCTGCCTTCAGTCAGCAGAACGTCGAGGGCAAAGAGCAGATTGAGATCGGGCTGTGCCATCGGCGGGATCATGGCACGATATGGCGCTGCGCGCACGAATAAGATGCAAATACTGCGCCTTCCGCCACATCGTCCAAGGGACTAGATCTCCAGCAGTTCCGGTGGTGGGACTGATGGAAGGAGATCGCCGTGGCAATCGCTGAGCAAAATCGGAATGAGTACGTGTCGGCGCAGCCACAAACCCAATCTGCCCGCTGGGCGCTGGCAAGCCTGTCGCTCGCCACGCTGCTGTCGTCGCTGGGAACCAGCATTGCCAGCGTCGGGCTGCCGTCGCTGATGCAGAATTTCGGCGCGACGTTCCAGGCCGTGCAATGGGTTGTTCTGGCCTATCTCCTCGCCATCACCACACTGATCGTCAGCGCCGGTCGGCTGGCCGACATGTTCGGGCGCCGACCGTTGCTGCTTGGCGGCATCGCGCTATTCACGTCCGCATCGGTGCTCTGCGGCCTGGCGCCGACACTCTGGCTGCTGATTGCCGCGCGCGCCGTGCAGGGACTTGGCGCGGCGCTGATGATGGCGCTGACGCTGGCCTTTGTCGCCGAAACCGTGACCAAAGACAGAATTGGCAGCGCCATGGGCCTGCTCGGCGCCATGTCCGCGATCGGCACGACACTTGGCCCCTCGCTCGGCGGCCTTTTGATCGCCGGTTTTGGCTGGCGCGCGATCTTCCTCGTCAATGTCCCGCTGGGTGTGCTCACCTTCGCTCTCGCCTGGCAGGCCTTGCCGGCACGCAGCAAGACAGCGCAGCAGGTCGACCGAGGCACATTCGATGTCGCGGGCACCGCCTTGCTGGCCTTGACGCTGGCCGCTTATGCGCTGGCCATGACGCTGGGCAGAGGCAATTTCGGCGCACTCAACATCGGCCTGCTGATAGCTGCCGGCACCGGCGTTCTTCTGTTCGCCGCCACACAGGCAAGAGTGAAAAACCCCTTGATCCGGCTTGCCAGCTTCCGCGACCTCCAACTGAGCGCCAGTCTCGCCATGAGCCTCGTTGTCGCCACGGTGATGATGGCGACCCTGGTGGTGGCCCCGTTCTACCTGTCGCGAGGACTTGGGCTCGATGCCGCAATGGTCGGCCTCGCGCTGTCGACCGGGCCGCTCGTCTCGACCTTGTCGGCGCTAGTGGCCGGACGCTTGGCCGACCGCTTCGGCGCCCACAAGATGATGGTCGCCGGCCTGCTCAGCCTCACGACAGGCACGTTCTTGCTGTCGTTCGCCGTGGTGACGCTCGGCATTGCCGGCTATCTCGTTCCGATCACCGTCACCTGCATCGGCTACGCCCTGTTCCAGACATCCAACAATGCAGCCGTCATGGCCGGCATCAGTGCCGGCCAGCGCGGCGTCGTTTCCGGCCTGCTCAATCTTTCACGCAACCTCGGCCTCATCACCGGGGCATCGTTGATGGGCGCCATATTCGCCGTCGCATCGGCCGAAAAGCACCAAGGCATTGGTCTTCTGAGTTCCGAGGCCGCCCGGGGGATGCAGGTCACATTTCAGGCGGCGACAGTGCTGGCGCTGATCGCGCTGGTTCTCGCGCTCCTCTCGGCCCGCGCCGCAGGTCGCACGGAATCAGGGGGTTCGTGACGCGCCACACCGCTCAGAGAGTAGAATTCCCAAACAGGCTCACGCCCCTGCCCGCTTGCGGCGTTCATAAAGCATGACCAGCGTTTCGGCCATCAAAGCAGGCTTTTCCTCGCCTTCGATCTCGACCGTGTTGGCGGCCTTCATCAGATACTGGCCGGGGCCCCTGTCCTCCATGGACAGCAGCGTGATGCGCAGTCTGATGCGGGCACCGACCCTGACCGGCGCCAGGAAGCGTACCTTGTCGAAGCCATAATTGAAGGCGGCCTGCGTATTCTCGGGCACGATGCCCATGCCGAGCGCCAGCGCGCCGATGATCGACAGCGTCAGATAGCCATGCGCGATCGTCGTGCGGAACGGGCTTTGCCGCCGTGCCCTTTCAGGATCGACATGGATCCATTGATGGTCGCCGGTGCATTCAGCGAACTGGTCGATGCGGTTCTGGTCGACCGTCGTCCACTCCGACACGCCGAGTTCCAGCCCGGCCATCGTCCTCAACTGCTCGTAGGTAGGCGGCGTTTTAGGCCGTATTTCGTTCATTCCTGGTTTCCCGATCGCTTCCAGAGCCTCCGGACCACGAACTGACGGCCTCTGTCAATTCGCTCTGCGCGAATCCGTTCCGTCGATTTCGGCCGCAATCGTGCCACGCCGCCGGCGCAGTCGCAGGTCAAATCGGGCTTTCCGGGCTTCAGGGCGCTGCCGGCAGCAATGAGCCGGCCCCGGCCACATCCGCTACTTCTTCTCGTAGCCGGCGCGGATTTCCTCCATCGCCTCCTTGATGCGGGTGCGCAGGATGTCGACCGATTCGGCGCCGGATTTCTTGACCAGTTCAGCCACTTCGCCCGCATTCTTCAATGCGACTTCGAAAGACTTTCTGGCAAACTCCGTCTGTTTGGCCATCAGTTCCTGCGGATTGCCCGGCGCCCTGTAGCTTTGCGCGATATCGGTGACCTCGCGCAGCGTATCCTGCAGCATCTCGCGCTGCCGGGACAACAGCGAGGTGGCGCCGGCGGCACCGGCTCGTGCCGATTTCTCCAGCGCTTCGAGGTTCTTGCGATGATGGGCGAGGATCGCCTCGACATCGACATTCGGCACCTTCAGGTCGCGGCCGAACCTGCCGAACATGTCCATGAAAGAATCGGATTCCGGTTGTTTTGCCATGCTCGTCTGCTCCCCTTTGCCGCGGATGCGGGCACCCTCGGCGGGAGAATAGCACTCGCATGCCGCGAGTCCATGAACGCGGAGGAATGAGCGCCAGTCGGGCCGCGCATCAATTCACGAGGAACAGCCGCTCGGCCACATAGAGCACGACACCGGCGAGGCCGCCGATGATCATGCCGTTGAAGCGGATGTATTGCAGGTCCCTGCCGATGTTCATCTCGATCAGCCGCGTCAGCTGCGCAAGATCCCAGCGCTTGACCTGGTCGGCGATGAATGTCGACACGCCGCTCTTCTGGCTCTCCACGAACGACCCCAGCGCCACCACGAACCCCTGGTTCATGTCGGCCCGGATCTGCGCATCGCCGGCAAGATGCCGCCCGACCTCGACGAACATGTTGGCAAGATGCGCGCGGATGACCGAATTCGGCGCCTTGGCGTCCTGCTCGATGAACTGGCTGAGGCTTGCCCACATGTCGCCGGCCAGTCCCCTGACTTCCGGCCGGGCCAGGAAATCGCGCTTCAGCTTCTCGGCACGTTTGGCATATTGCTTCGATGTCCTCAGCTTTTCGATGAAGCCTTGAGCGAAATGGTCGAATTCGGCGCGCATCGGGTGATCGGGATCGGCCCTCACCTCGTCGAGCAGCGAACCGGCCGAGGCGACGATCTTCTTCAGGAGATAGGCGTCGGCGCGGAACAGGTTGAACAGCGACGGCAGTTCCTCGCGGATCTTCTCGCGCATCGTCGCCAGCGCCTGTTCGTCATTGAGGAACCTGCCGATCACCTTGGTGAACTCGTCGAACAGTTTCTGGTGGCGGCGGTCGTCGGTAAGCGCTGACAACAGTTCGGCGCCCAGCGGCGCCAGCGGCACCTTTTCGATCTGTTCGAGCATGCGGCTGGTGACGAAGCCGCGCAGGCCGGATTGCTCGACAGCAGCCAGCGTCTGCGGCACCAGCCGCACGACGAAGCGCGACAGGCCGGCGGCGCGCTCCGCATCGGCCAGCCAGTCGGCGACGAGTGCCGAGAAATCCACCTCGGCGAGCTTTTCGCGCACCGGTTCAGGCGCCAGGAAGTTGACCTCGATGAAGCGGCCGAGATTGTCGGCGATGCGGTTCTGGTTCTCGGGGATGATGGCGGTGTGCGGGATCGGCAGCCCCAGCGGTCGCCTGAACAGCGCCACCACCGCGTACCAGTCGGCGAGGCCGCCGATGGTCGCCGCCTCGGCAAAGGCAGCGACGAAGCCGAGCCAGGGATGGATGTGCTCGAACGACTTGGCGAGCGCAAACACCAGCACGCAAAGCGCCAGTGCGGCCGCCGCGACGAATTTTGTCCGCCGCAACGCGGAAAGCTTGGCATCCGCTTCGGCATCGAAACGGACAGGCGCCAGGGACGAAGCCGATTGTGACATGGGGTGAGCCGCTCCTCGTCGATCAGCCTATTTAGTGTTCCGATGGCCGAAATACCCGCGACAGCGGGTTTCGTCCGGAATCTCCCCGGCCGCGCACACAAAGTTGAGGAGAAAATTCATCTATCGCGCGAAGCTAGTCTGGAATTATTCCAAGGTATAGGCCATATTCCGCCGAGGCCAATGTGGCGAATCCGGAAATTCGGGTCAAAGCCGCATCAGCAAAATTTTCCAGATCTGGCGTGGTAGCACCGCACCAGTGCCTTGTGAGGACAAAATGCGGCTTACGCGCCAGACCAACTATGCCATGCGCATCTTGATGTATTGCGCGGCCAATGATGACCGATTGAGCCGCATCCCCGAGATCGCGGCCGCGTATTCGGTGTCGGAGCTTTTCCTGTTCAAGATCCTGCAGCCCCTGGTCGAGCACGGCCTTGTCCAGACCGTGCGTGGCAGGAATGGCGGCGTCAAGCTTGGCCGGGCCGCCGAAGCCATCAGCCTGTTCGATGTCGTGCGCGTGACGGAAGAGAGCTTCGCCATGGCCGAATGCTTCGAGAACGATGCCGCCGAATGCCCGCTGGTCGACAGCTGCGCGCTGAACTCGGCGTTGCGCGAGGCGCTGAACGCGTTCTTCGCGGTGCTGGAGCGCTACACGATCGCCGATCTGGTGGCGGCGCGGCCGAATGTGCGCAACCTGCTCGGCATCGACATGTTGGAGCGCCGCGCCCCGGCTGCCTAGCCCAGCCAGGGACGCGGGCTTAAGTTTCCAATAAATTAAGTTGCTGACTGAGGCAGCACGAACGGCATATTGCCGGCCGGCAGCACGCCGACCCTGAGCCGGCAGTCGAACACTTTTTCGATCAGGTCATCGCTCAGCACATCCCGCGGCGACCCGGTGGCGGCGAGCCGGCCGCGATGCATGACGAAGATCCGGTCGGCATACATGGCCGTCAGATTGAGGTCGTGCAGGATGGCGACCACGCCGCCGCCCCTTCTGGCGAAGTCGCGGGCAATGTTCATGATGATCAGCTGGTGCTTGATGTCGAGGCTGGAAACCGGCTCGTCGAGGAACAGAAAGCGCGGCTTGCCGTCGAGCACCGGCGCCCAGACCTGGCACAGCACGCGCGCGAGCTGGACGCGCTGCTGCTCGCCGCCGGAAAGCTCCTGGTAGAAACGGCCGGCAAAGCCGTCGAGATCGACACGCGCCAATGCCCGTTCCGGCAGCCGCGAATCCTCGCCCGGCGAGACGCCTGAGCGGCCGCCGACAAGGCCAAGCTTAACCACTTCCCGCACGGTGAACGGGAACGACAGCGTCGTCGCCTGCGGCAGCACAGCGCGATGGACGGCCACCTCGACCGGCTTCATCGTCGAGAGATCTCGGCCGTTGAGGGCAACGCGCCCGGTATAGGCGAGTTCGCCGGAGAGCGCTTTGAGGAAGGTCGTCTTGCCCGAACCATTGGGGCCGACGATGGCGGCGATCTCGCCGGGCCGCGCGTGGAAATCGATACCGCTGACGATAGGCTTGCCGGCGATATCAACCGAAACATCCTTGGCCTCGATCATCAAGCCTCACAAATCAACCACGCCGCGCTTGCGCAGCAGGATCCAAAGGAAAAACGGCGCGCCCGCTATCGCGGTGACGATGCCTATCGGCAGTTCGGCCGGCGCAACGATGGTGCGTGCGACCGCATCGGCCAGAAGCAGCAGCGAGGCACCGAGCAGCGCCGACGCCGGCAGCAGATAGCGATTGTCCGGACCAATCAGCAGGCGCAGCAGATGCGGTACCACGATGCCGACGAAGCCGATGCCGCCGCTGACGGCGACGGATGCACCGACCGCGGCAGAGACGCCGACGATGGCCGTGTATTTCAGCCGCTGCACCGGAATGCCGAGATGACCGGCGGTCGCCTCGCCAAGCGCCAGCGCGTTGAGGCCGCGTGCCAGGAACGGCATCGCCGCCAGCGCCAGCACAATGATCGGCCCGACGGAAGCAATCTTCGCCCAGGTCGCGCCGCCGAGCGATCCGAGTTGCCAGAAGGTCAGGTCGCGCAACTGGCGATCGTCGGCCATGAAGATGAGGATGCCGGTCAGCGCCATGGCGAGCGCCGCCAGCGCGATGCCGGCAAGCAGCATTGTGGCAACCGAGGTTTGCCCCCGCCGCGTCGCGACCTGATAAAGCACCAGCGTGGTGGCGAGTCCGCCACAGAAGGCCGCCAGCGGCAGTGCGAGCGTGCCGAGCAAGACGGTCACCGGAGCCAATATCGTGGCGCCGAGCACGATGACGGCAACCGCGCCGAGGCTGGAGCCGGCCGAGACGCCGATCAGGCCGGGGTCGGCCAGCGGATTGCGGAACAGTCCCTGCATGACCGCGCCGGAGACCGCGAGCGCCGCGCCGACCAGCATGCCGAGGATGATGCGCGGCAGGCGGATGTCATAGACGATCAGGCTGTCGCGGGCGCTCACCGCGGCGTCATCAGGCACTGTGCCGAACAGCCAGCCCCCGATGACGTTGACGGCCGAAGCGTCCGAAGCCCCCGATGTCAGCGACAGAAAAATGGCAGCCGCGAGCCCCAGGCACAGCAGAAGGATGACGATGCGGGCGCGGCCCGACCGGTCGCCTTCGGATACGCTTGCCATCACCGGGCCGGCGATCGATTGATCGACCATGATCCGCCCGTTCAGTCCGTGACCTGCCCGCCATAAAGCGAGACAGCGAGGTCGTGGATGGCATCGGCCGTGCGTGGCCCGAAGCCGAGCAGATAGGCACCGTCGATGCGGATCAGCTTGCGCGCCGTTCCGGCCGGCGTCGAGGCGATCGACGGATTGCCGAATAGTTCGTCGTCCGACACCGGAGGCCCGGCATTGCTCATCATCAGGATCACGTCCGGTCTGGCGGTTATGATCGCCTCGTCGGACATTTGCTTGTAGCCGGAAAAGCCCTCGACCGCGTTGACGCCGCCAGCCAGCTTGACCATACCGTCGGCCGCGGTCTCGCTGCCGGCCGCCAGGATCTTGCCGCCCTGTATCGACAGCACGAACAGGATGCGCTTGCGCTCCTTGATCGACGCCGTCTGCTTCTTAGCTGCCGTGAGCTTGGCATCGAGCTCCCCGGCGAGCACCTCGGCCTTGGCATCGACGCCGAGCGCCTTGCCGACGATACGAACCTTTTCGAGGATGCCTTCGTGGCTATAGTGCTCGGGCACTTCGATGAACGGGACGCTCGTCTTCTTCAAGACATCGACGGCTTGCTTGGGACCGCTGCCATGCAGCGCCAGGATGCCGGTCGGGTTAACCGACAGCACCCCCTCCGGCGACAGCGCGCGCATGTAGCCGACATCGGGCAGCTCAAGCGCCGCCTTTGGGTACCGGCTGGTGGAATCGCGAGCCACCAGATGCTTTTCCTCGCCGAGCGCATAGACGATCTCGGTGATCGAGCCGCCAACGGCCACGATTTTCGAAGGATCGGCAAACACGGCCGTGCCTTCCATGGCGCTGGCGGATTGCAATGCGATAACAGCCATGGAGAGACCGATCACCGGCCCGAAAA
Organism: Mesorhizobium sp. M7A.F.Ca.US.011.01.1.1; assembly: GCF_003998295.1. Classification (NCBI taxonomy): domain Bacteria; kingdom Pseudomonadati; phylum Pseudomonadota; class Alphaproteobacteria; order Hyphomicrobiales; family Phyllobacteriaceae; genus Mesorhizobium; species Mesorhizobium sp. M7A.F.Ca.US.011.01.1.1. Next base: position 153,103 of record NZ_RZRT01000005.1, read on the forward strand.
TAGATCCGCGCACGGTCGACAATCTTGGGAAAAAACGCATCGCATTTTCCTCAGGCTGCGGTCGGGTTTGGGATGCGCGGCAGGTTTTCCGCCAGGAAGCGCCAGTCGTCCCGCTCGCTTTCGCCTTCATGACGCTTGCCGAAGAACTGGATGAACATCTTGCCGTCGACGTCATAGACCTCAAGCGAGGTGACATGACCGTCCTTGGTCGGCTTGCGCACCGCCCAGACCTCCTGGATGTGGTCGGTCCGCAAATGCAGGTGGAAGGTTTCGTCCAGCACGTTGATCCATGGCCCCATCGGCTTGATCGACTTGATCGGACCGGAATGGATCTGGATACAGCCGCGGTTTCCCACAAAGCACATGATCGGCATCTCGCCCTCCGCAGCGTGATGAAACATGGCACGGACGGCATCATTGTCGAGCTGCCAGGCATAGTCTTGCCCGACCAGGCGGACCGCCTGCCGGCGGCTGAGCTTCAGCGTCTTCAGCATGCCGAAGAACTGGTGCACGTCGGTGAGCCGGCTCCAGCGGTCGCGCAGGTCGTCGAGGTTGGCGGCCGTTTCGTCGCCATGGATCTCGTCATCGGGGAGTGGTCCTGAAATGTTGACCGTCGGCTCCTGATTGGACGATTCGAGCGCGGCAACCAGTTTCTGATAGGCATAGAGGCTGGAGGCCGGACGCAAATGCACCTTGTGCACGGCCTCGCCCGCCGCATCGAAAAACTGCAGGCTGCGGCGGATTTCGTCGCCGTCTCGCTTCTCGACGGCAAAGCCGTGTGCCCAGACCTTCGGGAAGATGCGCAGGTCGATGTTTTCGCCAAGCACCATGGCATTGTGGTTGCCGGTGACGACCTTGTCATAGACGCCGATCTTTTCGTGCACCGCGCTTTCATTGCGGGTCAGCGCCATGACCTCGCCGACGGCTTCGAGACCGGTCAAAAGATCGTTGACGCGTGGCTCGACACGGACGACGCCGTCGCCGCAGTGGGCTGCGACCAGCTCGGCCTCCGAAATGCCGAGCTGGGCGGCGAGATCACGCTCGCGCGTCTTCGGATTGTCTGTCCGTGCCCGCCGGATTTCATGCGGGGCGGGTTTTACGCGCTGGTCCATGTCTTGGTCCCTGTGGCCTTGCCTTACTTGTTGAGAATGAGCTTGCCCTGGCGGGTGATCTTCAGCCGGTAGAGCGCGCCATGATGCTCGATGCCGATCTCGTGCTCGCCCTGGAACAGGGTGTTGCTGGAAAGGGTTCGCACCGCCAGCGGAACCCGGTCGAAACGGGCGGAGGCATCGTCGGAGCGGCGGACGCGATAGCGAAAATCGTTGGGATTGTGGGTGTTCATCTGGATGGATCCCTTTCCTGTGCCGGGCGTCTGGCTAGGCGTTGCGTAATCCGATTCATTTCTTGACTTGAATAATCATGTTTACTAGTCAGTGCAATACCGGATTAAATGAGTCAACATTTAAGACCCCGGACATGATCAAAAATGCCAGCCAGCCCCGGGCCAGCCAGCATGAAACCTGGACTTTGGAGTTGGGGCATGGGGTTTGTGACTTGGGAATGGCGCGGCCGGTCGGCGGCGAACGGCGCAGCGGCTTTGCTGGCAAGCGTGGCGGCGATCGCCTTGTCGGCGCAGCTGGCCAACGCTCAGCAGGCGGCGCAGCCGGCGGACCAGCAGACAGATCAAACGAAGAAGGCCGACGAAGAAAAGGCGGCACAAGCGGGCGCAACGCTGCTCGACAAGATCCTCGTCATCAGCCGCACCGGCGAAACGGCGATCGAATCGCTGGCATCGACCAGCCATGTCGGCCAGGAACAGCTCGACCGCCGCATGGCGACGACGCCGAACGAGATGCTGCTCGGCGTGCCCGGTGTCGCCGCGCAGGCCGACGCCAGGCGTGTCAGCACCAGCATCAACATCCGCGGCTTGCAGGATTTCGGCCGCGTCGCGGTCATCGTCGACGGCGCGCGCCAGAATTTCCAGCGTTCCGACCACGGCACGCAGTCGACCTTCTACATCGACCCGGAACTCGTCAAATCTGTCGACGTGATCCGCGGTCCTGTCGCCAACACCTACGGCTCGGGCGCCATCGGCGGCGTCGTCTTCTTCGACACCAAGGACGCCGAGGATTTCCTCAAGCCTGACGAGACATGGGCCGGCTCCGTCACGGGACGCTATGAGAGCAACGGCAAGGGCTGGACAACAAGCGCATCCGGTGCCTACCGCCTCAACGAGAACTGGGATGTGCTCGGCAACATCGTCTACCGCAACTATGACGACTACAAGGATGGCGGTGGCGACACGGTCAAGGGCACCGGCTTCGATGTGCTGAGCGGTCTGCTCAAGACCACCATCCGCCCGACCGACAACAGCGAACTGAAGCTCGGTTGGGTCGGCTCAAGCGACGGCTGGAACGAGATCAGCGGCGGCGTGCCGGTCAATGACGTCGACCTGAAGTCGAACACCTTCACCGCCCGCTACAACATTACGGATGAGGACAAGAGCTGGCTCGATCTCCATATCAACACCTCCTACAACAAGACCAATCTCGATCTGACCAGCCTCGTGCCTCTCAACCGGTTTGATCCGAGCACCGGCCTTCCAGTTGTTTTGCCGGCTGGCTCGACATCGACCTTCGACATCGACACGACCAGCATCGACATCTGGAACACGTCCAGATTCGAGACTGCCGCCATCGCGCATGAACTGACCTATGGCGGCGACTGGGCCGGCGACAACGTCAAGACCGGCGGCACCGCAGGTGGCGACAGTTTCTACACGCCGTCTGGCAAGCGCAACGTTTCGGGAGTCTATGTCCAGGACAAGCTCACCTGGGAGTGGCTCGAAGTCATCGCCGGGCTGCGTTACGACAATTACAGCCTCAAGGATGACACACACGAAACGTCGGGGGACCGGTTGTCGCCGCGCATCACCGTCGGCGTCTCGCCTTTCGACAGCGCCAGCCTTGCCGGCCTGCAATTCTACGGCACCTATGCGGAAGGATACCGGTCACCCTCCCTGTCGGAAACACTGATCAGCGGTCGCCATCCGGCGGGTGTCACCTTCCCGTTCCTGCCCAATCCCAATCTGCGGCCGGAAACCGGAAAGACCGTCGAATTCGGCGTCAACTACAAGCAGAATGACATCCTCGAAGCCGGCGATGCGCTGCGCATCAAGGCAGCCTATTTCAACAACGATGTCGAAGACTACATCGATGGCGTTACCCTGTCGCGGTTTGACCCGACAGCCGGCTGCCCGAGCGGACCCGGTATCCCGATATGCTTCCAGTACCAGAATTTTGCCAAGGCCAAGATCGACGGCTTCGAACTTGAGGGCGTCTATGATGCCGGATGGGGCTATGCCGGGCTTTCGGCCTCAATCACCAATGGTCATACCATTTCCTACAAGGACGTTCGGGCCGACCTGCTGACCATCCCCTCATCCCAGGTCACCGCGCAGCTCGGCTTGCGCTTCCTCGAGGACAAGCTGACCGTGGGCGGCGAAGTGCAATACAATGGCAAGCCCAAGGGCAACCCGATCGCCGAGGACTACACGCTGGTCAATGCTTTTGCCAGCTACCAGGCGACGGACAATTTGAAGATTGATTTCCGCGCCGACAATCTGTTCGATGTCAAATACGCCAACCCGCTCAACCTGACCACGGCCGGCCAGCCGCCGCAGCCGGTCTTCGCGGCCTACGAGCCCGGCGTCACCCTGAAGCTGGCGGCGACGATGCGATTTGGAGGCTGATGACCATGACGAGCTTGATGACATCCCTTCGTCTGCTGACCTCGATGCTGGCGATGTCGCTTGCGATGGTTCCGGCGTGGGCACAAGAGTCCGCGCCGGTCCCCGCACTCACCCTAGAACTCAATGGTGCGCAACCTTCCGACAAGGGTTGCCGCCTGACGTTCGTGGTCAACAACAATCTCGGCGCCGACCTATCCAAGGCGGCGTTCGAGATCGCCTTATTCAACGAGGCAGGCGTCGTCGACCGGCTGACCGTGCTCGATTTCAAGGAATTGCCGGCGGGCAAGACCAAGGTGACGCGTTTCGATCTGGCCGGCACCGAGTGCTCGAAAGTCAGCCGCGTGCTGATCAACAGCGCGACCGAATGCACCGGTACCGGCGTCGAACCGAACGCCTGCATGCGCAAGCTGAAGACGGACACCAAGACCGGTATCGCTTTCGGCGTCTGAGGTGGGACTGCATCCCGCATTCCTGCAAAACAATGCGGCGTGGCCAGTTGCCGGCCACTGCCGACTGCCGCTGCGAGCGAACGATCTTGATTTGACAATTCTGCTCTTGTCGCTGCAGGTCTCGCGGCGAGACATGCAGGATATCAGTCCCCTCCCCGAAGCCAGCGCCGAGCTGGCGATAGAGCCAACCGAGCCGCTCGCGCTACCGCGGCCATCGGCCTGGAACCGCAAGTGGACGGCGGCGATCGTCGTCTCCTGCCTGCTCCATGCCGCGGTGGCAGCGGCCTTTCTGATCTCCCCTACGGGGATTTCCAGTTTCCAAGATGCCGAGCAGCCGGAAGGCAGTGAACAGTCGGGCACCAACGTGGTCGGCAGCGCGCTGGACAAGGACCCGACGGCAATAAACGTTGCACTGGTGCCGAACCCGCAACCCGCCAAACCACAGCCGGCAACGCCGCCCAAGCCAACGCCGCCAACAGAGCCTTCGCAACCCGCGAAGGACGCAGCAAAGCCGCTCAAGCCTTTGCCGGAACCTGCCAAACAGCAGACGGTGACGCCCGACATATTGGTGGCCGGCGCCCCTCGCCCCGATGACCAGAGCGTGGCTCCCAAGGCCGAAACGCCGGCGCAGCCGATCGTGCAGGCCGAGAGCGCCGAAGTGCCTGTCGCCGTTCCAGAGCAGCCACCGATTCCCAGCGCCAGGCCAACGTCGGCAGCTGCCCCTTCAAAGACGGCGGATGAGAAGCGCGGCACGGCGAATGGCGAGGACCGGTCGGCGCAAGCAGCCAGCAAGGGCAAAAGGCAAAAAGAGGCAGGCACGGCCGCGGAAGACAACTACCGCGGCGATGTTTTTAGAAAACTCGGCAGCGTCAATCGCACCCTCCCGCCTTCCCTACAGCTGGCGGCACGCAACAATGCGGTTGTCACATTCGTCATAGGCAGGAAGGGCAACATAAACGAGTTGCGCATTCTGGAAACCTCAGGATCGGCGGCTTTCGATCAGGCAGCGCTTGGCATTGTCCGCAAGGCAGCCCCCTTCCCTCCGATTCCACCACAGGCAGCAAGGGCAAATTTGGAGTTCGAGACCGAAATCGGCCCATTTTGAATGTGCGCAGAACAAACGCTGCAGCCGCCAATCATCAACATCCGCACGAAAGGAACCGCCATGTACATCGCCATGAACCGCTTCAAGGTGCAGACCGGCTCGGAGAACGATTTCGAAGCCGTGTGGAAGAACCGCGATTCCACCCTTGCGGAGATGAAGGGGTTTAGGGAGTTCCATCTGCTGCGTGGCCCGGTCAACGAGACCGAAGGCTACACGCTTTTCGCGTCGCACACGGTGTGGGCCAGCCACGAGGATTTCATCGCCTGGACCAAGTCGGAGAATTTCCGCGCCGCCCATCGAAATGTCGGCACGACGAAAGTCCACTATCTCGGTCACCCCCAGTTCGAGGGTTTTTCGGTCGTCGAAGGCGCTTAAATACTGGCTGGGATCAAGCTCCGGCCAGCAGGCTCGCATTGCCGCCGGCGGCGGTGGTGTCGACGCAGACAGCCCGTTCATGTGCATAGGCCGCCGGGTTCAGTACCTCGCTGACCAGCGGCACGATCGGGCCGGAGCGGTCGGCGATGACCTTGCGCACGATGCGTGCAGCCTCCGGCGTGCCCGAAAAGGCGACGACATCGACGCGCAGTGAGCGTGCTTCGACCGGATCCGGCCGGCCGTCGATGGCGGCCAGCGGCAGGCCCTTGCCGGTCAACGCGGAAAGGGCTGCCGGTGCACCCGGCGCAACGGCCAGAACGGCATTGCCGGCGGCGAGCGCCTGGATCGTCTGCGCGAGCAGCGTATCGCCATCGGGACCAAGGCACAGCACCCGTCCGCGTGGCGACAGCGACAGCGTGTTGGCCTCGCCGGTTGGTCCGGGCAGGTCGACCTGGCCGAAATCGATGCCGGCGGCAGCACCAATGGCCGCGGCACCCTTGCCGCGCAGATGCTTCCGCAGAATGGCGATCCGGTCGGGCCGCGTCGACCAGCCGCCAAGTGTGGGATCAGGCAGATTGTCGGCAAGTTCGGTCGCCGTCACCTTATGGCCATCCTGCAAATGGGTGCTGGCCTCCGGCCCCTTGCGGAAGCGGCGGAGGTAGTGCGGGCCGCCGGCCTTCGGCCCGGTGCCTGAAAGCCCCTCGCCACCAAACGGCTGCGAGCCGACCACGGCGCCAATCTGGTTGCGGTTGACGTAGATGTTGCCGGCATGAATGCCGTCGACGAAATGCTGGACGCGACCCTCGATGCGGGTGTGCAGGCCGAAGGTCAGGCCATAGCCCTTGCGGTTGATGGCGGCGATGACCGCGTCGATTTCGTCGGCGTCGAACGTAGCGACATGCAGCACCGGCCCGAACACCTCGCGCTCCATGTCCTCGATGCCCTTGACCCGGAAGACGTGCGGCGGGACGAAGCGCCCCTCCTCGGGTGCTTCGAGCTTGGCGATCAGCCGGCCCTGCAAGCCCATTTTCGTGCAGTACTCGCGGATAGAGCTTTGCGCCTCGTCGTCGATGACAGGGCCGACATCGGTCGAAATCCGCCAGGGATCGCCGATGCTGAGCGCCTCCATGGCGCCTTTCAGCATCTCCAGCATCTTCTTCTCGACGTCCTTCTGCACGTAGAGCACGCGCAGCGCCGAGCAGCGCTGGCCGGCACTCTGGAAGGCCGAGGCGAGGATGTCGCGCACCGCCTGTTCGGGCAGCGCGGTGGAATCGACGATCATGGCGTTGAGGCCGCCGGTCTCGGCGATCAGCATGGCGTTGGGCGCGGCCGTCTCGGCCAGTTGCTTCTCGATCAGCTTGGCGACCTCGGTCGAGCCGGTAAAGCAGACGCCGGCGATGCGCGGATCTGATGTAAGCGGCCCGCCGACCGATGGGCCGTCGCCAGGGAGCAACTGGATGACGTCTTCCGGCACACCGGCCTCGCGCAGCAGCTCGACAGCCCGGAAGGCGATCAGCGGCGTCTGCTCGGCCGGCTTGGCGATGACCGAATTGCCGGTGACAAGTGCGGCCGCGATCTGGCCGGTGAAGATGGCGAGCGGGAAATTCCACGGCGAAATGCACACGATGGCGCCGCGCGCTTGCGTGCCCGCCTCCGCATTAGCCGCCTCGGTGGCGTAGTAGCGCAGGAAGTCGACCGCCTCGCGCACTTCGGCGACGCCGTCGGCCAGCGATTTGCCGGCCTCGCGGGTGGCGAGTGCAAAGAACTCGACGGCATTGGCTTCATAGAGATCGGCGGCACGGTTGAGGATGGCAGCGCGCTCGGCGACGGAACGTTTTGCCCATGCCGGCTGCGCTTCCACCGCAAAGCGCACGGCGGTCGCGACTTGCTTGGCGGCGGCTTCGCTGACCGTACCGACCACTTCGGAAGGCTTTGCTGGGTTGACTATGGGACGCTGCTTGCCGTAGCCGGCGGCACGGGTGATCGGCTTGGCATGCCAACGATCCGGCCCAGCGAAGGCCGCCCTGGCCTTGTCGATCGCCGCCAGCGTCACCGTGTCGGTGATATCAAAACCCTTCGAGTTGCGACGGCCGGCCCCAAAAATCTGGGAAGGCCGGGCAATCGCCGGATTGGCGGCCGGACCCTGGCTCTCGACCGTTTCGAGCGGATCGCGCGCAATGTCCTCCGGCTCGACGTCCTCGTCGGTCAGCTGGTGCACGAAGGAGGAATTGGCGCCGTTCTCCAGCAACCGGCGGACCAGATAGGCCAGCAGATCGGAATGCGCACCGACCGGCGCGTAGATGCGGCAGCGCGTGCCTTCGGACCGGCGCACCGTCTCGTGCAGCGCCTCGCCCATGCCGTGCAGGCGCTGGAACTCGAAGGAATCGCGATTATCCGCCATCGCCAAGATGGCGGCGACGGTGTGGGCATTGTGGGTGGCGAATTGCGGATAGATGCGGTCGGTCATCGATAGCAGCTTTTTCGCGCAAGCCATGTAGGAAACGTCGGTGTTGGTCTTGCGGGTGAAGACGGGATAGCCTGACAGTCCGAGCGTCTGCGCCCGCTTGATCTCGGTGTCCCAATAGGCACCCTTGACCAGCCGCACCATGATGTTGCGGTCGTATTTCCTGGCCAGCGCATAGAGCCAATCGATGGCGAAGGCCGCCCGTGGCCCATACGCTTGCACCACCACGCCGAAGCCGTTCCAGCCGGCGAGCTCCGGCTCGGCCAGCACCCGCTCGATGACGTCGAGCGACAGATCGAGGCGATCGGCCTCCTCGGCATCGATGTTGAGGCCCATACGCGAATGGCGCGCGGCCAGCGCCAGCGACAAGAGCCGCTCGGCCATCACAGGCAGCATCTCTTCCTTCTGCGCCACCTCGTAGCGAGGATGCAGCGCCGAAAGCTTGACCGAAATGCCGTGGTTCTGCCTGATGTCAGGACCGTTGGAGCCGGAATCGAGCGACGAAATCGCGTCGGCATAGGCCTTGTGATAGCGCAAGGCGTCGGCCTCGGTGCGGGCCGCCTCGCCCAGCATGTCGAAGGAATAGAGATAGCCCTTCTGCGTCATCGGCCGGCCGCGCTTGACGGCTTCCGTGATGGTGCGGCCGAGCACGAACTGCTCGCCCATCTCGCGCATGGCGGCGGCCACCGCCTTGCGGATGACCGGCTCGCCCAACCGCCGCACCATAGAGCGCAGCGTGCCCTCGATGCCGCCCTCGCCCTCATCGAGGACGCGGCCGGTCAGCATCAGCGCCCAGGTCGAGGCGTTGACGAAGATGGAACTCGAACCGCCCGAATGCGCCGACCAGTCGTGCGGCGCGATCTTGTCGGCGATGAGGTCGTCCATCGTTTCGGTATCGGGCACGCGCAACAGTGCCTCGGCTAGGCACATCAGCGCGACGCCTTCCTTGGTGGAGAGACCATAGGCCGAGAGGAAGACTTCCATCAGCCGGGGATCGGACGAACCGCGCACCGCCCGCACCAGATCGGCGGCGCGGGCCGAGATCGCCTTGCGGTCTTTCCCGGAGAGCGCCGTCGCGTCGGCAAGCCGCTTCACGGCCTCGTCCTCATCGGGCAGGTAGTTGGCGCGGATCTGCTGGCGGATGGTATCGAGCGCTGGCATGGCGGTCCCATGGATCGAGCAAAGGGATCGGGCCGGCGGTCACCGGACCGAATGGTGCAAGCTAGCACAGATGCGAGTTTTCAATCGGTCCGAAGAAATCGACATTGCAGGTCATTCGATCTATCGTAGCAGCTCAAAATTGACATATGGACTGCATTTTCGATGACAGAAGACCAATTGGACCGCATCGACAGGAATATCCTGGCGGCGCTGGCAAGCGATGGCCGGCTTTCGATGTCAGAACTGGCGGCAAAGGTCGGCCTGTCCAAAACGCCGGTGCAGGCGCGGGTGAAGCGGCTGGAGAAGGACGGCTACATCAGGGGCTACCAGGCGATCATCGACCGCGAGCGCATGGGCGAAGGCCATGTTGCATTCGTCCAGGTGAAATTGTCCGACACCAGGTCCGCCGCGCTCGATGCCTTCAACCGATCCGTGCAGGCCGTGCCGGAAATCGAGCAGTGCCACATGATGGCGTCGAGCTTCGACTATCTGCTGAAAGTCCGCACAAGGGACATCGCCGCCTATCGCCGCGTCTTGGGCGAGCGCATCTCAGCCCTGCCCCACGTCGCCCAGACCTCGACCTTCGTGGCGATGGAGACGGTCAAGGACAGGTAAGCTACTCCGAAAGCGTCTTCAGGAAAGCCACCAGCGCCGCACGTTCACGATCCGACAGCTCCAGCGGGTGAACTTCGGACGTTCCCTCGACGCTGGGGGCAGCCTTGGCGTAGTGCGCCACCACCTCGTCGAGCGACGAGAACTGCCCGGCGTGCATGTAGGGTGGGCGTGCCGCCACCCCGCGCAGCGAGGGCGTCTTGTAGGCGCGGATCAGTTGCGGGCCATCCTTGACCATGAAGCGCAACTCGCCGCAGGAGCTGGCGTCGCCATCGCGATAGGCACCGAAACAGTTGAACGGGTCGGCTTCGACTTGGCGCACCGCATCGATGCGGCCGCGATCCGGCGGCAGGCCCGCAACGGGTTGCACGCCGGTGTTGTGAAAGCTGTTGTCGGTGAAGCGCGGGCCGTTGTGACAGGTCACGCAGTTGGCCTTGCCGATGAACAGTTTCAGCCCAAGGAATTCTTGCTTGGAAAAGACCGCATCGCCTTTCGGCTCAGCGCCGGTGACGAGATCCAGCGCAAAACGGTCGAAACGCGTCGGCGCCGGCGCGATCGAGCGTTCGAAGGCGGCAATCGCCTTGCCTATATTGGCAAAGACGCCGTTGACGGCGTCACGCTGCGGGCCGCTCATCGCGTTCCAGGCCGCCTTCTCGGCATCGTTTCCAAGCGGGCTGGCATTCGACGGCATGCCCGAAAGATCGGGCAGCGGCCCGAAGATGCGCTCATAGCGCTCGCCGAAGCGCGCCTTGATGTAATGCGCGTAGGCGGTGCGGTTTCCCGCCTGCTCCAGCGGGTTTTCGAGCGGCGTCAGCGCTTGCGCCCACAGGCTGTCGCGGCGGCCGTCCCAGAAGAACCAGGGATCGCGCGCGACGCCGGCCAGCGGCATGGTGCGCCGGCTGGTACGGCCGACGCCGACGGCCTGCGGCAGGTCGTCCTGGAACTGGCGGTCGATCTTGTGGCATGTCGAACAGGATATCGACCCGTCACCGCTCATGCCCTGGTCGAAGAACAGCGTCGAGCCGAGTGCGGCAGCCGCCGGCACTTCGGCAAAACGATTGGTGGTGTCGGGCTTGAGCGCCGGCAGCGACGACAGCGCCAGCGAGGCGATGGTCGTCTTCTCGGCGTCGGAAAAATCCGGCTTCGTGCAACCGGTAAGGACAACGGCCACCATTAGCGCCAGAAAACGCGAACGCCGCCTCATGTCCTGCTCACAGCACCACGTTGAAGAGCACCGTGTCGGAGCCGGCGGTGGCCGAGATGGCGAAATGCAACTGCCACCAGCCGCTCATGGTGAATTTCACACCCTCGATTCGATAACGCCCGTCGCCGAGATAGTCGGTCGCCTGCGGGCTGGTCGGCAGGCCATGACTGTGCAGTGGCATGCCGCCGGAAATCGCGATCGCGGCACCTTCCACCGGAACACCTGCCTTTGTCTTCAAGGTCAGCAGCCAGGATTGCAGTTCGCCCTGCCGCACGACACCCCGTTCCGGCACGAAGCTGGCTACGAACAGCGCGTTGGCGGTGTTCTTCGTGCGCGAGACATCCGGGCCGGCAGGCTGCGCCGACCGCGGCGCCGTCAGATAGACGACCGCGAGAATGCCGACCAGCAAGGCAGCCAGACCAAGACCTGCTAAGAGATAACGCCATATCGATGCCAAACCGGTTCCTCTTCTGCAGACAACGCTCTGCCGAACGGATCGCATCCCGCCAGCCTGTGGGAAAACGCTGTGGCGGAAAAAACCCTGCTTGCCAAGCATGGCGCTGCCGGTGGCAAAAAGCTACAGCACCGAGATCACTGGAGGACTGTAGATGGCGGGAAACGGCGTCGCCTCGATCGGCGAATGCATGCTCGAACTGTCGGGCCAGACGGGGCCGAACTGGCGCATGGGCTTTGCCGGCGACACGTTCAACACGCTGTGGGCGCTGCATGCGTTGAGCACCGAGCGGCCGGCAACCTATGTCTCGGCCTTCGGCGACGATCCCTTCTCGCAAGGCCAGATCGATTTCCTGGCCGAAAACGGCATCGGCATCGGCTCCAGCCCGGTCATAGCGGGCGCACGGCCCGGCCTCTATGCCATCACGCTGACCGGGGCCGAGCGTTCCTTCACCTATTGGCGTGGCGACGCCGCCGCGCGGCAACTCGCCTCAGACCCAGCTGCATTGTCGAAAAACCTGGGAAATCAGGCGCTTGTCTATTTTTCCGGAATCACTTTGGCAATTCTGGACGAAGCCGCGCGCGCTGCGTTGCTGGCCGCCGTTGCCAAGGCGCGCTCAGCGGGTTCACTTGTCGCCTTCGACCCCAACTACCGGCCGCGGCTCTGGCGCAATCGCGAGGATGCGCAGGCAGCGATCGTCGAAGCCCTTGCCGTCACTGATATCGCATTACCAACCTTTCCCGACGAGCAGATGCTGTTTGAGGATGCAACGCCGCAAGTGACCGCTAAGCGGATCGGGAAATTGGTTGGCGAGGTCGTCGTCAAGAATGGCGAAGCGCCGGCACTGATTGCCCAAGCAGGAACGCTGCGCGACGTGCCGGCGATCCATGTCGCGGCTCCCGCCGATACGACGGGCGCCGGCGATTCCTTCAACGGCGGCTATCTTGCGGCTCGACTTGCCGGCCACGACCCGCTGGAAGCCGCACGCCGTGCCCATCGTGTCGCCGCCGCCGTGGTGCAGGTACGTGGCGCACTGGCGCCGTTCGAGATACTGCGAACCGCTTTCGAAGGCTAAGCTAAGGTCTGTCGAGATTCAGGTCAGGCCGAGCCGAAAACAGTAGGTTCCGAGAACCGGAGCGGAGCGTACTTTTGGGTACGTGAGCACCGGAAGCGCAGGAAACTGTTGTTTGCAGGCCGGCCTCACTTGAATATCGGCGGACCTTAAGGCAGACGGAATCTGTATTCCGTCACGTGGTGGTAGATCGCGCCCGGCCACAGCGTCGCCTGCGGGAAATAGGGCCGGTTCGGCGCATCCGGCCAAATCTGCGGCTCGAGGCAGAAACCGCAAAAGGCCTTGTAGTTCCGCCCTTCCAGCCCGGTGCGCGGCGTCACATACTGGCCGGTATAGAGCTGGACGCCGGGCTCAGTGGTCCAGACCTCCATCTCGACACCGGAACCGGCGCCTTGCGTCCACGCCGCCTGCTTGAGCGGCCCGCGTGTCGAAGCGAGGCAGAAATTCTGGTCGTAGGGCAGCTGTTCGCCCTCGGTCTCCATGCGCAGCGGCCGCGCCTGGCGGAAATCGAACGGCGTGCCGTCAACCGGCTTGACCACCCCGGTCGGGATCATATCGCCATCGACCGGCAGATAGGCGCCGGCATTCAACATCATTCTGTGGTCGAGAATGTCTCCGGCGCCGCCATCGTTCAGGTTGAAGTAGGAATGCTGGGTGAGGTTGCACAGCGTCGGCTCCTCACAGGTGGCTGTCAGCTCGACGCTGAGCGTGCCGGGGATCTTCAACCGGTAGGTGCAGGTGACATCGAGCGCGCCGGGAAAACCCATCGCGCCCTCGGGATCGTGCAGGGTCAGCGTGACGAAATCCCTGCCATGCAAGGAAACCGTCCACGGCCGGTGGGAGTAACCTTGCGAGCCGCCATGCAGCGTATGCCTGTCGAGGAAGTTTTGCTCGGTCTGGTAGCGGCTGCCGCCAATGGTGAAGCGGCCGTCGCGGATGCGGTTGGCGTAGCGACCGACGACCGCACCGAAGAAGGCCGTATCCGTCTCGTAGCCTTCCAGACTGTCGTAGCCGAGCACCAGCGGCGCATCGTGCCCGGTCAGGCGCAGATCCTGGATGATCGCGCCTAGACCGATGATGTTGGCTGTGATGCCGCCGCCCCTGATCGTGAAGCGACGCACCTGCTCGCCAGCCTGCGTCGTGCCGAAAACCTCGCCGTCCTTCATCGCCATGCCCGTAATGCCAGTTGATCCAGAGGACTTCGGCTTGGTTTTCCCGCTGAGATGGGCAGGCCATTGGCCTCCCCATCTCCGGGATAGAATATCAGAGGCCGAGGCCGCCGATGCAGACATATTTGGTATCGAGGTAATCTTCGATGCCCTGATGTCCGCCTTCCTTGCCGAGGCCGGATTCCTTGACGCCGCCGAACGGTGCCTCCGGCGTGGTGATGAGGCCTTCGTTGACGCCGACCATGCCGTATTTCAGCCCTTCCATGACGCGGAAGGCGCGGCCGAGATCGCCTGTGTAGAAGTAGCAGGCGAGGCCGAATTCGGTGTCGTTGGCGAGCGCTATCGCTTCTTCTTCGGTCTCGAACTTGAACACCGGCGCCACCGGGCCAAAGATCTCTTCCTTCATGAAGCGCATCTTGGGTGTCGCGTTGGCGATGACCGTCGGCTGGAAGAACGAGCCGCCGAGCGCATGGCGCTTGCCGCCGGCGACGATCTTGCCGCCCTTGGATGTGGCGTCGGCGATCAGTTCTTCGACCTTCTCGACCGCCTTCTCGTCGATCAGCGGCCCCTGCTGCACGCCGTCCTCGAGGCCGGAGCCGACCTTCAGCCCGTTGCTGGCGGCAGCGAGCTTCTCGACGAACTTGTCATAGACACCAGCCTGGACAAGGAAGCGGTTGGTGCAGACGCAGGTCTGGCCGGAATTGCGATACTTGGCGGTGATCGCACCGGCGACCGCACGCTCGAGGTCGGCGTCATCGAAGACAATGAACGGCGCGTTGCCGCCGAGTTCCATCGACACTTTCTTGACGGTGACCGACGACTTCTGGATGAGAAGCTTGCCGACTTCGGTCGATCCGGTGAAGGTGATCTTCGACACCAGCGGATTGGCGCAGATCTCGTCGCCGATCTCGCTTGCCGAACCGGTCAGGATGTTGACGACACCCTTGGGGAAGCCGACCTCCTCTGCGAGCGCACCCCAGGCGAGGCCCGAATATGGCGTCTGCGAGGCCGGCTTGACCACTGCGGTGCAGCCGGCGGCGAGCGCCGGGCCGAGCTTGCGGGCCAGCATCGAGGACGGGAAATTCCACGGCGTGATGGCGGCGATGACCCCGACCGGTTCCTTGGTCACCAGGATGCGGCGGTCCGCCCATGGCGACGGCACGACGTCGCCATAGGTGCGGCGGCCTTCCTCGGCGAACCACAATATGTAGGCCGCGGCAGAGCCGATCTCGCCCTTCGATTCGAACAGCGACTTGCCCTGTTCGATGGTCAGCAGTTCGGCCAGCACGTCCTGATTGTCCATCATCGCGTCATGCAGCTTGCGCAGCAGCTTCGAGCGCTCGAGCGCGGTCGTCTTGCGCCAGGTCTTGAAAGCTTCTGCGGCGGCTTCGATGGCGCGGCGGGTCTCGGCTTTGCCCGACTTCGGCACGGTGCCGATCTTGAGACCGGTGGCCGGGTTGTTGACGTCAACCGTCTGGCCGCTGTCAGCCTGCACCCATTCGCCATTGATGAGATTGGCCTGCCGCATGAAATGGCTGGTTTTCTGAAGCATGGTCTATCCTCCGTTCGGCGCGCTGACGGGCCGGTCTGTGAAATCTTCGGTGAGCGTGCGCCATGGACTGAAGCCGGCACGCCGGAGCCACTGCTCTTTACCGAGGGCAAGGCCCGCAAGCAATCGCAAGATGGCATATAGGGGTTGGACCAGCCCGAGGCGAGAGCAGGCCGGACATATGCCGTGCCGATCGCTGGCCGCACCATCTGACTATCGACATATCCTATCCGAAAACGTGGAGCACCACCGTCAGCCAGAAGGCGGTTGTAACAACCGCGCTCGCCGTGGCGATTGTCATCTGGTTCGACGCCAGCGCCTGGCCGCTGTTGAACTGCACGGCGATGAGATAGGAATTGATGCCGGATGGTAGCGCCGCCACCACCACCGCCACTTTGGCCGTCAATGGCGGCAGGCCAAGCAGCCAGACCAGACCGAGAACCAGAGCCGGCATCAGGAACAATTTCAGCACCGAAAGCGCCAGAGCCGGCCGGACATTGCCGGAGATACCGAAGCGGCGCAGGCTGAGGCCCATGGCGAACAGCGCCACTGGCCCGGCAGTGTCAGCCAGCGCATCGACCAGCCGCGTGGCAAGGTTCGGCAGCGGCGCGCCGGTTAGGCGCCATGCCAGCCCGGCCAGGATGCCGATGATCAGGGGATTGGTGAACAGTCTTCTCAGAAAGCTCTGGATGATGCGCAGCGGGTGTACGGGCTCGCTGCCACCGCGGCCAAATATCTCGAACATGATGATCGATGCCATCATCATGGTCGGCAGATGCACGGAAACGAGCAGCGACAGCACTTCGAATCCGCTGGACCCGAATACACCGAGAACGAAGGGAATGCCCAGCAACACCACATTCGAGAAGGACGACGACACTCCACCGACGATACCTGTGCGTGCGTCCCGCCCGAAGATTCGCGTCGTCACCAGATGGCCGGCAGCCCATGTCATTGCAACCGCAGTGAAGTAAGCGCCCCACAGCGACCATGGCGCCACGCCATGGAAATCGGAATTCACCATCGTCCGAAACAGCAGCAGCGGCATCGCCACGTTGATGGCGAATTCAGAGATGCCGTCCCCGCTGGCCGGCTTCAGATAGCCGGTGAGCCCGGTGAGATAGCCGAGAGCGACGAGGCTGAAGACGAAAAGAACGGTTTCGGTGAGCGGCGACATTTTTCAGGGATAGGCGAGCCACGGCCGCGGCGCAATCGCGCCCGAATTTGATCATGCCCGAATTTGATCATGGTAGACTGGCAACGTTATAGAGGGTTTGGATCATCAGGGCGGACACCAACGACAAATGGCCTTTGTCGAAACCTCGAAGCGTAATCTTTTGCAGCAGGCGTGGCTGACGGCTTTCGTCGCCGCATTGCTCTGCCTTGCCGCGACCGCGCTTGCAGTTGCAGAGACGAAAAGCCTCAAAGGCGTGGCGCTGATCATCGGCCAGTCGAAATACGAGCGCATCGCCGCGCTGCCCAACCCGGCCAACGACGCCCGCGACATGGCCAAGATGCTGACCGACCTCGGCTTCGACGCCCGCAGCGTCACCGATCGCGACGCTGTGAAGCTGAAGCGCGACCTGGAGCGCTTCACGGAAGATGCCGAAGGCGCCGATGTCGCCTTCATCTATTATTCCGGTCACGGCATCGAGGCCGGCGGCGAGAACTATCTGGTTCCAGTCGATGCCGACGTGTCGTCCCTCGGAGATGCCAACCAGGCACTGGTGCCGATTTCCGCCGTCATGGACGCGTTGAAAACGACCGTGCCGGTGACGATCGTGCTGCTCGATGCCTGCCGCACCAACCCGTTCCCCGCCGACGCCATGGTGCGGCGCGCGCCGACCGCCTCCGCCTCGCCCATCGGTGCCGGTGGTCTTGGACCGGTACGCGGCGCCAAGGCGCTGGGCGATGCGCCGGCGGCCGACGCGAGCCTGGGTACGGTGGTCGGCTTTGCCGCCGAACCGGGGCGTCCGGCACTCGATGGCGCCGCCGGCGAAAACAGCCCTTATGCGTCCGCCCTGCTGCGCCACCTCGCGGCAATGAAGGGCACCGAATTCGGCTCGGTCATGCGCATGGTGACCGAGGAGGTCTATCTCGACACAAAGGCAAAGCAGCGCCCCTGGGTCAATGAAAGCTTGCGCCGGCTGCTCTATTTCGGCGTCGCGCCGGCGGAGCCTACCGGCGACGACGGGCTGATCACCGGCGAAAGGCGCCAACTCCTGCTGACGATTTCCGACCTGCCCGACCCGAAACGGGCGCAGGTGGAACTGGCCTCGCTGCAGGAAGGCGTGCCGCTCGATGCGCTTTATGGCGTGCTGAAAGCGCTCGGCACGGAAAAGATCCCGGAAGATCCGACCGACCTGCAAAAGGTGCTCGACGCCCAGGCCGAGCGCCTGAAGAAGATGATGTCCGAGCGTGCAGCGCTTCGCACCGACGACCCAGAGATCAAACGGCTTGTCGCCTCCGCCGACAAGGCGATCGGCCAAGGCGCCATCGTGACAGCGCGTAAATTCCTCGACGATGCCGTCGGCCGGATCGAACAGACCAACGATGCGGTCGATCAAGCCGAGGATCTCGTCAAGCAGAAGCGTCTTGCCGATGCCGCGATCTATGCGAGGCGGGCCGATGCCTCTGGCCTGGTGTTCGACTACAAATCCGCAGCCGGCGACTACGCCAAGGCGTTTTCGCTGGCCGAAAAATGGGACGACAAGCTGCGCTGGAACTACAAGAACCAGGAAGCCGAGGCGTTGAACGCCTACGGCTACGCCACCGGCGACCTCGATGCGCTGCAGCACTCCATCGAGGCCTATCGCACTATCCTGAACTTCATCCCAAATGGCGAACAAAACCGCGATTGGGCCATCACTCGCAACAACATGGCGGTGGTGCTGCAGACCATCGGCGAGCGCGAGACGGAGACCGCGCGCCTTGAAGAGGCAGCGCGGATCTTTCGCGATTCCCTTGTCGTGTTCGAGCGCGAGAAGGACGATCTCAACTGGGCCGCAGCGCAGAACAATCTGGCAAATGTGCTGTTGAAGATCGGCGAACGCGAGAGCGACCCGAAGCGCCTGAACGAGGCGGTGGTGGCGATGCGCGCGACGCTCCAGAAACGCCCGCGCGAAAAAGTGCCGCTCGACTGGGCCGCTTCGCAGAACAATCTCGGCCTGGCGCTCTATGCGCTTTCCGAGCGCGAGGCCGCCGGCGAACATCTGACGCAAGCCGAGGCGGCCTACCTGCTGGCACTTGAGGAATACACACGCGAAAAGGCGCCGGTTGAATGGGCGATGGTCGAGAACAATCTCGGCAACACGCTGGTGTCGCTCGGCATCCAACTCAACGACAAGGCGAAGATAAACGAGGCGGCCAACGCGTTCCGTGCCGCGCTTGAAGTGCGAACCCATGACACCTTCCCGGTCTCGTGGGCAACCAGCCGGCTCAACCTCGGCAACGCGCTGAGCGGTGTCGCTCGCTTCGATATGGGCACCGGCGCGCTCGAAGAGGCAGCTGCGGCCTATGACGATGCACTGACGGTGTTTACCCGGCAGCGTTTCCCGATGGACTGGGCGTCGGCGCAGAACAATCTCGGTTCGATCTACCAGACGCTTGGCCAGCGCACCCGAGACGCGGCCAAGCTGGAGCAGTCGGCCGCGGCCTTCCGGGCGGCCCGGCAGGTCTATGTCAGACGAAAATTCCCTCTCGACTGGGCAATGAGCCACTACAATCTCGGTAACACGCTGCAGCTCCTCGGCGGCGTCACCGACAAGCCGGAACATTATGGTGAAGCCATTGCCGCCTACCGCGATGCGTTGCGCGAGTACAAGCGCGAGACAAACCCGCGCCAATGGGCGCTGGCCCAAGCCGGCCTCGGCTCGACGCTGCACTGGCTGAGCATGAGCAATGCCGACCCGAGGACCTTGCTGGAGTCCATCGCGGCCCGCCGAGCAGCCCTCGAAGTGCTCACCGTCGACAAGGCACCGGTCGACTGGGCCAACGCCCAGAACGGCATCGGCATGAGCCTGCTCAACCTCGGCAATCTCGAACGCACCGACAAATACCTCGGTGATGCCGAGGCCGCCTTCGCGGCCACGCTGAAGGTATTCACCAGGGAAAGCCTGCCCATGCAATGGGCCTTCGCGCAGAACAATCTCGGTGACGTGAGCTGGAACCGAGCCAGCTATGGCGGGGGCAAGGCCGAATATCAAAAGGCGATCGAATTCTTCGAGAACGCCAAGCAGGGCTTTACCGAAGCCGGCTACACGATCCCGATCCCGCTCACCGACCAGAAGATCGATCTGGTGAAGAAGCAGATGGCGAAGAAGTAGGTCTACGCATCCCGCCGACCGCGCCTTGTCTTTCGGCTGGCTTTACCGTCCCTATATGTCCCGTCACCGGAACCCATTGCCGGGAACCGGAGAAGGATAGCGGATGATTCGATTTGCCTTGGCGTTGTTCCTGTTTCTTATTCCCGGCGTGGCCCACGCCACGGATGCAGGCTGGGCGCTGCTGCGCGATGGCGGACATGTCGTGCTGCTGCGCCATGCCATGGTCACCGGCACCACCGACCCGGCCAATTTCGACATCGACAGTTGCGCCACCCAGATGAACCTGTCGGCCCGTGGCAAGCAACAGGCGAGCAAGATCGGCGCTCTGTTTGCCGCCCGTGCGGCACCGATCGAGCGCGTGTTGTCCAGCCGCTATTGCCGCTGCCTCGACACTGCCCGCATCGCCTTCGAGGCCGAGCCGGAGCTGTTTGCGCCGCTTGATCTCCTGAAGAGCGATCCGGCCGAGAAGGCAGCACAACTCGACGCGATCATGAAGGAGATCCGCGCCTATTCCGGCTCCGACAATCTGGTCATGGTCACCCATCTGGAAGACATCGTGGCGCTGACCGGCATCTCACCGCGCGAAGGCGAGGCCGTGGTCGTGGAGCCGCAGGGCGATGGCCTGCGCGTACTCGGCCGCGTCACCTTCTGAGCTCCCTGCGCGCGATCGCTGACGTCGAAAGCGGTGTTGCCGAAATGCCACCGCCGCAAGAAGCCGCGAATTCGCCACGACAATGCCGCTTGCGACAACCCGTCGCAGGGGCTATAGGCGCGCTCCCGGTCACGAGAACCGAAGTGAGCACAACGGTTGGAGCTTTCGCCTCCGCCCGTGCAGGCGGCTTTGCCGCCCTGTATACGGCGCCGCTTTGGGGATTGGGATCGCGGATGTAGCTCAACTGGGAGAGCGCCGGATTTTGTCCGGAGGTTGTGGGTTCGAGTCCCGTCGTCTGCACCACGGATAGCTCAGCTGGAAGAGCATCAGATTGTCAATCTGACTGTCGAAGGTTCGATTCCTTCTCCATTGGCCTCCAAGCCATCCGAAAAACGGTCCGGGGACTGGAATGCGAAAGACTGGACGGATGGCCCAAGCCCTCGGGCGCGGATCATCCCAAGCGTCTTTCGCCATCGGCTCGCGGCCAGGCCCGCGGTGACGATCAAGGCGCAGTGTCGCCGGCAAAGGAAGCTTCGGCCTCCGGCGCCCGCTTCGCTGCCCCGCGATCCGCTCCCGAAGGCCCGCCACGGATTGATGCCACCAGTCCCCGGATCATTCGTGCCCGGACGATGACGCAAGACGATGATGTGAAACGAGAAACGAAAGGAACGATCGACGCATGACTTGACGCCTCGCATGGGGCCATGCCCGACAGGAGTGAAACAATGACAATTCTCGACAAGGTTCTTGGACGCGAGCGCGTCCTCGTAAAGGAAAACGAACGTGCCCTCACCCTCCACAAGGGTGAGATCAAGACTGTCCTGCTGCCGGGCGAACATTGGCTCGCCAACCGGCGCGGCAGCCTTGAAGTGTCCCGGCACGATCTGAAGAACCCGGAATTCGTTTCGGCATACGAGAAGGCGTTGTTCGACAAGCTCCCGGATGTGGCCGCGCGTCATTTCACCGTCGTTCGCACCGGGCGCACGGATGTCGCCATTATCGAGCGTGACGGCAATCTGCACGCCGTTCTGGCGCCGGACCGCAAGCTCGTGCTGTGGACGGATGCCGGTCCGTGGAAGGTGACGCTGATCGACACATCGGTCGATCTCGCCATCGATGCGGCGGTCATGCGCCGGCTCGGCCAGGCCCGGAAGGCGGAATTGATGTCGGTCCATCCGGTCGTCGACGGTCAGGCCGGACTGCTGTTCATCGACGGCGTCCTGGTCAGGACGCTGACGGCGGGCGTGCATGGCTTCTGGAACGTCGGACGCATGGTGCAGATCAAGGTCGTCGACCTCAAGCGCCAGTCGCTCGACGTTGCCGGGCAGGAAGTGCTGACCAAGGATCGCGTGACGATCCGCGTCAACATCGCAGCCGAATACCGGGTCGTCGATCCTGTCAAGGCGGTGAGCATGGTGAAGGACTTCTCCGAAGCCCTTTACCGCGCCCTGCAGTACGCCTTCCGCAAGACCCTTGGCGCGCTGACACTCGATCAGATCCTTGAAAAGAAGGTGACGATCGACGAGGAAGCCGCTGGCAAGGTCCGCGCCGATATGGCCGAGATCGGGGTGGAGGTCAGCGATATCGCCCTCAAGGATGTCATCCTGCCGGGCGAGATGCGCGAGATCCTCAACCAGGTGGTGTCGGCCGAAAAGCAGGCCGAGGCCAACATCATCCGTCGCCGCGAGGAGACGAACGCGACGCGTTCCCTCCTCAACACGGCCAGGGTGATGGCGGAAAACCCGGTGATGCTGCGGTTGAAGGAGCTTGAGGCTCTGGAAACCATCGCCGGCAAGGTCGAGCGGCTGACCGTCCACAACGGAACGGGCGGGCTGCTGAACGACCTGGTCAAGCTCCGCGACAGCTGATGCATGTCGCCCAAAGTGGTTCCGGTTTTGGGAAAACGACATGCCTCGAAACAAAGGCTGACGTAGCGTCAACAAGAAGGGCCGCCGGGTAAACCGGCGGCCTTCTTGCGTTTTCCGGACACCCTACCCATCTGCGCCCGGCGTATCAGGCCTTTTCCTGCCGGGAAAAACCGATTAGACAGCGCCCAAACCAGATGCGGACAGATTCCGCCCGCAACCGAAGGAAAAGCCCTTGTCCACCACGTTCGACAAAGTCGCCAAGATCATTGCCGACACCAGCGAGATCGATATCGAAACCATCACGCCCGAGAGCCACACGATCGACGATCTCGGCATCGACAGCCTCGATTTCCTCGACATCGTCTTCGCCATCGACAAGGAATTCGGCATCAAGGTGCCGCTGGAAAAGTGGACCCAGGAAGTTAACGACGGCAAGGCTTCGACCGACGATTACTTCGTCATGAAGAACCTGTGCGCCAAGATCGACGCACTGGTTGCCGCCAAGACCGCCTGACTTCGGTTGAGCGCGCGATCTTGACGCGCCCTGCCGCCTGACCCACAAAGCCGCTCATGAGCAGCCCCCGCGACGTCGTCATCACTGGTATCGGCCTTGTCTCCTCGCTGGGGGAAGGTCCGGACGCCCATTGGCAGAAGCTCGCGCAGCCGGGCCTGGAACCGGTGCTCGAAGCGGCGCGCTTTGCACCCTATACCGTCCATCCATTGCCGGAGATCGACTGGAACCTGCAGATCGCCAAACGCGGCGATCAGCGCCAGATGGAAACCTGGCAGAGGCTCGGCACCTATGCCGCAGGCCTGGCGCTGGACGACGCCGGCATCAAGGGCAATGACGAACTCTGCACGACCATGGACATGGTTGTGGCCGCAGGCGGCGGCGAACGCGACGAGGCGGTCGATGCCGCCATTCTCGCCGCTTCGGAAAGCCGCAACGACCGCGATGTGCTGCTCAACGAGAAATTGACCACCGAATTGCGGCCGACTTTGTTTCTGGCCCAGCTTTCCAATCTGCTCGCCGGCAACATCTCCATCGTCCACAAGGTGACGGGATCGTCCAGAACCTTCATGGGCGAGGAAGGTGCCGGCGTCGCCGCCGTCGAGACCGCCGCCGCGCGCATCCGCTCGGGCCAGTCGACTCACATCCTGGTCGGCGGCGCCTTTCAGACCGAACATTCCGACATGCTGCTCGGCTATGAACTCGCCGGCTATCTGCATCGCGGCCCCTGGAAGCCAGTCTGGCAAAGACACGGTGCTGAGGGCGGCGGCGTCGTGACCGGTTCCGGCGGTGCCTTCCTGGTGCTGGAGCAACGCGAGCATGCAACAAGCCGGGGCCGAAAGATCTATGCCGAGCTTGGGCCGGTCGTCTCCGGCCGCGCCAGGCGGCCACGGGGAGAACTCGACGTCGAGATCGCCGCGCTGCTCAAGCAGGCTGCAATGCCGAACGGCAAATTGCTGGCCCTGTCGGGCGCGTCGGGCGCCCATACGGCAACCATCGCCGAGAAAGCCGCGCTCGACGCCAATCCGGCGATTGCCGCGCGCGGCTTCTCGACGCTGACCGGGCACATGAAGGAAGCACAGTTTCCCTTCGCCGTGGCACTGGCGGCGCTGGCCGTCGATCGCAAGGCCGCCTACCCCGTTTTTGATGCCGCAGCCGAGAAGCCGTTCGAAGGGGTTCCCGCAACCGTCCTTGCAACGGCGATCGGCTATCACCAATTCGAGGGCATGGCGCTGATCAACGCCGCCTGAGGCGGTGTTCCACGATCCATGCTGCAACGATAAACGCTCGAGGGCTCCCGCATGGCCAATCTGAACGATCATATGGGCAGGCCGATCGTCGCCGTCACCGGCATCGGCGTGGTGACCTCGCTTGGCGTCGGCAAGGCCGACAATTGGGCGGCGCTGACCTCGGGCAAGTCGGGCATCCACCCGATCACCCGTTTTCCGGTCGATCATCTCAACACCCGCATCTCCGGCATGGTCGACTTCCTGCCATCGAGCTCGAAGGGCTCCAGCCACCTCACCTATGAACTGGCGGAAACCGCCGCGCGTGAGGCCGTGGCCGAATCCGGCCTCGATTCCGGTGATTTCGGTGGTCCTCTCTTCCTCGCTTCACCGCCGGTCGAACTCGACTGGCACGACCGCTTCGCGCTCTACAATTCCGACAAACTGGACTCCGGCGGCGAACGGCTGCTGCGGGTGGCGCGCGGATTGAAGGAACTCGACATTTTCGAGACCACGCAGTTCGGCTCGATCGCGGACCGGCTTGCCGACCGTTTCGGCACACGCGGGCTGCCGATCACGCTGTCGACCGCTTGCGCTTCCGGCGCCACCGCCATCCAGCTCGGTGTCGAGGCGATCCGCCGCGGCGAATGCGACCGGGCGCTGTCGATCGGCGCCGACGGTTCGGCAACCGCCGAGGCGCTGATCCGCTTCTCGCTGCTGTCGGCGCTGTCGACCCACAACGACATTCCCGAAAAGGCGTCAAAACCCTTCTCCAAGGAGCGCGACGGCTTTGTGCTGGCCGAGGGCTCCGGCGCTCTCGTGCTGGAATCGCTGGAAGCCGCGATGGCGCGCGGCGCCACGATTCTTGGCATCCTGCGCGGCTGCGGCGAAAAGGCGGACGATTTCCACCGCACCCGCTCGAAGCCGGACGCTTCGCCGGCGATCGCGGCGGTCCGTGCTGTGCTTGCCGATGCCGGCTTGAGCGAAGACGAGATCGACTACGTGAACGCTCACGGCACTTCGACGCCCGAAAACGACAAGATGGAGCATCTGTCGCTGTCGACCGTGTTCGGCGAGCGGATCGGCTCGATGCCGGTCTCGTCGAACAAATCGATGATCGGCCACACGCTGTCGGCGGCGGGCGCCGTCGAGGCGGCGTTCTCGCTGATGACGATGCGCGAAAGCGTCATTCCGCCGACCATCAACTATGACAATCCCGACCCCGCGATCGTGCTCGACGTGGTGCCGAACAAGAAGCGCAATGCCGAGGTCCGCACCGTTCTGTCGAACTCCTTCGGCTTCGGCGGCCAGAACACTTGCCTTGTCATGGCGCGGGAACCGGTCTAAGCGACCTTTTTCAGCCAGACCGAAACCGACAGGCCCAATGCGCGCATTGCAACTTATCGAGGACCGCCGTCTTGAAACGGTGGACCTGCCGCCACCCTCACCGCCGGCACTTGGCGAAGTCACGCTGCGCATCAAGGCGGTGGCGCTGAACCATATCGACGTCTGGGGCTGGCGCGGCATGGCCTTCGCCAAGCGCAAGCTGCCTCTGGTCGTCGGCGCCGAAGCCTCCGGCGAGGTCGAGGCGGTAGGCCCCGGCGTTTCCAGCCTGCTGCCCGGACAATTGGTATCGATCTACGGCGCGCGCACCTGCGGCCTCTGCCGAGCCTGCCGCGAAGGCCGCGACAACCTCTGTGAACATGTTTCGGGTGTGCACGGTTTCCATCTCGACGGTTTCGCGCAAGAGAAGATCAACCTGCCGGCTCGCCTGCTGGTCCCTGCCCCGCCCGGCGTAACCGACATCGGCGCGGCGGTCGCGCCCGTCACCTTCGGCACGGTCGAGCACATGCTGTTCGACAACGCCAGGCTACAGCCCGGCGAGACGATCCTTATCCATGCCGGCGGATCCGGCATCGGCTCGGCGGCCATCCAGCTGGCCAAGCGGATGGGCTGCACCATCATCACCACGGTCGGCTCCAACGACAAGATCGACAAGGCCAAGGCGCTCGGCGCCGACCATGTCATCAACTACCGCGACGACCGTTTCGAGGGCGTCGTGCGCAAGCTGACCAAGAAGAAGGGCGTCGATGTCGTCTTCGAACATGTCGGCGCCGACACTTTTGCCGCCTCGATGTTGTGCCTGAAGCGTGGCGGCCGCCTGGTGACCTGCGGTTCGACTTCCGGCGTGTCGACGCAGATCAACCTCATGCAGCTGTTCCAGCAGCAATTGAAACTGCTTGGCTCCTTTGGCTGCCGCATGGAGAACATGGCAAACGCCATGCAGAAAATGGCGGCGGGACAGGTCGCACCTGTCATCGATACCGAAGTCGACTTCGACGGTATAGATGCCGCGCTGAAGCGCATGGAAGGCCGCGACGTGTTCGGCAAGATCATCCTGCGCGTCGGCTAGAGCCTTGACCTCTGTGTTCAAGAAGTTCCGCCGGGATCTAAAATTTCGTTACGGCAGGCAACTGCGCCAGCTCAATTACTGGCTGGTGGCGCGGGCGGCGATGATGATCATCTCCGTCCTGCGTCTGCTGCCGGCCGACAGTGCGCTGAATTTCGCTGACCGCGTCGCACGCCTGGTCGGCCCCCGGGTGGGACGCCATCAGGTCGCCGTCGACAATCTGCGCAAGGCCTATCCGAAAAAGAGCGAGGCCGAAATCCAGGAGATCGCCTCCGACATGTGGGGCAACATGGCCCGTCTTGCCGCGGAATACATCTTTCTCGACGCCCTCTTCGACTATGACCCCACGGCCAGCAAGCCCGGCCGCATCGAGGTCAAGGGAGCGGACCACTTCCTCGAAATCGCTGCCGAACAGAAGCCGCATATCGTCTTTACCGGCCATCTCGGCAATTTCGAATTGCTGCCTGTGGCGGCGGCGACCTTCGGCATGAACATCACGGCGCTGTTTCGGCCGCCCAACAATCCCTATCTTGCCGACTACATCCTCTCGACGCGCCGCTCGACCATGGGCTCGTTGCTGCCATCGATGGCCGGTGCCTCATTCGCCTTGGCCGGGGTCCTGGAGAACGGCGGCAACATCGGCATCCTTGTCGACCAGAAATTCTCCAATGGACTGGATACGACGTTCTTCGGCCGTCCGTGCCAGAGCAATCGGGTGCTGGCCACCCTTGCCCGTCACTATGACTGCGACGTCTATCCGGCGCGCTGCATCAGGCTGCCAGGCAACCGCTTCCGGCTCGAAATCGAGGACAAGCTGACATTGCCGCGCACCGCTGACGGCAGCGTCGATGTCCACGCCACCACCCAGCGTCTCAACGATGTCGTCGAACGCTGGGTGCGAGAAGATCCCGGCCAGTGGATGTGGTTCCACAAAAGGTGGGAGATCAGCGGCGGGCGTCGAAAGCGGCCCTCGCAGGCAAAAGCGGTCCCAAACGCTTAAACAGAACTGCTGGCGAGGGTGTTAGCCCTGCGCCAGCCGACAACAGCGAACCTGAATCTCTTCAGTTCGTCACGACAATCCGCGTATTGCCGAAGCCGGCTTGCCGAACCATCGCATAGAAGGCGGCGGCGTTGGTCGGGTGCAAGCGCACACAGCCATGCGATGCCGGGCGCCCGAGCTGCCTCACCGCGCCGGTGCCGTGAATGGCATAGCCGCCGCGGAAGAACACGGAATGAGGCATCGGCGACATGTCGTACTTGCGCGAATACCACATCCGCGCCGTCCGTTGCGGCCGATAGCTGCCGCGCGGGGTAATGTAGCCTTTGCGCGCGGTGGAGACGCTCCACCGGTAAACCGACGCACCATATCTGACGGTCATCGTCTGCGACGACACGTCAATATTTGCAACGAGGCTGGCTGCCCAGCCCTGCCCCGAAGCACCGAACAGCATCGCAACAAACACGGCTGCCATGAGAACTGTCTTTTTCATGCGATCAAACCCCTTTGATTGCCCCTAACCTGTCTGCCCTCAAATTGTCTTTCATCTTTTCAATGGCAGATGAACGGGCTAACACACACACCTTGACCAATTCGCCAATCCAAAGCAGCGAATTTGAACGATTTCCCGCAATAGTTGCCGCAACGACACGCCGCACGGGCTCGATCACCAACGGGCTTGCAAAACCAAGACGATCGCTGCTCAACTCCGCGCATGAACGAGCGACTCCTCCGGGCAATCGATGATCGTCGCGACGATGTCGTCGCGCTGACCACTGAGCTGATCCGGTTTCCGACCATCAATCCACCCGGCGAGGCCTATCGGCCATGCGCCGAATATCTCGGCGCGCGGCTGAAGAAGAGCGGTTTCGAGACCGAGTTCATCCGCGCCGAAGGCACGCCCGGCGACACCGACCGCTACCCGCGCGTCAATGTCGTTGCCCGTTTCGACGGAAGATCGTCAGGCGCCTGCGTCCACTTCAACTCGCACATCGACGTGGTCGAAGCTGGCGACGGCTGGACCGTC
The DNA here is from genome assembly GCF_003998295.1 of Mesorhizobium sp. M7A.F.Ca.US.011.01.1.1. Classification (NCBI taxonomy): domain Bacteria; kingdom Pseudomonadati; phylum Pseudomonadota; class Alphaproteobacteria; order Hyphomicrobiales; family Phyllobacteriaceae; genus Mesorhizobium; species Mesorhizobium sp. M7A.F.Ca.US.011.01.1.1. Next base: position 181,484 of record NZ_RZRT01000005.1, read on the forward strand.
GATCCTTTTGCCGGCATCGTCAAAGACGGCAAGGTCTACGGCCGCGGCGCCTGCGACATGAAGGGCGGTCTTGCCGCCTCGATCGTCGCAGCCGAAGCCTTCCTGGAAGTCTTCCCCGATTTTCCCGGCGCCATCGAAATATCCGGCACGGTCGACGAGGAGTCCGGTGGTTTCGGCGGCGTCGCCCATCTGGCGAGCCTGGGCTATTTCTCGAAGCCCAGAGTCGACCACGTCATCATACCCGAGCCGCTCAACAAGGACCGCATCTGCCTCGGTCATCGCGGTGTCTGGTGGGCGGAGATCGAGACCAAGGGGGAGATCGCGCACGGCTCGATGCCGTTTCTCGGCGACAATGCCGTACGTCACATGGGCGCCGTGCTGAGGGCTTTCGAGGACGAGCTGTTCCCCGCACTCGACCGCAAGATGACGCGCATGCCGGTCGTGCCCGAAGGGGCAAAACGCTCGACCATGAACATCAATTCGATCCATGGCGGCCAGACCGAGGACTTCCGGCCCGGCCTGCCGTCGCCCAACGTGCCCGACTCCTGCCGGCTGACCATCGACCGCCGTTTCCTGCTGGAGGAAGATCTCGACACCGTCAAAGGCGAAGTGACCGGTATTCTCGACCGGCTAAAGCGCGAGCGGACAAAATTCGACTACGAAATCCGCGACCTGATGGAAGTGCTGCCGCTGATGACCAAGCGCGACGCCCCGGTGGTCAAGGCGGTTGCGCAAGGCATCATGGCGATCTTCGACCGCGAACCCGACTATGTCATTTCGCCCGGCACCTACGACCAGAAGCACATTGCGCGCATCGGCCATATCTATGATTGCATCGCCTATGGGCCGGGCATTCTCGACCTCGCCCACCGGCCGGACGAATGGGTCGGGATATCGGACATGGTGGAATCGGCCAAGGTGATGGCGATCGGGCTCAACGTGCTGCTGCGCGGCACAGCCACGGAATAGGTGCGCACCGCGACAAGCTTCGACCTGCCGATGCGGTCGCCAGGACAAAAACATTCCCGGCCCCGCCAACGGGCAGAACGAAACGCAATTTACTCCGTGGCGAAATCACGCTTCTATCGCCGCGGTTTGAGCACCTGTCTGAAACGCATGGGGAGTTGCACGATGAAACTGTGGAAAACCATCCTGGCCGCTGCAGTGCTGTCACTGGCCGGCACCTCGGCGTTTGCCGCTCGTACCGACCTGGTCATCGGCATCGCGCTCGAACCACCGCATCTCGATCCGACCGCCGGTGCCGCCGCGGCGATCGACGAGGTGCTTTACGCCAATGTGTTCGAGGGCCTGACGCGCATCGGGCCGAATGGCGAGGTGCTGCCGGATCTGGCCGAAAGCTGGACCATTTCCGATGACGGCAAAGTGTACACCTTCAAGCTGCACACCGGCGTGAAATTCCATGACGGCACCGACTTCGACGCCAGCGACGTAAAATTCTCGCTCGATCGAGCCCGCGCCGAAAATTCCGTCAACGCACAAAAGGGCCTGTTCGCCGCCATCGACAAAGTCGACGTGGTCGACCCGGCAACCGTCAAGGTCACGCTGAAAAACCCGCAGGGCTCGTTCCTCTACAATATGGGCTGGGGCGACGCGGTAATCGTGGCGCCGGAATCTGCAGACACCAACAAGGAGAAGCCGATCGGCACCGGCCCGTTCAAATTCCAGAACTGGGCCAAGGGATCGTCGATCACCTTGGTCAAATCGGACAGTTACTGGGGAACGCCGGCGTCCCTCGACAAGGCCGAATTCCGCATCGTGCCCGATGCCGCGGCCTATGTGCCGGCCCTGCTTTCCGGCGACATCCAGGCTTTCCCGTTCTTCGATGCCGACAGTGTCGCGCAGGTCAAGGACGATCCGCGCTTCAAGGTGGTGATCGGCTCGACCGAGGGTGAGACCATCCTGTCGATCAACAACAAGAAGCCTCCGTTCGACAAATTGCAGGTGAGGCAGGCGATCTCCTACGCGCTCGACCGCAAGGCGATCATCGACGGCGCCTCGGCCGGCCTCGGCCAGCCGATCGGCTCGCACATGTCGCCGGCCAGCAAGGATTATGTCGACCTCACCGGCCGCTACCCGCATGATGTCGCCAAGGCCAAGGAATTGCTGAAAGAGGCAGGCCTCGAAAACGGCTTCAAGGCGACGCTGAAACTGCCGCCGCCCGCCTATGCCCGCCTCGGTGGCGAAATCATAGCCTCACAACTTCGCGACGTCGGCATCGATCTGGAGATCATCCCGGTCGAATGGGCGCAGTGGCTGGATCAGGTGTTCACCAAGAAGGATTACGACCTGACCATCGTCTCCCACACCGAGCCCAACGACATCGATATCTATTCGCGCAAGGACTATTATTTCAACTACGACAATCCGGCTTTCGACAAGGTGATCGCCGATCTCGGCGTCACCTCCGACGAAGCCAAGCGCAAGGAATTGCTGGGGCAAGCGCAGAAGATCCTGGCCGACGACGCCGTGGTCGGCTTCCTCTACGAATTACCGAAGGTCGGCGTCTGGGACGCCAAGCTGCAAGGCCTGTGGGAAAACGCACCGATCCAGGCCAATGATTTGACCAAGGTGAAGTGGTCGGATTGAAGACTCAGGCTGCCTGGCGGAACTTGCGCTCCGTCACACCCCCCTCTGCCCTGCCGGGCATCTCCCCCGCAAGGGGGGAGATCGGCAGTTTGGCCGATGGTGCACCCTTTGCAACCTTCTTGGTCTGCGCACCGTCAACGATTGGCGAAAGCCTCGATGAGAGCACAATCTCCCCCCTTGCGGGGGAGATGTCCGGCAGGACAGAGGGGGGTGTGCGGGAACGCAACCTTTGCCCGGTGGACAAAATAACAGTGCCTCCGCTTCCATGACCGCCTATCTCCTAAAACGCATCGCCGTCGCCATCGCCACGCTGCTGCTGGCTTCCATGGTGGTGTTCGCCGTGCTGGAGATCCTGCCCGGCGATCCGGCACGGCTGATGCTGGGCATGAACGCAAGCGCCGACCAGATCGAACTTCTCCGCAACCAGATGGGCCTCAACGCGCCACTGGCCTTGCGCTATCTGCACTGGGCCGGCGGCCTGCTCAGCCTCGATTTCGGCCGTTCCTACACCTATTCGGTGCCGGTCATCGACCTGGTGCGCGAGCGGCTTGCCGTCTCGCTGCCGCTGGCGCTGATTGCGCTTGCGCTCTCCACCATCATCGCGATTCCCATTGGCCTGTTTTCCGCCAGCCGACGTGGACGCGCCGGTGATACGATTTCGATGGGTGCCGCACAGCTTGGCGTCGCCGTGCCCAATTTCTGGTTCGCGCTGATGCTGATCTATGTGTTCGCCGTCTGGCTGCGGCTGGTCCCGGCCGGTGGGTTTCCCGGCTGGAGTGCCGGCGTCTGGCCAGCCCTGAAATCGCTGCTGCTGCCGGCGGTCGCCCTTGCCTTGCCGCAAGCCGCGATCCTGGCGCGCGTCACCCGCTCGGCGCTGATCGAGGTGCTGAACGAGGACTATATACGCACCGCCCGTGCCAAGGGTCTGCCCTACCGCGCCGTGCTGTGGCGGCATGCGCTGCGCAACGCCATGATCCCGGTGCTGACCATTCTGGGCCTGCAATTCGCCTTTCTGCTTGCCGGCACCATCATCATCGAGAATGTCTTTTACCTGCCCGGCCTCGGCCGGCTGGTGTTCCAGGCCATCACCCAGCGCGATCTGATCGTCGTCGAAAGCGTCGTCATGCTGCTGGTCGCCGCCGTCATCGCCGTCAACCTGCTGGTCGACCTTTCCTATGCGGTCGTCGATCCGCGCCTGAGAAGCCGGCAATGACACTGCACATCGACAAATCGGAGGAGACGTTCGGCAGCATCCTGGCCAAAGCATTCAGGAATACCGCCTTCGTTGCCGGTTTCGTCATCACCTTGCTGATCCTGGCAATGGCTTCAGTCTCTTATGCCTGGACGCCCTACGACGTCACGAAACTGGTGATATCCGACAAGACGCAGGCACCCTCGGTGGCGCACTGGTTCGGCACCGACCATTTCGGCCGCGATATCCTGTCGATGGTCATGGTCGGCGCCCGCAATTCGATTGCCGTGGCACTGGTCGCGGTGGGCATCGGCATGGGCGTCGGCGTGCCGCTCGGCGCCTTTGCGGCGGCACGCGGCGGCCTCGTCGACGAAGCGCTGATGCGGCTGAACGATCTCGTCTTCGCCTTCCCGGCTTTGCTGTCGGCGATCATGATTACCGCCATCTTCGGGCCGGGTGCCGTCAACGCCATCATCGCCATCGGCATCTTCAACATCCCGGTCTTTGCCCGTGTCGCCCGCGCCGGCGCGCTGGCGATCTGGCCGCGCGAGTTCATTCTGGCCGCGCGCGCCGCCGGCAAGAGCAGCACGCAGATCACAATCGAACATGTGCTGCCCAACATCGCCACGCTGCTCCTGGTGCAAGGCACCATCCAGTTCGCGCTGGGCATCCTGGCCGAGGCCGGGCTTTCCTATCTGGGCCTGGGTGCCCAGCCGCCGATGCCGAGCTGGGGCCGCATGCTGTTCGACGCGCAGACCCGCATGGTGGTGGCGCCATGGATGGCGATCTTTCCGGGCATGGCGATCGTCGTCGCCGTGCTGGGACTGAACCTGCTGGGCGACGGCATTGCCGACATCCTCGATCCGAAATCGCGGCGGCAGCGATGAGCCTGCTCGACATTGAGAACCTGTCGCTAACTATCGGCGACACGCAGATCCTCAGGGGTGTGGGGCTCTCCGTCGCGCCCGGCGAGGTGATGGGCCTGGTCGGCGAATCCGGTTCCGGCAAATCGATGACCGCGCTGACGGTGATGCAGCTTCTGCCCCATGCCGCGCGCGCCACCGGACATGTCACATTCGACGGCATCGACATCCTGGCAGCAACCGAGGACCAGATGTGCGCGCTGCGCGGCGACGACATCGGCATGGTGTTCCAGGAGCCGATGACGGCGCTCAATCCGGTCAAGACCATCGGCGAACAGGTTGCCGAAGGCATACGCTGGCACACCAAGGCCAGCCGCGCCGAAGCCGAAGACCGGGCGCGAAAGATGCTCGACCGCGTCGGCTTGCCCGAGGCGAAATTCCCGATGGCGCGCTATCCGCACGAACTGTCCGGCGGCCAGCGCCAGCGCGTCGTCATCGCCATCGCCTGCGCGCTGAAGCCGAAGCTGCTGATCGCCGACGAACCGACGACGGCGCTCGACGTGGTGCTGCAGGCACAGATCCTCGACCTGTTGCGCGACCTCGTCACTGAGAGCCGCATGGGCCTGCTCCTGATCTCGCACGACCTCGCCGTGGTGACCGAGATGGCCGACCGCATCACCATCCTGCGCCATGGCGAAGTGATGGAGGCCGGCGACACGGCGCGCACGCTGTCCGAACAGACCCACCCCTACACGCGCCAGCTGGCGCAGGCCTCGATGCATGTGCCGGCGCGCGCCAGGCCGCATGACATCGAGACGGGCCGCCCTTTGCTTCAGGTCGAAAGCGTGACCCGCGACTACCCCGGCCGACGCACCTCATTGTTCAAACGCGCGCCTGGTATCCGAGCCGTCGACGATGTCTCCCTGTCGATGGCGCCGGGTCAGTCCGTGGCGCTGGTCGGCCGCTCCGGTTGCGGCAAGTCAACGCTCGCCCGCATGATCCTGGCGCTGGACCAGCCAAGCTCGGGCACGATCCGGTTCCGAGGCGAGACCGTCACCGGCAAGAGCGAAGCCGAGCTGAAGCCGGCGCGACGTAACATGCAGGTCGTCTTCCAGGATCCCTACGGTTCCTTCGACCCGCGCCAGAAAGTCGAAAAACTGATCGCCGAACCCCTGCATGTGCTGGAGAAAAAGCCGACGCGCGCCGAACGCCGCGAGATGGTGGCGCATGCGCTGCACGAAGTCGGTCTCGGCATCAGCGACATGGACAAATACCCGCACGAATTTTCCGGCGGCCAGCGCCAGCGCCTGTCGATCGCCCGCGCCATCATCACCCGCCCGAAGCTGGTCGTCGCCGACGAGCCGGTCTCGGCGCTCGACGTCTCGATCCGCGCCCAAATCCTCGATTTATTCGCCGAGCTCAACCAGAAGCTCGGCATCGCCTATCTCTTCATCACCCACGATTTGACCGTCGCCCGCGCCATCACGGACGAGGTGCTGGTCATGCATGACGGCAAGGTCGTCGAGCGCGGCAAGACGAGCGAGGTGCTCGACCACCCGCAATCCGAGGCTGCCAAGGCGCTTGTCACCGCTGCCCCTGACTTGCACCGGGCAATCGCGAAGCGGCTGCGAGAGCAAGGCTGATCAGGAGAGAAGGCGGCCCAATCACTCCTGCGGCTTCACCACATCGACCGGGCTGATATCGAGCAGGTCGAGCGTGCGGCGCAGCAGGCGTATCTCGCTCTCGGCCAATTGCGAATCCGCCTTGGCGATATCGGCCATATGTTTGGCCAATTGCCGGCGCCGCTCGACATCGAGGTCGCGGAACAGTGCGATCGCCTGCGAACCATTGGTCTCGTAGCCGAACTCGTTGAGATATTCGATGACGCTGTCGATACTGCTTTCCGCAATGCCGAAGGCGTCCTTGCAGATGCGCCGGAAGGCAACCATCTCGCTCTCGCTGACAGACCCGTCGGCCAGGATCATGCGAAACAACATCAGCAGTTCCGCCGACAAGACCGGATCGTCCGCCACCTTGCGCACACCCGGGTCGCCGTCGAATATCTGACGTATCTGGTCCAGCAATGCGAATGCCATCAGGAGCCTCTTTCCGGGTTAACCACAAAAATACAAATCCAAGCGCGATGCGCTTGGATAGAGGTAGCGCGGAATCGACCTTGCGCAAACAGGGCGGCCGTGGTCGAACGCCCGATATTTTAGCCGGCCGGACACCCCCATACATCAGATGATCGACCTTAGCATCCAGACCGTCGCCATGCTCGCCTTCGCCGCCTTTGCCGCGGGCTTTGTCGATTCGATCGCCGGCGGTGGCGGGCTGATCACGGTGCCGGCGCTGCTGCTTGCCGGCTTCACGCCGGTCCAGGCGCTCGCCACCAACAAACTGCAAGGCATGTTCGGTTCGGGCTCGGCGACCATCCACTACGCATCGAAGGGTCATGTCGATCTGCGCCGGCAATTGCCATCGGCGCTTTTGGCCCTTGTCGGAAGCGCCATCGGCGCCTTGCTGGCAACGATCGTGCCGGGTGACATTCTGCGGGCTGCCCTTCCCATCGTGCTGATCGCCATCGCACTCTACTTCGCGTTCAAGCCCAACATGAACGATGTCGATCGCGCCGAGCGCCTGTCGCCGTTCCTGTTCGGACTGACCCTGGTGCCCGCCATCGGCTTCTACGACGGCCTGTTTGGACCGGGCGCGGGCTCCTTCTACATGCTGGCCTTCGTGGCGCTTGCCGGCTATGGCGTGCTCAAGGCGACAGCGCATACCAAGCTGCTCAACTTCGCCTCCAACATCGGCGGCTTCATCGTCTTCGCGGCCTTCGGCGTCGTCTACTGGAAGATCGGCCTGATGATGGGCGTTGCCCAGTTCCTCGGCGCCCGCGTCGGCGCCAGCCTGGCCATGCGCATCGGCGCAAAACTGATCAAGCCGCTGCTGGTAATCGTGTGCCTGGCGCTGGCGGTGAAGCTGCTGGCCGACCCTGCGAACCCGCTGCGGGCCTTGATTGGTGTGTGATCACGCGCCCTGATAGAATGCCGCTGTTCGAATCATGTTGGAGAGGCAGACATGAATCTTAGCGCACCTACCCAGATCGTTTTTATCATCTCCGTTGTTATCGCCATCATCGGCGTTCTCGCCGCGCTTGGCGTTCTTGCGTTCATTCCACTCGCATCGGTGTGGATCGTGCTTATTGCTTTCATCGTGCTTGCCGGCGGCTGCTTGATGCGCGGCGCCTGACACGTTCTCTTGAAGTGGGGACGAGGAGCGTCCGGCCAAAAGCCGGGCGCTTTTGATTCCGGCCAAGGGTCTGCTAGATTTCTTTCTACGGAAGGATGGCCGATGCCAGTCGAGATGCAACCCCGGCAAGAGCAGGACCGATCTGTCGCCGGGCGGTTCGAGATGCGCCGGCGCCTGCCCGATCCTCGACTTCAGGGCATGGTGTCGGACATTTGCGGCTATCGCGAAACAGCGCCCGGCCATCTGCGCAACGTCGAATACGCGTCGCTCACCGTACCGCTGGTCATCAGCTTCGCCGAACCCTTCGCCATCGGCCTCGGCAAGGCGCCCGGCGACAATGACCGCTTCGCCAGTTTCGCCGCCGGCCTCTTTGCCGGACCGGTGGTGATCGAATCCTTCGGCGGTGCCTGCTGCGTCCAGGTCAACTTCACGCCGCTTGGCGCACGCCGTTTCTTCCGCCTGCCGATGAGCGAACTGACAGACAGCATGGTCGTCCTCGACGACGTGCTTGGCGCGCAAGGCTTGGCGCTGCGTGAAAAGCTTGGCAACACGCCGGACTGGACGACGCGTTTCGATATGGCCGAAGCCTTCGTCACCGCCCGTCTCGAGAATGCCAGCGAGACGCCGCTCGAAATAGCCTGGGCCTATGACCGCATCATCACATCCGGCGGCCGGACCCGCATTGGATCGATCGCCGAAAGGCTGGGCTGGAGCCGCAAACATCTCGCCGGCAGTTTTTCCAACGCCATCGGCATCGGCCCCAAGACGCTGTCGCGCATCGTCCGCTTCAACCGGGCGCTCGGCCTGTCGAGACAGCCGGCAGCCGACTGGGCTGGCATAGCCGCCGATTGCGGCTATGCCGACCAGGCGCATCTGGTGCGCGAGTTTCGCGACCTCGCCGGCGAGACGCCAACCGCGCTTTCAATCAGGTAACATTTCTTCAAGACCTTGGGACGGCCTTCGACGACAGTGGGCATCGACCAACCCAACTGAAGGAGTTCCCATGCCCACCACCGCTGAAGCGCCGCGGCTTTACCCCGCTTTGCGCTACAAGAACGCTGCAAAAATGATCGACTGGCTGGGCGAAGCCTTCGGCTTCAGCGTTCGTGCCCGCTATGGCGAAGGCGATGTCGTACACCATGCCGAATTGGTCTTCGGCTCCTCGATGATCATGCTGGGCACGGTGCGCGACGACGACTACGGCAAGATGGTCGGCGAGCCCGGCTCAGGCGGCGGCAAGTCGATCTACATTGCCGTCGACGATGCCGATGCCGCCTATGCCAAGGCCAGGAAGGCCGGCGCCACCATCATCCAGGAATTGACCAACCGCGACTATGGCAGCCGCGAGTTCATCTGCCGCGACCCGGAAGGCAATGTCTGGTCGTTTGGCACCTACTGGCCGAAGGGAAGCGAAAGGGCCTGAACGACCATCGCCAGCGCTTGAAGTCGGCGAAAGCGTCCGAACTTCGTCATACCAGGGCGAAGCAGGAGCGAAGCTCCGTCGCGGAGACCCTGGTATCCATGCCGTGACCTCAACCAAAGAGTGCAACGGAGCAGAATTCTGCACCGAAGCAACGCTTCGAAGTCGCGGCATGGATCCTCGGGTCTGCGCCGCGTCGCTACGCTCCTTGCTCCGCCCGTGGATGACGACGTGATGGGCGTTTATCGCTAGTTGCCAAGGTGGTTCGCCAAACGGGCTCTATCGAGCCAGCGCAAAGATCGCGTCGCAGTCGAGATAAGTCTCCAGCTCGGCTGCGACCTCGTCCAAGGCCCGCTCGACCTCGGCCCGATAGTCGATGCCACCGCCCTTGATGCCGAGGCTTTCGAGGAATTTCCCGCGAAAGCCGTCGGCGCCAAACAGACCGTGCATATAGGTGCCGATCACCTTGCCATCGGCCGAGACTGCTCCGTCATCGACGCCATTGATGACTGCCGACGGCCGCAGCGTATCCGGCCCGGTGGTGCGACCGAGATGGATTTCATAACCTTCGAGCGGCAGGTCGAACGGCACCGAGCGCGCGCTGACGTTGCGCACCGTCTTTTCCGGTTCCATCACCGTTTCGACGTCGAGCAGGCCGAGCCCTTCGGCTTCGGTGACGCTGCCCTCGATGCCGTCGGGATCGCACACCATACGGCCGAGCATCTGGAAGCCGCCGCAAATGCCGACGACATGACCGCCGCGCTTGCGGTGCGTGAGCAGGTCGCGATCCCAGCCGTTCTCGCGGAACTTCAGAAGATCGCCGATCGTCGACTTCGAGCCTGGAATGACCACCAGCCCCGCATCGGCGGGCAGCGGCCTTCCCGGCGGCACGAACACCACCTCGACCTGCGGTTCGGCCTTGAGCGGGTCGAGATCGTCGAAATTGGCGATGCGGCCAAGCATCGGCACCGCCACCTTCAGCGCGCGCGCTTCGCCGGACGCCAGCCGTTCAAGCACCACCGAATCTTCCGAAGGCAGGCGTGCCGCCGCCTTCAGCCACGGAACGACACCGAAACAGCGCCATCCCGTGAATGTCTCGATCGACCTTATGCCGTCGTCGAACAGCGAAACGTCGCCGCGGAACTTGTTGATGAGATAGCCGACGATCATCCGCCGGTCCTCTTCCGGCAGGATCAGATGCGTGCCGGCGACCGAAGCGATGACGCCGCCGCGATCGATGTCACCGACCAGCACCACCGGCACGTCGGCGCGCGTGGCAAAGCCCATATTGGCGATGTCGCGGCTGCGCAGGTTGATCTCGGCCGGCGAGCCGGCGCCCTCTACGATGACCAGATCGGCGCCCTCGCCGACCTTGCTCCAGGAGTCCAGCACGGCATCCATCAGCCGGCCCTTCATCGCCTGGTAGTCGCGCGCCCGCGCTTCCCCGAACATTTTGCCCTGCACGATGACCTGTGCGCCGACATCGGTCTGCGGCTTCAGCAGCACCGGGTTCATGTGGACCGATGGCGCGACACCGCAAGCGATCGCCTGCAGCCATTGCGCGCGGCCGATTTCGCCGCCGCCGGCATTGTCGTCGCTGGGGATATCGGCGACGGCGGCGTTGTTCGACATGTTCTGCGGCTTGAACGGCCGCACCTTCAGACCACGGTTCTTTGCCGCGCGGCAGAGGCCGGCGACCAGCACCGTCTTGCCGACATCCGAGCCGGTGCCTTGCAGCATGATCGCCCTGGCCATCAGCCCCTGCCCTGCGCCACGGTTCCGGTAATGTCGGATTTCTGCGCCAGCGGCCCGCCGCGCCAGATGTAGAGCGCCAGCAATGGCTCCTTGCCGGTGCGCATGGCATGATTGACGTTGGACGCGTGGTGGACGACCTCGCCGGCCGTGCGCATGCAAAAGCCGCTCTCGCCCATGCGCCATTCGGTACCGCCGGTCAGCGGAATGTAGATTTCCTCGGCAATGTGATGGTGGTCGGGATAGACGATATCAGGCCCAAGGATCAGCACGCCGGCGGCGACCGCGTCATTGACGAAGTGGCCTCGGGTGCCGAACACTTCCAGCCAGCCGTAATTGTCGATGAACTCCTTTCCGAAATCCGCCTCGCCATAGGTCTGCCCCCAGCGGAAATCATTCCGACGCTCGGCAAGCAGTTGCACCAGCGGCTTGGCATCCGGCGGCGCCAGTTCGGCGGCGCGACCAAGATGGCGCAGGCAGGCAAGCGGATGCGGCTCCAGCGTGCGGGCCGGCATGTCCCAGCCGATCCGCGGCACGGCATCGCGCACCAGGGCGTGATCGACGGACGCAAGGTATGCGTGGAACCGGACCAGCAGTTCATCGAATTTTGTCGCCACATCTTACTCCGGACATGCATTGATGCACAGCCGCTCCGCAGGGGATCGGGTTGCGCGGCGGCATCATTGGTCTAGATTGGTGCGCGCGCAAAGCCAAAAACGACAGGCCAGCGAGCTAGCTGGCCAGCACATAGGGAGCACGCCATGGACGCCGCGGTCGATGCGAGCACCAGCCAGTTCGAACTCAACGAGGAGCAGCGTGCCATCCAGGAGATGGCGCAAGCCTTCGCCGCCGACCGTGTCGCGCCGAAAGCGCTCGACTGGGACCGCAACAAGCATTTCCCGGCCGACGTGATCCGCGAGACCGGGCCGCTCGGGCTCGGCGGCATCTATATCAGGGACGATGTCGGCGGTTCGGCACTTGGCCGGCTCGATGCCGTGCTGATCTTCGAGGCGCTTTCGCACGCCGATCCGGCCTTTTCGTCCTTCATCTCGATCCACAACATGGTGGCCTCGATGATCGACCGTTTCGGCAATGACGAACAGCGCCTGCGCTTCCTACCAAAACTGACCTCGATGGAATGGCTGGCGAGCTACTGCCTGACCGAGCCAGGCTCCGGCTCCGACGCCGCGGCGCTCAAGACCCGTGCGGTCAGGAGCGGCGGCGACTATGTCCTCAACGGCACCAAGCAGTTCATCTCGGGCGCCGGCGACAGCGATGTCTACGCCGTCATGGTGCGCACCGGTGCCGAGGGGCCGAAAGGCATTTCCACCATCATCGTGCCGAAAGACGCGCCAGGCCTCTCCTTCGGCGCCAACGAACACAAGATGGGCTGGCACATGCAGTCGACCCGCCAGGTCATTTTCGAGGATTGCAAGGTACCGGCCGAGAACCTTTTGTCCGGCGAAGGCGCGGGCTTCGGCATCGCCATGGCCGGGCTCGACGGCGGCCGGCTGAACATATCAGCCTGTTCGCTGGGCGGCGCGCAGTCGGCGCTCGACAAGGCGCTTTCCTACACCGCCGAGCGCAAGGCTTTCGGCTCGAAGATCAACCAGTTCCAGGCGCTGCAGTTCAGGCTGGCCGACATGGAGACCGAGCTGCAGGCGGCGCGTATTTTCCTTTATGCCGCCGCCTCGAAGCTCGACAGCAAGGCGCCGGATGCCGGCAAATGGTCGGCGATGGCCAAGCGCTTCGTCACCGACACCGGCTTCAATGTCGCCAACGACGCACTGCAACTGCTCGGCGGCTACGGCTACCTGCACGATTACGGCATCGAGAAACTGGTGCGGGACCTGCGGGTACACCAGATCCTCGAAGGCACCAACGAGATCATGCGCGTCATCATCGCGCGGGCATTAATTGGCCGCTGACGGCAACAATTCAGGAGAAATCGATGAGCACCATTGCCTTCATCGGCCTAGGGAACATGGGTAATCCGATGGCCGCTAACCTGGTCAAGGCGGGGCATGCGGTGAATGGTTTCGACCTTGTGCCGGAAAGCCTCACCGTCGCCCGAGAGCATGGCGTGACTGTGATGGCCAACGCCGTTGCCGCAGCGAAGGATGCCGATGTGGTGATTACGATGCTTCCCGCTGGCAAGCATGTGCTCTCCGTCTACGAAGACATCGCGCCCAAGGCGAAAAAGGGGGCGCTGTTCATCGATTCCTCCACCATCGATGTGGAGTCGGCGCGCAAGGTGCACGCCATAGCCGCCAAACACGGCCTGCTATCCATCGATGCGCCCGTCTCAGGCGGCACCGGCGGTGCCGCAGCCGGCACGCTGACCTTCATGGCCGGAGGCTCCGATGACGCCTTTGCAACTGCGGAGCCGATCCTGAAGCCGATGGCCGGCCGCATCGTCCATTGCGGCGGCGACGGCGCCGGCCAGGCGGCAAAGATCTGCAACAACATGATCCTCGGCATTTCGATGATCGGTGTCGCCGAAGCCTTCGTGCTGGCGGAAAAGCTCGGCCTGTCACACCAGGCGCTGTTCGACGTGGCCTCCACCTCCTCCGGCCAGTGCTGGTCCTTGACCACCTATTGCCCGGTGCCCGGCCCGGTGCCGACTTCGCCCGCAAACAGGGACTACAACCCAGGATTTGCAGCAGCACTGATGCTGAAAGACCTGAAATTGTCCCAGGAAGCCGCGCAAAGTGCGGGTGCTGTAACGCCGCTTGGTGCCGAAGCAGCCCAGCTCTATGCCTTGTTCAACGCCCAGGGACATGGCGGCGTCGATTTCTCCGGCATAATTAATTTTCTCAGGGGTATCCCAGCGTAACCCACGGATTTGGCGGGTTTTTCCGGTTTCCTTCGGTGGAAAAAATGCAAATTTAGATTTGCTTAAGCTCTCGATAACTCCGCGGTAACGATGTCCCTATAAAACGGACTGCGAGGCGGACATATCTCATCCGCCCGGCGCTCCGGATCAGGTCTCGCGTACCGGAGCCCGTAAGTTTCGACAAGTGCCATAAGTTTCGCAAAGTGTTTGCGTAGCGAAGCGCCATGCGTATCTGGCAAAGCCGCGTTCCTGATGGAGCGCGGTTTTTGCGTTTTGCCCTGCAGCACGTTTTGAGACATCGATAACCCGGAAACTGTACTCCGGGATGCCTCACAAGCGCCCGCGGGCGCCTTCCGGATCATAGGGCGAGGCGGCGATCACCTTGGCCGCGCGGCGCTCGCCGAGGATGGACACCTCGAGCTCGATACCGGGCGACACAAGGTCCAGGGGCAGCAGCGCGAGTGCGATGTCGTGACCAAGAGTATAGGAAAAGCCTGCCGAAGTGACGTGACCAACGAGTGCGCCTTCGCGGTAGACGCCCTCGAAGGCGAACGCGCTCGCACCTTCGGTATCGATCGACAGCGTGACGATCCGGCGTGTCACCTGCTTCTGTTTTGCGACCAGTGCCACGCGGCCGATGAAGTCCCCCTTGTCGAGGTTGACGAAGCGGTCGAGACCGCTTTCCCAGGCTGACAATTCAAGATTCATATCCCGATACATGGCCCGATAGGATTTATCGAGACGAAGCGATTCCAGCGCTTGAAGTCCGACCAGTCTCAGCCCGTGTGCCTCTCCCGATGCCAGAAGTGCCTCCAGCAAATGCCGCTGATAGCAGAGCGGATGATAGAGCTCCCATCCCAATTCGCCCGAATAGTTGACGCGCAGCAGTCGCACGTCGCTTGCCATGCCGACAGTGCCGGACTGCACGCTGAACCAGGGGAAGGCCTCGTTGGAGAGATTTATCTCCGTCAGCGGCTGCAATATGTCGCGCGCCTTCGGCCCAACCACCGTGAAGCTGCCGCGATCCTCCGTGACGTTGCGCAGATGCACGCTGCCGTCCTTCGGCAACAGCCGGCGGAGATCGTCAAGGTTCCAGCGCTCTGCGCGCGGCGTCGATATGAGGTAGAACAGGTCGCTCTGCAGCCGCGCCACCACATATTCGGCCTGCACGCCGCCGGCTGGCGTCAGGTGATGGGCAAGAGCGACGCGACCGGGACGCGGCAGTCTGTTGGCCAGGATTCCGTCGAGCCAGTCCCTTGCGCCCGGTCCGCTGACCTCGAACTTGGTCATTGGTGTCATCTCGACCAGGCCAGCGGCCTGGCGGACAGCCTGGACCTCCGCGGCGACGTGGTTCCCTTTGGGGGTCCAGCGCCAGCTGTAGACGTTGCGCGCTTCGACACCCGCAGGCGCAAACCAACTCGGCATCTCCCAGCCGTTCAACACATCCCATACCGCGCCGAGCTGGCTTAGACGGTCATAGGAAGGGGCCGTTTTCTGCGGTCGCGCCGCCGGCATGTCCTGGCCAGGATAGTGCTGTGCGGCGTGGGTGCCCCAGGCTTCCCGGACCTTTGCCCGGGTCCAGTTCTTGTTGGCATATTGGCCGAACCGACGGGGATCCAGTTCCGCCGTGTCGATGCTGTTGCCACCCTCCACGATCCGTTCGGAGAGGTAATAGCCAATCGCACCGCCCCAAAGGATGCCCCCTGGCACTCCTTCGGCGAGCCAGACATTCTCCAGGCCCCACGCCTGCCCCATCAGCGGCAGTTCATCGGCTGTCATCTGGAAAGGTCCTCGCACGTTCCGCTTGATGCCGGCGCGTCCGAGCGCGGGAACTAGTTCGGTCGCGCGTTCCCAGTTCCAGGACACAGCGTCGAAGTCTTCATCAAGCAGATCGGCGCCGAACCATTCCGGGACGCCGTTTTCACCGAACAGCTTGAGCTGCTCGGTGCGCTCATAGGGGCCGAACATCAGCCCGTCTCCCTCTTCGCGCAGATAGCCCTCGTAACCCTCGTCCCTGAGGATCGGCATCTCCGGAAGACCAAGCCGTTTGCGTTCCACGATTTCGGGAACCGCCTCGGTGATCCAGTACTGATGCAGGATCGGGATCGCGGGAATGTCCAGGCCCAGCATGGCGCCTGTCTGGCGTGCGTAATTGCCGGTTGCAAGGATGACATGTTCGCAAACGATGTCACCGCGCGAGGTCTTGACCTTCCACTCGCCGCTCGGCATCCGCTCGAAACCCACAACCTCGGTATCAAGATGGATCTTCGCGCCGAGGTCGCGTGCACCCTTGGCCATGGCCTGGGTGACATCGGCGGGTGCAATGTGGCCGTCATCGGGATGGTAGAGGGCGCCCAGCATGCTGTTGTTGTCGAGCAGCGGCCAGATCTCTCGCGCCTCCGCGGGCGATACGATCCGGGCCCGCACACCCTGGACCTCGGCGACGTCCATATAGCTTCTGTACTCGTCCAGCCTGTCGCGCGTATTGGCAATGCGCAGTTGCCCGCATTTGTGCCAGCCGACGTTCTGGCCCGTCTCCGCCTCCAGGCCTTCATAGATTTCGATCGACCTGGCGATCATGCGGCCGACATTGCGGCTGCGCGCGTAAGAGGGGATGAGCCCCGCGGCATGCCATGTCGACCCGGCCGTAAGCTGTGTTCGCTCCAGCAATGCCACATCGGTCCAGCCGCGCTTTGCCAGGCCGTAGAGAATGCCGGCACCCACACAGCCGCCACCGACCACGACCGCACGAAAGGAACTCACCATATGCGCGTGCCCTTGTATGAAATTGCCACCGGTCCACATGAACGCATGCGCATACTGTCAGACAGCATCCGGCTTTTCAGCATATTTCCTTGTCTGGAACGCAGCAGTGGTCACCCGATTGTTGGGCCACAAAGCCGGCCGAACTGTCAGCTGTCGCGCCCGCGTCTTTGCGTTTTGCCCAGCTATATTCCGATTGCAGCATTCGGGATCGGGACATGATCTTCGTTGATCAGCACGATCGGCGCATCGGTTCCCTCGACCCTGACGACCAGCAGGCGCAAGCTCCATGTGCCGGCTGTCCGGACAGCGGTCGAATAGGCCGTGCCCTTGCCCTTGGCGCCGTGGACCGGAATGCCGAACTGGGCGTCGCCGGCCCCATTTGCATTGACGTTGAGATGGCCGCCGACCCAGAAACTGTCGGTCAAATCATCACCCAACGCCGCCTTGACGCGGTCGTCGGCGCGAAGCCTGTCCATCGTCATGTGATAGGCATCGCTGCCTTTCAGGACGTAGGGAATGCTGCCCACCATCGTCGCGCAGCCGCCAATCCCGACCACCCAGACGGCAAGGCCGGCGATTGCCCAGTTGCGCTGCGTCTTGCGGAACTGCTCGGCGTCACGCCAGGCGCGGTTCTGCCAGGCCCAGCGGCTGCCGCGCGCGCCCAGCACGATGATCATGATGATGTTGACGACAGGGATCAGCGCCAGCAGCGCAATGAAGGTGCTGTTGCCGATGCCCCAGATCCAGTTGAGGAAGAAGGCGCCCCAGTTCCAGCGGTCGAGTTCGGCTGGAATTTCAGCCGGCTGGTTGAGCGGTTGTCCGGCCATCGTGTCCCCCATCGGTGACGTACCGACTGATTCTAGCGCATGAGCCCGTCAATGCGCAAAATCAAAGTTCTGCAACTTCTGTCAGGTCTTGTTGGAGAGCCGGCGAAAGTTCGCTTTCACGGCACGGCTTGCCGGCTTCAGCGCGGCGCCGATCGAGCGTTCAGCGGCGACACCGTTAAACAGCGACGGCGTGCGGCCGGAAAAGACCTCCGGCCAGAACCGCGATGCCGATTGCAGGAAAGACATTTGCGCCGCAAGCGCACCTTCGGCCATGGCAACGGTCTTCTCGTTGACCGCACGCGCGGTCTCCGTGCTCCATGGCTGGCTGCTCCCGCCATCCATGGCCATCAACGGCAGCCGCATCATCGCCACCAGCGGCGCCAGCATCAGGTCGTCGCCGATGCTGGCCGCTTCTTGCGTCCGTCGGCTTTTGCCGGTCTTTCTCATGGAAACAAACCCCTTGTCGCGGCCGAATCAGCCGCAGCCCCACACACTACGCGCTTGTGGTGGAATTCGTTCGCTTCCCGCTTCAGCATGGTCTCAAGGCTGGGCGCTCCCTCAAGGAGCGCCCAGCCAAGGGGTCGAGTTCTACCGCTTGCGAAGATCGGCTTGCGCCAGATCCAGCGCCTTCGAGATGCGGTCGCAGGCCATGTCGATCGTATCGCGGGTCCAGATCAGCGGCGGCGACAGGATCATCGTGTCGCCGGTAGCGCGCAGCATCATGCCGTGCGCGATGGCATGATCGCGCACGGTCACCGCCGCACTTCCAGCCGGCAGGAACCGCTCCTTGGTCGCCTTGTCCTTGACGATCTCGATCGCGCCCATCAGTCCGATCGAACGCACCTCGCCGACCAGATCATGTCCGGCAATGCGCTCCTGCAACGCCTTGGCGAAATAAGGACCGGTGTCGTTCCTGACGCGGTCGACCAGCCCTTCGCGCTCGATGATCTCGAGGTTCTTCAGCGCCACGGCGCAGGCCACCGGGTGGCCGGAATAGGTGTAGCCATGGTTGAACTCGCCGCCCTTCTCGACCAGCGTCGAGGCGATGCGGTCGCCAACCAGCAATGCCGACAGCGGCTGATAGCCCGAGGTCAGAGCCTTGGCGGTGGTGATCGTGTCGGGCTCGATGCCGAGCGTCTGGGCGGCGAACCATTCGCCGGTGCGGCCATAACCGGTGATGACTTCGTCCAGCATCAGCAGGACATCGTATTTGCGGCAGATGCGCTGCACTTCCGGCCAGTAGCTCGCCGGCGGTATCTTCACGCCGCCCGCCCCCATGACCGGCTCGCCGATAAACGCGGCAACCTTGTCGGCGCCGGCTTCGAGGATCGCCTCCTCGACAGCCCCGGCCGCGCGCAGGCCGAAATCATGATCGCTCTCGCCAGGCAGAGCCAGTTCATAGGCGTAGGGCATCATCACATGGACTATGTTGGGCACCGCACCGTTGAGCTGCTTGTGCATACCATCCATGCCGCCGAGCGAGGTGCCGGCAACGGTCGAGCCGTGATAGGCCATCTTGCGCGAGATGATGCGGTTCTTCTCCGGCTGGCCTTCCAGCACCCAATAGTGGCGCACGAGACGCAGGGCCGTGTCGTTGGCCTCCGAGCCCGACGAGCCATAGAACACCTGGTTGACGTGCTTCGGCGCGATCTCCGCCAGCTTCTTGGACAGCAGCACTGGCGTCGGCGTCGAGCATTTGAAGAAGGAGTTGTAATAAGGCAGTTCCTTCATCTGGGCATAGGCGGCCTCGGCCAGCTCGTCACGGCCATAGCCGATGTTGACGCACCACAGCCCGGCCATGCCGTCGAGGATTTCAGCCCCTTCGGAATCGTAGATGAAAGGGCCGTTGGCATGGGTGATGATGCGCGACCCGGCCCCGCGCATTTCCTTGTGGTCGGTGAACGGATGCAGATGATGCGCGGCGTCGATCTGCTGAAGCTGCTTCAGCGAATAATTCTGATAGGTCATGTCTGATCTTTCCTCTGGATTCTATCCGGCAAGCCGGGGCGAATGCTTCAGAGGCACAGAGGTGGCGAATAGCCGATGCGGGCGCACAGCCGCAAAAGCTCAGCGCGCAGTGTACGCGGTGACGGCGTCACCGCGACCCGCAATGCGCGAGCCTCAAATGCGTCAATCAACATCCTGACGAGAGCCATGGAAGCCACCTTAGAGCAAAGGCTGGTCGAGGAGAACCACCCTTTGCTTGGCCCATAACGGAATGAGTCTAGGCCTTGGCTGTCAGCGCCCTCTGCAGGAAAACATATTTCATCGCCGTCTGCGCCGCCTGCGGCCGGCGGTCGCCACGCCCGCCATGGCCGCCCTCGGTCTCCTCGAAGAACAGCGTCCTGGCATGGCCGGCTTCCTGCAGGCGGGCGGCCATCTTGCGCGCATGGCCGGGATGGACCCGATCGTCAGCGGTCGATGTGGTCAGCAGCACCGGCGGATAGGCGGCAGCGGCGTCGACATGCTGGTAGGGCGAGTAGGCTGAAAGCCACTTCGCGTCTTCGGGTTTCGACGGATCGCCGTATTCGGCCATCCACGAGGCGCCGGGCGGCAATTCGGCGTAACGCAGCATGTCGAGCAGCGGCACCTCGATGATGACGGCGCCGAAAAGCTCGGGATGCTGCGTCAAGGAAACGCCGGTCAGCAAGCCGCCATTCGAACCACCCTGGATGCCGAGTGAGCTTGCTGTCGCGATGCCGCGCTTGACGACGTCCTGCGCGACCGCTGCGAAATCATCGAATCCGTTTTGGCGATTGCCCTTGAGCGCCGCTTGATGCCAGGCCGGGCCGAACTCGCCGCCGCCACGGATGCAGGCCTGCACATAGGCATTGCCCTTTTCCAGCCATAGCCTGCCGCGCACGCCGGCATAGCCGGGCAGCAGCGGCACTTCGAAACCGCCATAGCCGTAAAGCAGCGTCGGCACCGGCCCCTTCTGATCGCGCCGCCTGACGACGAAATAAGGGATCATCGTGCCGTCCTTGGAGCGCGCCTCGAACTGTTCCGAGATGAGCGGCGAGGCATCGAAACGCGCCGGCTGCGACTTCACGGTAGCGAGCGTCTCGCCATTGTCGTCAGACCAGATGATCGAACTCGGCGTCAGGAAATCGGTGAAGGAGAAGGACACGCTCGAGCCGAACTGCTCGGCATGGCTGATGCCGACATTGCCATTTTCGGGCAGCGCCACCGGTTTCAGCGACCAGTTGCCATCCTTGCGCTCGCAGACGACGACCTTGCCGCGCACATTGTCCATCAGGCTGATGAACAGCCGGTCCCGCGTGCGGGCAACGCCGGCTATGGAAACGCGATATGCCGGCTCGAACAAGGTTTCGACAGGTCCGAGCGCGCCGATCTTGACCCAGTGCGCGAGATCCAGCGAATAGAGGCCGTCGGGCTTGCAAACCGTGCCGTCGGGCGCCGTCCATGGACTGCGCACGCCGAACACGAGCTGATCCCTGAATATTGCCGTATCGGTCATGTCGTCCGGTAGCGGCAGTTGTTTGTTTTCGCCGGAAGGCAGCCGAAGGAAGATGTGCGAAGCGAAGAAATTCAGCGTTCGAGCCAGGACCAGATAACGTCTGTCACCGTCGTACTCGACAGCGGCACCAACGGCGAGATCCTCTTTCTGCGTCTCGAAGATCGGCGTCGCGTCCTCCAGCTTGGTACCGCGCTTCCACAGCTTTATGACTCGCGGATAGCCGGACTCGGTCTTGTCGGCCTCGTCGAAAGCGGCCGAAACAATCACGGTGTCCTTATCCAGCCAGCTGAAGCCCGACTTGGAAGCGGGTGCACGAAACCCACCCTCGACAAACGACTTGGTCGCGATGTCGAATTCGCGCATCTCGCTGGCATCGCCGCCATCCGGCGACATACTCACCAGGCAACGGTTGAAGTCCGGATAGAGTCGGCTTGCACCGCCAAAAACCCATTTTACCCCCTCCTTCGCCGCAAGCTGGTCGAAGTCGATGATCGTTTCCCAGTCGGGCTTCTCGGTCTTGTAGGAAGCGACGGTCGTGCGGCGCCAGAGGCCGAGCACATTGGTCTTGTCCTGCCAGAAATTGTAGACATGGCCGGCTTTTGCCGCGCCGACCGCGATGTTGTCCTCGGCCGTCATCAGGTTGAGCGCGGTCTGGAACGACGCCTGATAGGACGGATCGCCCTGCAATTCGCCAACCGTGACCTCGTTCTGGCGATGTACCCAGTCCAGTGACTGCTTGGCCGTCCTGTCCTCCAGCCAGAGGAAGGGATCGTCGGTCGAGGGGGTGGAATTCGGCGTCTGGGTGGCAGGCTTGGTCATGAGGTCTCCGATAAACGCGTTGCTTTGAAAAAGCCAACGCCGATAGGCCGTATCGATATTCACTAGGCTCAGCGCACAATTGAGGCTTTCCGCCCACCAGCGAGGCTAGCAATAGCCAGCGCCAAGCACAGCAGCCCAAGCGTGATCGGCAGCCCGCCGGCACCCAAAATATCCATCGCGCCGCCCGCCAGCGGCGGCACGGCGATACCGCCGACGCCCCACATCAAGGAAAAGGCCGCATTACCGGCAACCAGTGCGGAGCCGGTGAAGCGTTCGCCGAGCTCGATGATCGACATCGTGTAGATGCCGTAGGAAACCGCGCCCCAGACAAAGATCATTGGCCAGATGAGCGGCGATTCGATGAGAAGCGGAAGCAGGACGCAGCCGAGCACCGTGATCGCGACGCAGGCGAGCCGCACCTGGCGCGCGGAAAGCCTTTCCGCCAGCAGGCCTAGCGGCACCTGCATGGCGATATTGCCGGCAATCATCACCGACAGCAGCGCCGACATGCGGATCTCGGTGATGCCGTGATGGGTGCCATAGACCGGCAGCAACGCCAGCGCGCCCTGTTCGAAGCCGGCGGCGACTATGACGGCAAACAAAAGCAGCCACGCCAGCGGCACGAAACCCAGGACGGAAACCTGATGCCCGGCCTCGTCGACCTTTGGCAAGCGCGGCAGCACCGAGGCCAGGCAAATGCCGCACAGCACGAAGGCGAGAATGCCGACGAGGAAGGGCGGCCAGCCCTCGGTGCCGACGGCAAGCAGGCACAGTGGCCCGGCCGCGAAACCGGCCGAGATGATCGTCGAATAGACACCCATGACGCGCCCTCGCCGGGCCGGCGGCGCCAGCGCGATGACCCAGATCTCGCTCAGCACATAGAGCGGGTTGGTCACCACACCGATCAGGAAGCGCAGGGGAAACCACAAATAGACATTTTGCGTCCAGCCGATCAGCGCCAGCACGACAGCCGAAAGGGCCGCACAGGTAAGCGCCGTGCGCCCTGCCCCGAACCGCCGCGCCAGCGCCGGGATCAATGGCGACGACAGGATGAAACCGATCGGCGTCATGGCCGCCGACAAGCCGATCATCGCTGGCGAAACGCCCTGGCGCTGCAGGATGAAACTCAGCAGCGGATAGGACAACCCTTGCGCGATGGCGAACACCGAGACGGTCGCGATCACACCGGTGATCGCTGCCCATTGCATCGCCTCGTCCTTGTTCGATTCAACCAAATTCATGTGCGCACCGCTATCGAGGCTGCAGGATTAGCGATTGAGCAACGTGGTGGTAAGCCCCTGGCAGGCGAAAACCGCTTTCTCCGGACAATGCCTGCCAGGAGGGTGGGACTGTCAGGAGGTCGGGCTCGTCAGGAAGCTCGGCGCACGGACGACCGGTACAGCGCGAACATCACCAGCACCGCGTCGAGGCCGGCAATGACGACCGGCAGCCCGAGCGCGCCGAAGCCTTGCATGAGCAGGCCGGCACCGGGCGGGCCGACGATGCCACCGACGCCCCACATCAGTGCAAAGGCAGCGTTGCCGGCGACCAGCACAGAGCCCTTGAACCGGCTGCCGAGTTCGACCAATGCCATGGTGTAGACGCCGTAACCGACCGCGCCCATCACCAGCAGCACGACCCAGATCAACGGCGTTGTGATCAGCAGAGGCAGCAAAAGCGCGCAAACGGTTGTTGCCAGCGCGCAGACGATGATCATGGCGCGGCCGCCAAAACGCTCCGCGAGAAGGCCGAGTGGTATCTGCAGCAGGATGTTTCCGAGGGAAAGCGCCATCACCAGCGAGGCCAGAACGGCTTCGGCCAGGCCGTAGCTGGCGCCGAAGACCGGCACCAGCGCATAGGTGCTCTGCTGGACCGCCGCCGAGACAAGCACGGCAAGCAGCAGCGCAGGCGCCATCCTGGCAAAGCCGACAAGGCCGCTGGCAGGCTGGCCGTCATCCTCGAATCCGGTGAGCTTAGACGAGACCGCGTGCAGGATCACCGCGCAGAGCGCGAAACCGGCGACGCCGACCATGAAGGGCGCCCAGCCCGACGTACCGAGCAGGGTCAGCGCGAATGGCCCGGCGGCGTAACCGGCGCCCATCAGCGTGTTGAACACGCCCATCACCCTGCCGCGCCGCGATGGCGGCGCCAGCGACAGTGCCCAAACCTCGCCAAGGATGTAGAGCGGGTTGATGACGACGCCGATAATAAAGCGAATGACGAACCACGCCACCCAGTCCTGCAGATAGCCGATGCCCAGGAAGCAGAGTGCGCCGATCAGCGAGCAGCCGACCGCCAGGTTGCGCCCACCGACCAGCCGCACCGCCGCCGGCACGAAGGAAGCCGAAAAGATCAGCCCGAGCGGCATCATCGCCGCCGACAAGCCGATCAGCGCCGGCGACATGCCTTGTTTCTGCATCAGCAGCGTGAACAGCGGCGAGCTCAGCCCTTGCGCAGCGCCAAACATGGCAAGTGCCGCGGTGACGGCGGCAAGCGCTGCCCACTGCGTTCCCGCTTCGCCTTCGCTCGAGCCGGTCGCGACCATGCTGGTTCTGTCATCCATATGAAGTGCTGGCCATCGGGCCAGCAAGCCCGACTAGCTACGGGTTCGATCCGGGCAAAGGAAGGGCCGGCAGGCGAAATCCGCTTGCGCCAACGGGGTGATGGGATCAGGCCGATGTCGCGGCCGCGCGGCTGCCGTTCCGGCATGTCGCTTCCCTCGCCCTAGTGGTCGCCGCCTCCGCAATGGCTGGACAGCCGCCGGTCCATTATGCCGCCCGCTATCGCATCCTACGAGGACCATCATGACCGCCGCCCTACAACCCTTGGAACCGGCATTGGCCACCGACCGCGCCCGTCGCGGCGGCCGCGCCGGAAAGCGCGCCGGCGGCTCGGCCGCGTTCGAGCAGCCGGCTTTCCGCCAGCTGAAGAACCCGCTGGCGCCGACCAGGCTGGTCTCCGACGACGAGCTGGAATCGATCCACCTCGCTTCCCTGCGCGTGCTGCGGGAAATCGGCGTCGACGTGCTGCATGACGAGGCCCGGAGCATCATGAAGGCGCATGGCGCCGATGTGCGCGACGGCTCAGAACGGGTGCGCTTCGACAGCGACATGATCCTGGAACTGGTGTCGCACTGCCCGTCGGAGTTCACCATCCATGCCCGCAATCCCGCTCACAATGTGCGCTTCGGCGGCAACAATGTGATCATCTCGATGATGGCGTCGGCGCCCAATTGCTCCGATATCGATCGTGGCCGCCGGCCCGGCAACCAGCAGGACTACCGCAACTTCCTCAAGCTTGCGCAGATGCACAACATCCTGAACTGCACGGGCGGCTATCCGGTCGAGCCGACCGATATCCATCCGTCCGTCCGCCACCTCGAATGCATCCGCGATCTCAGCGTGCTCACCGACAAGGTGTTCCACATCTATTCGCTCGGCAAGGAGCGCAATGTCGACGGCATCGAGATCGCCAGGATCGCGCGCGGCATCAGCCATGAACAGATGCTGGAGGAACCATCCGTCTTCACCATCATCAACACGAATTCGCCGCTCAAGCTCGACGTGCCGATGATGGAAGGCATCATCCAGATGTCGAGCAAGGGCCAGGTCGTCGTCGTGACGCCGTTCACCCTGTCGGGGGCCATGGCGCCTGTCACCATCGCCGGCGCACTGGTGCAGCAGAACGCCGAGGCGCTTGCCGGCATCGCCTTCGCCCAGATGGTGCGCAAGGGCGCGCCCGTCGGCTATGGCGGCTTCACCTCCAATGTCGACATGAAGTCCGGTTCGCCGGCGTTCGGCACGCCGGAATACATGAAGGCGCAGCTTGTCGGCGGCCAGCTTGCCCGCCGCTACAACATCCCCTACCGCACCTCCAACACTTGCGCCGCCAACACGGTCGACGCGCAGGCGGCTTATGAAAGCGTGTTCTCGCTGTGGGGCGCCATCCAGGGCGGCGGCAATCTGATGATGCATGCCGCCGGCTGGCTCGAGGGCGGCCTGCGCTGCTCCTACGAGAAGACCATTCTGGACATCGACCTGCTGCAGATGGTGGCCGAATTCCTGACCCCGCTCGATCTTTCCGAAGATGCACTCGGCTTCGACGCCATCCAGTCGGTGGGGCCAGGCGGCCATTTCTTCGGCACCCAGCACACGCAGGACCGCTACAAGACCGCCTTCTATTCGCCGATCCTCTCCGACTGGCGCAATTACGAGACCTGGGCGGAAGCCGGCTCACCGACGGCGCTCGAAAAGGCCAACAAGGTCTGGAAGGAGCGGCTGGCGTCCTATGAGGAGCCTTACATGGATCCGGCCATCCGCGAGGAACTCAACGCCTTCGTCGCCAAGCGGCGGTCCGAAGGCGGCGCGCCGACCGATTTTTGATCATCTGTGTTGTTGATGAACAGTCGACCCCCACTCCGTCGAGCTGCGCTCGACACCTCTTCCCCGATCGACGGGGGAGAGGAAAGGCGCGAGCTTATACAGGCTGGCTCCCTTCCTCTCCCTCCGGAGGGGGGAGAGGTGGCGTCGCGAAGCGGCGACGGAGTGGGGGAAGCCGTTCCTGAAACGCGCAGCCGCCGCAAAATTGGTACAACGAAGATAGCGCGTAACCTACGGCAAGCGGGCAACCAGGCGGAAGCATTGCTTTGATGAACAGTCGACCCCCACTCCGTCGAGCTACGCTCGACACCTCTCCCCCGATCGACGGGGTAGAGGAAAGGTGCGAGCTTATACAGGCTGGCTCCCTTCCTCTCCCTCCGGAGGGGGGAGAGGTGGCGCCGCGAAGCGGCGACGGAGTGGGGGAAGCCGTTCATGAAACGCGCAGCCGCCGAAAAACAGGCACAACTCGGCGAGCGAGAAAACTCAGGCAAGGCGACAATCAAGCCGAAGCGCTGCTTTGGCTTGAGTTAAAAGCCCGCAAGCTTGGCGGTTACAAGTTCACGCGACAGTTCTCTATCGAACCATACTACGCTGACTTCGCTTGCCGCGAAAATTGGCTTGTCGTGGAAATCGACGGGCACCAACACGCCGGCAGTTCATATGACCGCCACCGCGACGACTTCATGCGCGCTCAAGGCTATTCGATCCTGCGTGTTTGGAACCATGACGTCCTGAAACATCGCACGTCGGTCTGTGAAACCATCCTCGCCGCGCTTGATGGCAGGCTGGCCGAGAACATCGCTGCATCCGATCTCCGCTTTGTCTTCACACCCCGCTCACCCGATTCAATCTCTTCAAAAACGGACTTATCTAGATGAAATCTCACGTAAAAGCGGTTGTCATCGGCGGCGGCGTCGTCGGCTGCTCGGTTCTCTACCACCTGGCCAAGGCCGGCTGGACCGACATCATGCTGATCGAGCGCTCTGAGCTCACCTCCGGCTCGTCCTGGCATGCGGCGGGCGGCTTCCACACGCTGAACGGCGACCCCAACGTCGCCAAGCTGCAGGCCTATACGGTGCAGCTCTACAAGGAGATCGAGGAAATATCGGGCCAGTCCTGCTCGCTGCACCTGACCGGCGGCGTGATGATGGCCGATACGCCGGAACGCATGGATTTCCTGCGCCTTGCCCACGCCAAGGGCCGCTATCTCGGCATGGACACAGAGCTGATCACCCCGTCCGAAGCCAAGGCGATGTTCCCGCTGATGGACGAGACCAATTTCGTCGGTGCCATGTGGGATCCGGTCGAGGGCCATCTCGACCCGTCCGGCACCACCATCGCCTATTCCAAGGCGGCGAAAAAACTCGGCGCCGAGATCGTGCTGCGCAACCGCGTCGTCGAACTGACACAGGAGGTCGACGGCACCTGGAACGTCGTCACCGAACAGGGCACGGTGAAGGCCGAGCATGTCGTCAATTGCGGCGGCCTGTGGGCGCGCGAGATCGGGCGCATGGTCGGCGTCGAACTGCCGGTGCTGGCCATGGAGCACATGTATTTGCTCACCGAGCCGATGCCGGAGGTCGAGGAATTCAACAAGTCGACCGGCCGCGAAATGATCGGCGTGCTCGACTTCAAGGGCGAGATCTACACCCGCCAGGAGCGCAATGGCATCCTGCTCGGCACCTATGAGAAGGCCTGCAAGCCGTGGTCGCCGGTCAACACGCCGTGGGATTTCGGCCATGAATTGCTGCCGCCCGATCTCGACCGCATGGCGCCGTCGCTGGAAATCGGCTTCAAGCATTTCCCCGGCATCGAGAAGGCCGGCATCAAGCAGATCATCAACGGCCCCTTCACCTTCGCGCTCGACGGCAACCCGCTGGTCGGCCCGGTGCAGGGCCTGACCAATTTTTGGTGCGCCTGCGCCGTGATGGCCGGCTTCAGCCAGGGCGGCGGCGTCGGCTTGGCGCTGTCGAACTGGATGGTCCATGGCGATCCCGGCTTCGACGTCTGGGGCATGGATGTCACCCGCTTCGGCGAATGGGCCGGCCTGCGCTACACCAACGCCAAGGTGCGCGAAAACTATTCGCGCCGCTTCTCCATCCGCTTCCCCAATGAGGAACTCCCGGCGGCACGCCCGGCGCAGACGACCCCGCTCTACGACACGATGCTGGCCAACAACGCCGTCATGGGCGACAGCTGGGGACTTGAGACACCGCTCTGGTTCGCACCTGAAGGCAAGGAACCCAGGGATATCGTCTCCTTCCACCGCTCCAACGATTTTGGGCCGATCAGCGAGGAAGTGCGCGCCACGCGTGAGCGTGTCGGTGTCACCGAGATCGCCAATTTTGCCAAATACGAAGTCTCGGGACCCGCGGCCGAGGATTTCCTCAACCGGCTGATGACCAACCGCATGCCGAAGACCCGCCGCATCGTGCTGACGCCGATGCTCAACGAATTCGGCAAGCTGATCGGCGACTTCACCATCGCCAAGGCGGCAGAAGACCGCTTCATGATCTGGGGCTCGTCGGCGGCGCAGAAATACCACATGCGCTGGTTCGAGAAGCACCTGCCGAAGGACGGAACGGTGCGCATCCACCGCTTCGACCAGACGCTGGTCGGCCTGTCGATCGCCGGGCCGAAATCGCGGGACTTGCTGCAGAAACTGGTCGATGTCGACGTCTCGACAAAAGCCTTCCGCTTCATGGATTTCCGCGAGATGGCGGTTGGGGGGGCGCCCTGCATGGTCAACCGCATCACCTACACCGGCGACCTCGGCTATGAAATCTGGATGGCGCCGGCCTACGAGCGCCTGGTTTACAAAGCGATCAAGGACGCCGGCGAGGAATTCGGCCTTGTCGATTTCGGCATGCGCGCTCTGCTCTCCATGCGCCTCGAAAAGAATTTTCCGACCTGGTTCCGCGAGTTGCGGCCGATCTACGGACCGTTCGAAGGCGCGATGGACCGCTTCATCAAGCTCGAGAAGAACGATTTTATCGGCCGCGAGGCCGCCGCCAAGGAACATGCTGAGGGACCAAAGCTGCGCCGCGTCTCCTTCATCGTCGATGCCACCGATGCCGATGTCATGGGCGACGAACCGATCTGGGCCAAGGTCAGCAAGGACTATGGCACGGTGGAAAAGCCGCATGGCTATGGCGCGCCACGCTTCGACAAGGGCGGCAAGGAAATACGCGGCTCCAAGGCTGCCGAAGGCGCGTCCGCCGTGCGCGGCATCGTCGACGGCGACTGGCGCGTGGTCGGCTGGGTCACGTCGGGCGGCTATGCGCATTATGTGCAGAAGTCGATGGCGCAGGGCTACGTCCCCGCCGCGCTTGCCGAGGACGAAAGTGCTGGGCTGTTCGAGATCGAGATCCTCGGTCACCGTCGGCCGGCCCGCATCAATGTCGAAGCGCCCTTCGATCCGAGCGGCGAGAAGATGCGGACCTGAGGTTCGACGATGGACAGCGCGGGGCCGAAGGGCAGCTTTGGCCGGCATCGCAAGATCATGCCGTTCGAACCCGGCTCGATCGAAGCCTTGCGCGACGTCTCCCGCCAGAAGGCGGCTTCGCTCAACCAGCATGTGCTGGGCTATGGCGCGCAGGCCGAGGCTGAATGGGCTGCGGCAGGCATTGCCGCTCCCGACCTCCCGGCGATGCGCCAATACCGGCTGGAGCGCATCCGCGCCGAGCTGAGGCGCCGCGACTATGCCGGCGCCCTGCTCTACGACCCCGTCAACATCCGCTACGCCACCGACTCGACCAACATGCAGCTGTGGGTGGCGCACAACCCGACGCGGCATTGCTTTGTCGCCACCGAAGGGCCGGTGGTGCTGTTCGACTATTTCTCCTGCGAGCATTTGTCCGACCATTCCGGCGTCGTCGACGAAGTGCGGCCGGCAGTGTCGTGGATGTATCTCTATGGCGGTGAGCTGACCGAGCAGAAAGTTCGCCGTTGGGCCGCCGGCATCGCCGATCTGGTGAAAGAACATGGCGGCGGCAACAGCCGCGTCGCCGTCGACCATATCAATCCGGAGGGCGTCGAAGAACTGGCGCGGCTTGGTATCTCCATCGGCAATGGCGAAGCGGTGATGGAGAACGCGCGGCTGATCAAATCGCCGGACGAAATCCTCGCCATGCGCCGCGCCATCGCCGCTTGCGAGGCGGCGATGGGCGAGATGGAACAGGCGCTGAAGCCGGGGATTTCCGAAAACGAATTGTGGGCGGAACTGCACCGCGGCAACATCGCGCGCGGCGGCGAATGGATCGAGACGCGACTGCTGACGTCAGGCCCGCGCACCAATCCATGGTTCCAGGAATGCTCGTCACGCAAGATTGTATCAGGCGACCTCGTCGCCTTCGACACCGACCTTATCGGCCCCTACGGCTTCTGCGCCGACCTGTCGCGGACATGGCTGTGCGGCGATGCAAAGCCGACCAATGAACAGCGCGACCTGTTCCGTATCGCCGCCGATCAGATCGAGCACAACACGGCACTGATGCAGCCGGGCATCTCGTTTCGCGACCTCGTCGAGCGCTCGGCCGTGCCACCGGGAGACTGCTTCCCGACGCGATACGGCGTGCTCTATCATGGCGTCGGCCTGGCCGACGAGTATCCGACACTACCGCATGCCAGCGACTGGACATCGGACACGCCGGACGGCGTGCTGGAACCGGGCATGGTCCTGTGCGTGGAAAGCTATATCGGCCGGCTTGGCGGGCGCGAAGGCGTCAAGATCGAGGAACAGATCCTGATCACCGAGACCGGCAACGAACAGCTCTCAACCTACCCGTTGGATACGAGGCTGCTCGGCTAGCCCGGCAAGGGCCTCGCGCAACGCCCCAACCGTCTTTTCCGGTGTCACCGCGGCGGTGATGTAAGGCAGGCCTTTGCGCCGTCCGGTCCAGCCGACGACCGCCACCTTTTTCGCCGCCGGCTCGAAACGCTGCGCCAGTGCCCAGCTCTCGCAGTCGATCGCAGCTATATCGGCCTTGCCCTGGGCGACAGCGATGATCGAGCCGCGATGGCCACCGCTTTCGCTGCGCGACGAGAAGATGCCCAGGCTTTCGCCGGCCGTTTGCAGGTCGCGCGTCAGCGCAATAGTACCCGACATCGAATCGAGGCTGTTGAAGGTAAAGCGCTTGCCGCGCATCAGATCAAGCGGGAGCAAGGGGCTGCCATCCGCCGGCGATCGAATCTCTGGCCCCTCGCCTGTCCGCATCACCAGCGCGCTGGAATAGAGTTCGCCCTGCCCGCCTTCATAGGCGTCGTAACTGGGCTGGCCGATCACCTGCACATGCCTGGACAGGCCGAGTTCCATCGGCCCCCAGCAGGTCTGCGCGAACAGCAGCGCCGGGTGCAGCCACAGTCTGTGAAAATCGAGTTCGTCCGGCGGCAATGTCGCTGGATCGGGTGCGATCAATGCACCGGCAGCATCACGAATTCCGCCCGGCACCGGCGGCAGGTCACCATTGCGACGCGCGATGGTTTCCGGCGCGTCGATGCCCTTTTGCCGAAACGCATCGCGCAGCAGCACCCATTGCGCGTCGACTTCATCGCGCACTTCGGGCCAATCATACATCGGCAACGCCGCAACCAATTCACTCATGCCGATATCAAACCATCATGTCTGGAAAAGGATCGCAAAAACGCGGCGTCCAATCAGAATTGGCCGACACGGATTCCGGATAGACCGGAATCATTCCTTCGGCGGCTCGGCGGGAACCGGCGCACTGCCGAGCCCGCTGATGCTGCGCGCCCTGATGCGTGGCTTGAAGGCCCTGCCCGGCTCGGCTTGACGCCGCAGCACCGGGTGCACGATCGGTTCCTTCGCCTTGAAGGCATAGGCTTTGATCAGCGCGAAATAGTTCGGATAGGCATAGCCATTGTTCATCCGCAGCCATTCTTCACGGCGGTCGCTAAACAGCTTGGGCAGCTTGTACCAAGCCACGGTCGGGGTCTTGTGATGGACGAAGTGCAGATTGTTGTTGAGGAACAGGAACGACAGCGGCGAGCGCTCGACGATCACCGTGCGGCCTTCCGGATGTTCCGACCATTGATGCTCGGCAAACGTACGGATCGAGATCAGCGACTGGCCAAGCCAGACCGGCACGAGAATGTAAAGCCACAGTGGAATGCCGAAGCCGAACTGCACGATCGGCATCACGACGGCAAGGCCGATCGCGTGCAGCATCCAGGCCTTGCGGATCGCCTTGTCGCCGGCCATCACCTGCTTGGCATCGTCGATGAAGAAGCCGACGCATGACAGCCACGGGCCGAGCACGAAGCGGCCGGCCATGGTGTTGTTGATCTTGAGCAGGAATTTCATCGTCGGCGGCAACTCGTCATGCTGCCAGAGCGCCTGATAATAGCTTTCCGGATCGTCCAGCGGATCGGTCAGCCGCTCGTCGGCGTGGTGGCGCAGATGGATGGTCTTGAAGCGGCGGAATGGCCAGACCAGACCGATCGGCAGAAACACGAAGGCTTCGTTCACCCGCGCGTTGCGTGTCGGATGACCGTGCAGCACTTCGTGCATGATTGACGATTGCAGTGCAGCGGTGAAAGCCAGCACGGCGAGCGCCAGGACGGGATAGGATGGCCAGAGCAGAAAACCGGTGGCGAGCCATGTTGCGTAGCAGAAGAAGGCGAGTATCACGGTTGGCCACTCAATGGCCGGTACGCTGTGTCGCCTGATGCTCTTGCTCGTCATGCTATCGACCACTGTCCCTCAGTCGCCGGAACCCCAATTGGTTCCTGACAGCATTGTGTCAGGAGAAATGATTCCACTCAACGAGACAAAGTGCACAAACTGTTGCGATTGCGCATTTTTGACCGCATATGTTATACATTGTAAACAGACATGGGGATTCATTTACGCCTGAAACCGCCCCGGAGCGGTTTCGGCGCAAATTTTTCCTCAATCGGGGTGAAGCACGCACATGGACAAGCGGGACCTGTCGACGATCTTCCGCGAACGCCTGAAAATGCTCTTGACACGCTCCGACCTGAACCAGTCGGCTTTCGCGACCGCGGTCGGCATCGACCGCTCGGCGCTATCGCAGTTGCTGTCGGGTGCCTCGACGCGCCTGCCCCGCGCCGAAACGCTGCTCAGCATCGCCGCCGAGTTCAAGGTGTCGCTCGACTGGCTTCTCGGTCTCAGCCAGGACGAGGGTCTCACCGGCGAAATCCGCGAGAGCCTGGAGATCGAGGAGGCACCGGACGGCTTCGACCGCACGCTGCTGGCCAAATGGCATGCCGAGGCGGCCGGCACCAAGATCCGCTACGTGCCTGCCGGCATTCCCGATCTTCTGCGCACCGAAGCGCTGGTCGACTACGAAGCCGGCATCACCAACAAGAGCCGCCTGGCGCAGGCCGGAGAAACGCAATACCGCATCGACTACAACAGGCGCCCGGAAACCGACATGGAAGTCTGCATGCCGCGCCACACGCTGGAGATCTTTGCGCGCGGGCTGGGTGTCTGGGACCGTTTCCCCGAAGCCGACCGGCGCGCCCAGTTGCTGCACATGGCGACGCTGCTCGACGACCTCTACCCGACCTTCCGGCTGTTTCTCTATGATGGGCGGATGCGCTATTCGATCCCCTACACCATCTTCGGCCCCTATCGTGCCGCCATCTATGTCGGCGACATGTATCTGGTGCTCAACGCCACCCAGCCGATCCAGACGCTGATCCAGCATTTCGACAATCTGATCCGGGCCGCCGACATCAATGCGCACGAGGCGTCCGGCTTCGCGCACAGACTGGCCGGCATGTCGTTCCCAACAGGCACTGTCTGATCACTGGCAACGATGATCCCTCGGACGGAAACCGGCCTCCGCATTGGCGGCCGCGCTACCGTTATATCATTGACTACACATAAAGACTTTTTTATATCCTTATCCGACTTCGAACATGAAAGCCAATCCGATGACGACCATCAACCCGATCGATGCGCTGCTGGCTGAAAAGGGCGTGCTGCTGGCCGATGGCGCCACCGGCACCAATTTGTTCGCCATGGGTCTGGAGGCCGGCGAGGCACCCGAGCTGCTGAACGAGACGGCGCCCGACACCATCACCAGCCTGCACCAGAATTTCGTCGATGCCGGCGCCGACATCATCCTCACCAACTCGTTCGGCGGCACCCGTCACCGCTTGAAGCTGCACCATGCGCAGGACCGCGCGCATGCGCTGAACAAGCGCGCCGCCGAGCTTGCTCGTGCCGTTGCCGACAGAGCCGGCCGCAAGGTGATCGTCGCCGGCTCGGTCGGCCCGACCGGCGAATTGCTGGTGCCGCTCGGCGCCATGACCTATGACGAGGCGGTCGACGCCTTCGCCGAGCAGATCGAGGGTCTCAAGGAAGGCGGCGCCGAAGTCGCCTGGATCGAGACGATGTCGGCTCCCGACGAGATCCGCGCCGCCGCCGAGGCTGCCATCCGCGTCGGCCTGCCCTACACCTATACCGGTTCCTTCGACACCGCTGGCCGCACCATGATGGGCCTGCTGCCCAGGGATATCCACGGCGTCACCGACGGCCTGTCGCAGGCGCCTCTCGGCGTTGGTGCCAATTGCGGCGTCGGCGCATCCGACATCCTGGCCTCGCTGCTCGACATGACGGAGGCGAAGCCGGAGGCCACGGTGATCGTTAAGGGCAATTGCGGCATTCCCGAATTCCGCGGCACCGAGATCCATTATTCCGGCACGCCCGAACTGATGGCCGACTATGTCAGGCTCGCCGTCGATGGCGGCGCCAAAATTATCGGCGGCTGTTGCGGCACCTCGTTCCAGCACCTCGCCGCGATGCGCAAGGCGCTCGACGCGCACACCAGGGCGGATCGTCCGACGGTTGCCGCGATCGTCGAACGCATCGGTCCGATGCGCAACAAGGTGGCGACGGAAAACACCGCCGAGACCAGCGAAGCCCGCCGCGAGCGCCGCCGCAGCCGGGCCTGACCCATCGGTTTTCGACTATTCGCTGTTGTCGGCGTAGCTCGACTGCGCCGACTTGAAGTCGACCACATTGTCGCCGCGCATCGTCATCAGCGCGCCTGAAGCGCTGGGGTCGGTGATCTGTTCCAGCATGATGCGGAAGCGGTCGTTGGTCAGCGCCGATATGGCGGTATGGCGCGCTTGCGCGACATCGTCACTGATACGCCTGGATTCCGATGATGGGGCCGATGAAACCGCCGAGGCGTCTGGCGCTGGAGGTATCGAGTTGGCGATAGTCCTGATCTGCAATTTCGGCTCCCTCAAGCCCGGTACACTTGTCCTGCGTAACAAGGAGGGAGTTGCGATCCGGTACCGGAAATGCCGCGCAATTTAACGACCCGGAAAATCCGCGAAAAAAGGCCGGCAAGGTTTCCCTCGCCGGCCTGCCTCACCCGCCCGCGGTCGGTTCCCCGTATCAGAACGATCCCATCTGAAAGAAACCGGCCGTCATCACCACTTACCGGTTCCCGCCCAGCGCAGAGGCAAGGCGCACAAGCGAGAGGAACTCGGCCCTGTACCCAAACGGGTCGACTCCTCGAGCGGCGGTGGCGATCTCCATGATCTTGTCGTAGCCGAACTTCGCGGTCGCATCCTGGTCGCGCAGCTTCTGGCCGAAGGCGGCGACCGCGACGGAGAAGCGCTGATCGGTGCTGGCCTGGTCGAAGGACGAAATCTCGTTGGCCGAGGTCACCGGCGTGGTGATCAGCTTCGAGACGTCTTCATTCGGCAGCTTGTAGCGGATCTTGACGAAGGCATATTCGTCCGCGTTGGCGACGCCGCCATTGTCCACCGACGCCTGGCCGTAGCGCAGCGGATCGATCTGCTCGCCGCCGCTGCCTTTCGGCGTGATCTCGTAGATCGCGGTGACCGAGTGACCGGAGCCAATATCGCCGGCATCGACGCGGTCATTGTTGAAATCCTCGCGGTTCAAGGCGCGGGTCTCGTAGCCGATCAGGCGATATTCGGAGACCTTGTTCGGATTGAACTCGACCTGGATCTTCACGTCCTTGGCGATGGTGAACAGCGTCGAGGAGGCATCCTCGACCAGCACCTTCTCCGCCTCGGCCAGCGTGTCGATATAGGCGGCGGTGCCGTTGCCGTTCTGGGCGATGGTCTGCATCATCTGGTCGTTCAGATTGCCGCGGCCGAAGCCGAACACCGACAGGAAAACACCGGTCTTGCGCTCTTGCTCGATCAGCCGCTTCAGATCATCGTCGTCGCTCTGGCCGACATTGAAGTCGCCGTCGGTGGCAAGCATCACCCGGTTGACGCCACCCTTGACGAAGGATTTTTGCGCCAATCTGTAGGCTTCCTTGATGCCCGCCTCGCCGGCCGTGCTGCCGCCGGGCGTCAAATTGTCGATGGCACTGAGGATCTTGTCCTTTTCGGACGCCTTGGTCGGCTCCAGGACTGTGCCGGCGTCCCCCGCATAGGTCACGATCGATATGGTGTCGTCGGCCTTCAGCTTGCCGACCAGCAGCCGGAAAGCCGATTTGAGCAGCGGCAGCTTGTCCGGCTCGTCCATCGAGCCCGAGACATCGATCAGGAAGACCAGATTGGCCTTCGGCTGCTCGGTCGGCTTGACGTCAAAACCCTTTATGGCGACATGCATCAGCCTGGTGTGCGTGTTCCACGGCGTCGGCATGACGCTGACGGTCGAGTTGAATGGTGTCGAGGCCGACTCCGGACCCTTCCAGTCATAGGGGAAGTAGTTGATCATCTCCTCGACGCGCACCGTATCGGCCTGCGGCAGGGTGCCCTGCTTCAGCGAGCCGCGCACGAAGGAATAGGAGGCCGTGTCGACGTCGATCGAGAAGGTCGAGACCGGGTCCTCGAGTGCCGCATGCACCGGATTGGTCTTGAAATCCTCGATGCGGTCGCGATTTTCCTCCTGCGGCAGCATCTGGTCGGCCGGCGCCATGGCCGGCTGCTGCGGCGCCATCAGCTTCGACTCCGCCGCCATGCGGGCTCGCGACGTGCTGGGTACACTTGCAGCGCCATCCAGTGCGAATTCACCTGTCGGTGCCGGTGGCGCAGGCTCGGCCAGCACACCGCGCTGCAGCGCATTTTGTTGTGCAGCGCCCCCAGCAACGGTCGATTCGGATTTGTGCGGCGAGGCCGGCGCCACAAGCGCATCGGTGGCGTCGCGGTTTTCCACATCGGCGTCGGCCTTCTTGTCCTTCTCCAGCCCGGTCGGAGCCGGCTTCGGCTGAGCGGTCGTTGGCTTCACCGTCGCCGGCTTGTCGGCCAGCGTCTCGCTGATTTTCTCGTCGCCGCCGAATTTCGGCGGCTGTTCCCTCAGCAGATGGAAGGTGGCGTATCCGGCGATCGGCAGGGCGACGAGCCCGGCAAGAGCCGGCGTGGCAATGAGTTTCTTTTGCATGATCTCGCTCCAGAGCTTTTGTGCTCGCTCTGTGAGACGAAGCCCGCCAACCGATCCTTGGGTAACGGCAGAAATATTTTCCTGATCGTAGGCGCGCAGGGCGGCTTCGAAAGCACGTGCCTTGGCGTCCTGGGCGGGCGCCGGCGCCGCTATATCGCGCAATCTGTTGAGTTCGTTGTCGTCGACCATGGTTACACTTCCCCGGCCGCGCGCATCAGCGTCTTCAGCCGTTTCTTCGCTTCATGGATGTGCCAGGAAACCGTCGTCTCCGAGATCGCCATCGCCTCGGCGGCGGCCGCATGGCTCAGGCCCTCGCCATAGACCAAAAGCACGGCGTCGCGCTGCTTGTCCGGCAATCGCCGGACGGCTGCCCACAGCGCTTCGGCAGGGTCTTCCGGTTCGACCGACGCCTCGCCCGAGATCAATGCATGGACGCCATAGGCCTCGGTCTTGACGGTCTCGCGGGCGGACTTTCGCATCATGTCGCGCGCGGCGTTCATCGTCACGGAATAGAGCCATGTCGTGAAAGCGCCGCCGCCGCGATAGTCGCGGATCGCCTTGCCCAGCCTGACGCAGACTTCCTGGGCGATGTCTTCGGCATCGGCCTTCCTGCCGCACCAGCGATAGGCGGCGCGATAGACGAAGTCATAGTGCCTTTCCAGCAATGTGCCGAAGGCCCCTCTGTCTCCGCCCTTCGCCCGCCCGATCAGTTCGGCGTCGGAGGCTTCGCTCTCATCCAGCATCATCGCCATCATTTGCCTGTTGGACGAAGGCTAATGGCTAATCCTTGGGGCAATGGAAAGATTTTTTGGAAACCGCCGGATCGTAGCCGTCGGCACCCCGCTTGACACATCCATATCTCGGCGGTTATACGTCGATCAATAGCCACCGGGTTATCGATCCAAAATGAACAACGCTCACGATGTCCTCTTCAGAACGCTCTCCGATCCGACGCGTCGGGCAATCTTCGAGCGCCTGTGCCGGCAAGGCGAGCAGACGGTCGGCGCCCTGACCGCTCAGTCAGGGGTCTCGCAGCCGGCGGTGTCGAAGCATCTCGGCGTGCTCAGGCAGGCCGGGCTGGTGCGCGACCGCCATCAAGGACGGCAGACCCATTATAGCGCCCAGCTGGCAGCACTTTCCCCGCTGACCGACTGGACGAACCAGATGAACACGTTCTGGCAGAGCCGGTTCGACGACCTCGAAAATTTGCTCAAAAGAATGGACCAATGACCAACATCGCTACCGAAACGCGCTCCGTCATCGTCGAACGTGAGATCCCCTATCCGCCGGAAAAAATCTGGCGCGCGCTGACCCAGCCGCATCTGATCGAGGAATGGCTGATGAAGAACGACTTCAAGCCAGTCGTGGACCATCGTTTCAATCTGCGAAAGGAACCGCAGCCTGACGTGAGCATCGTTGTCGACTGTCAGGTAACAGCCGTCGAATTGAACAAGACACTGTCCTACACGTGGCAGGCCTATGGCCTTGAGAGTGTCGTCACCTGGACTCTCCTGCCGACCAGCACGGGCACCCGGTTGCGCATGGAACAATCCGGCTTCCGGCCGGACCAGGAGCAGGCGTATCGGGGCGCGACGAGCGGGTGGCGGCAGTACTTTACGAATCTGAGTCAGGTCCTGGCGCGGATAGATTGAAACCCGCCGGTGCGGATCGGTGGTTCGCGTCGGCTGTTTTGACAGGAGGAACTATTGGACTGGAACATGTGGGTTCGGCAAATTCATCGCTGGCTGTCGATCATCTTTACGCTGACCGTCATCACCAACTTCGCCACCATGGCATTCGGCCAGCCTCCCGCCTGGGTGGTCTACTCGCCGCTCCTGCCGCTCTTCCTGCTGCTGTTCAGCGGCCTGTACATGTTCGTGCTGCCCTATGCCGCCAAGGGCCGTGGCGCGCCGCGTGCCGGCGGATAGAGTGGGTAGAATGGCCAAGACACAGGGTCAGTCGACCAAGGCCGCACCAGTCCTGCTCTCGGGCGGCAACCCGCAAATCGCCAAGGGCGACGGCGACGCCCCGGTGCAGGCCTATATCGCTGCGATGCCGGGCTGGAAGCGTGGCCTCGGCGAGCGGCTTCACGCGCTCATCGAACACAACGTGCCCGACGTGCGCAAGGCCGTGCGATGGAACTCGCCCTTCTACGGCATCGAAGGCCAGGGCTGGTTCGTGAGTTTCCATGTCTTCACCCACTATTTGAAGGTGACCTTCTTCAGTGGCATCTCATTGCAGCCGATCCCACCTGGCGGCACGGCCAAGAGCAAGGATGTGCGCTGGATCGACATCCGCGAAGACGATCAGTTCGATGAGGCGAGGATGGTGGAATGGATCACGCAGGCCGCGGCCCTGCCCGGCTGGATCCCGTAGCGGCCGCAACGACGACTGCAAGCAAAAATTCGAATTCTTTCCTGCCGAAAGGCGGGGCCAAAGACGACAGAGGAGAAAGAGCCATGAAGATCAAGCTGACCAGCGTGTATGTGGACAACCAGGAAAACGCACTGCGCTTCTACACCGACGTGCTGGGCTTCACCAAAAAGGCCGATTTCAGCAACGGGCCCTATCGCTGGCTGACCGTTGCCTCGGCTGAAGAACCTGATGGAACCGAGCTGCAGCTCGCGCTCAACGACAACCCGGCCGCCAAGGCCTATCAGGAAGCCATTTTCAAGCAGGGTCAGCCCGCGATCATGTTCTTCACCGACGACGTCAAGGGCGACTACGAGCGCATCAAGGCGAAGGGCGGCGCGTTTATCAAGCCGCCGACCGAGGCGACCGGCTCGACCATCGCCCAGTTGAACGACAGCTGCGGCAACCTCGTTCAGATCACCCAGCTGGCGCGCTGGTAACGGGCGGCGGTTGAACGCGTCGAGGCACAGGAGACACCCAATGACCCCCTCGCAACAGATCGACCAGCTGATCGCCGGCCTCACCGATTGGCGCGGCGAGACGCTCGCCGGCATCCGCAAGACCATCCTTGCAGCCGACCCGGACATCGTCGAGGAGTGGAAGTGGATGGGGAGCCCGGTATGGTGCCTCGACGGCAACATCGTGGTCGGCAACGCCCACAAAGACAAGGTGAAGCTGACCTTTTCCCATGGCGCCAGCCTGCCGGACCCCGACAAGCTGTTCAACAACGGTTTCGGCGGCAAGGTGTGGCGGGCAATCGATATCCTTGAGGGCGATAGGCTCGATGAGCGTGCTTTGAAAGACCTCGTCCGCGCAGCGATCGATTACAACCAGGCCAAAAAGAAAAAGAAGGCGGCTACCGGGACGAAGCCACGGACGTAAGTCTAGGCCGCCTGCCCCGCCACCCAGCCCGATGACCATGCCCACTGGAAATTATAGCCGCCCAGCCAACCCGTGACATCGACGACTTCGCCGATGAAAAACAGGCCCGGCACGGATTTTGCCTGCATCGTCTTCTGGTCCAGCCCGTTGGTGTCGACCCCGCCCAGCGTCACTTCGGCGGTGCGGTAGCCCTCCGAGCCGGCAGGCTTGATGCGCCAGTCATTGACTGCGGCAGTTATGGTTTTCATCTGGGCGTCGGAAAGATCGGCAAGGTTGCCGTGGATCCCGGTGCGCTCGGCGATCGACTGCGCAAGCCGCTTCGGCAGATGGTTTGCCAGCACCGTCTGCACCGCTTGCCGCCCATTGCCGCGCTTGGCGGTACGAATGAGGTCCGCCACGTCAACCCCAGGCAGCATGGCGATGCGGATTTCATCGCCCTCGCGCCAATAGGAAGAAATCTGCAGGATGGACGGCCCGCTGACGCCGCGATGCGTGAACAGCATCGCTTCGGAAAACCGCGTCTTGCCGCAGGCGACTTCCGCGTCGACGGCGTTGCCGGCCAGCGGCGCCAGCCGCTCGAGCGTGTTTGCGTCGAAGGTCAGCGGCACCAGCGCCGGCCGCGTTTCGACAATGGCAAGACCGAACCGTTCGGCAAGCTCGTAGCCGAAACCGGTCGCCCCCATCTTGGGGATCGACTTGCCGCCGCAGGCCACGACCAAGGACTGGCAGCTAATTGTGCCGGTGGAGAGGGCGAGCACAAACCCCTCCTCGGTTTTGCGGACATCCTCGACCTTGGTCGAGAGCGCCAGCTCCACGCCCCTGCCCTGCATTTCCGAGACCAGCATGTCGATGATCTGGCGTGCCGAGCCGTCGCAGAACAGCTGTCCCAGCGTCTTTTCGTGATAGGCGATGCGGTGGCGTTCGACGAGGGCGATGAAATCGCGCTGCGTGTAGCGGCTGAGCGCCGAAATGCAGAAATGCGGATTGCCCGACAGAAAATTCTTCGGGCTGGCATGCATGTTGGTGAAGTTGCACCGGCCTCCGCCGGAGATGCGGATCTTCTCGCCAGGCAATGCCGCATGATCGAGGATCAGCACCGAACGGCCGCGCTTGGCCGCCTCCACGGCGCACATCATTCCGGCGGCACCCGCGCCGATGATCACGACATCATAGAATTGCATCAGGCTGTTCGTTCCCGCTCGACCGGCTCATCCGGCGCCGCGCCACTTGCGCTGCCTGATACCACTTTGGCCCCACAATTCCCTAGCAATCCCGTCTCAGCAGCTTGGTGATCTGGGGGGCGACGATTGTGGTGAACAGTCCGGGATCGCCGAAAGCCCTCGCAGAAAGCATTGCCCCGTGAACCGATGCCATCAGCATCTGGGCCTCCTCCTCCGGTCGGTTGTTCAACCGGAACAAGTCCTGCTCCGCTCCAGCCCGCAGCACCGACATAAGCCATCCCGCGAGACTTTGAAAATGGGCGCGGACGCGTGATGCGACCTCTTCGGGCAGCATCTGCATCTCGCCAGCGAGCATCGCACAGACGCAGAAGGACGGCGAGGCATCGCGAATGCATGTCCGCCAATAGTTCAGGTAGGACTGCAGTTGTTCAGCAGGGCTTGAGAGTTCTCCCTGGAGAGATTCCAGACCCGTTTCGGCCTGCTGCCTGTAACGATCCACCAGCACCGAAACCAGTTCCGCCTTCGTTGGAAAGTGATGGTGGATGCTCGCCTTCCTGATGCCGATCGCAGCCGAGATATCGGCATAGCTGAACCCGTTGTAGCCTCCCGCGACGATGAGGGACTGCGCGACATCGAGAATCTTTTCTGAAGTCGAAACCATTGATTTCATATCCCAGCCTACCTTCTGGTAGGCAAACCGTCAAGATTGTGCATCGTTCCCGATTCTCACGGGGAGGTGTCCGGATATCGGGTTGACTCAAAGGTTTTGCCTACCTACTAATAGGTAGTTAACAATAAGGAGCCTGCCATGCAAAGCCAATCTTTCACCCAGTCCAACTGGTTACGATCCTATTATTTCGCCCGCGCCATATTTTCTATCGCCTGGGTTGCTGCCGCCATTCTGTTCAACGGACAACCCGGCCCCACCGCGTTTCTGCTCGTGATCTACCCTGCATGGGACGCCCTCGCCAATCTGGTTGACGCCAGGGTGAATGGCGGCCTGAAAACCAACTCGTCCCAGGCATTGAATGTCGTGGTCAGCACGATAACGGCGCTCGCCGTCATCGTGGCGGTTAGCAACAGCATGTATGCCGTTCTGGCCGTGTTTGGGGTTTGGGCGGTCCTCTCGGGTCTGCTGCAGTTGAGTACGGGAGCAAGGCGTTGGCGCTACCAAGGCGCGCAGTGGCCGATGATCCTCAGTGGCGTGCAATCAGCCCTCGCCGGCGGCTTCATGATCAGCAGATCCCTCGGTACGGTTGAGCCGACGATTCTGGACATCGCCCCTTATGCTGGGTTCGGCGCGTTTTACTTTCTGCTTTCCGCAATTTGGCTTGTCGTCGCAGCCTATCGCAAGGCAAACGCCTAGACGCAGCCTGATCCGGCGGCGGCAAGGTGAAGTCATTTGCCACCGTCGAAAGGGCAAGCATCGCTCACTCTTCGCCGCATGCATTGTGATCCAAGGTCGCGTGGCGTCCTGCTCAGGGGCGCTACCCCTGACCTTAGATCAGCGTCTCGGCGAACAACGTCGTCAGCCGCTTCCAATGGCGTTCCGCGCCGGCTGCATTGAAAACGCTATGATCGGGTACGCACCAGCCGTGCGCCATGCCGGCATAGTTCTCGATGACATGGTCGACTTCCGCGACCCTGAGCGCCTCGGCCAGCCGCGCCGACTGTTCCGGCGGGAAACTCCTGTCGACGCCGGACGTGCCGACATAGACGCGCGCCTTGATGGAGGCTGCCTTGCGATGCGGGCTGTCGGCGGCGTCGCTGGCCAGATTGCCGCCATGGAAGCTTGCCGCCGCCCTTATCCTGTCGGGATAGGTTGCGGCGGCATTCAGTGCCCGGCCGCCACCCATGCAATATCCGACCGTGCCGATCGGCCCAGTGATTCCTTCCGCCGCGAGCGCATCGAGGAACGCACCGCTGTCACTGATGGTCATGTCCTGCGTCGTGCCGGTGACCAGCGCCATCAGCGGGATTTTGGTCTTTTCCTCGGCGAAGGCGGTCTTGGCGTCGAACGGCCCGTAGGGTGCATTGCGGTAGAACAGGTCCGGCACCAGCACCGCATAGCCTTCATTCGCCAACCG
Source organism: Mesorhizobium sp. M7A.F.Ca.US.011.01.1.1 (assembly GCF_003998295.1). Taxonomy (NCBI): domain Bacteria; kingdom Pseudomonadati; phylum Pseudomonadota; class Alphaproteobacteria; order Hyphomicrobiales; family Phyllobacteriaceae; genus Mesorhizobium; species Mesorhizobium sp. M7A.F.Ca.US.011.01.1.1. The sequence continues at coordinate 225,599 of NZ_RZRT01000005.1, forward strand.
CTCGGCCATACTGTCGAGCGCCGGCCGCGGACCGAAGGCGTCCTGATAGAGAATGACACCGGCCTTGGCAGGAGATGCGTTTGCCGAGCGGAAAAGCCCGGCATTGGCAACACCATCCCTGGTCTTGATCTGAAGGTCGTGTTTCGTCATCGCCCGCTCCGTTCGACTGATGCGCGATACATATCCGCGCTAGCCTATACGGCAAGGCGTTCCCTGAACCCGGCAGTCAACATTTCGTGCAGGATTTCGTGACGCTATTGCTCGCCTTCTCGCACGGTCCGCGCGCCGACATGCAGCGCACGGCCGGCACCGAGCCCCATAATGGCTACGCCAAGCCCGAGCGCGACAAACAGGAATGCCGTTCCCGAAAAACTGCCGGTCCAGTCGCGGATCAGGCCCACCAGCAGCGGGCCGAAGGCCGCCAGCACATAGCCGACGCCTTGCGCCATGCCTGAAAGATGCGCGGCGACATGCGAATCCGGCGAACGCAGCACGATCAGGCTCATGGCAGCCGCGATCAGGCCACCCTGCCCGATGCCTTGCAGGACCGCCCAGAAAAGCACGGTCGAGGTCGGTGCGAAAAGAATGCCGAGCAGAGCGATCACCGCTATGGCAATCAGCGCCACATTGATGCCGCGCTGATCCTTCAGCCGCATCGCAAAGGAGGGCACCGCGAGGCACGTGATCACCTGGGCCATGACAGACACCGAAACCATGGCGCCGGCGGTGGCCGCATCGAAGCCGCGCTCGCGCAGGATCGGCGCCAGCCAGCCGAAGATGCAATAGGCAAGTGCCGACTGCAGTCCCATGAACAGCGTCACCTGCCAGGCCAGGCGATCGCGCCAAAGCCCGACGACGTGAAAGCCGCGATGACTGACCTGCCGACGGCTGCCCAGCGCCTGCGGAATCCAGATCAAAAGGACGACCAATGTAGGCACCGCCCAGGCAGCGAGTGCCCCGGACCATGAACCGGTGACAAAATGCTCGATCGGCAGCGTGAAGCCCGCGGCGGCGGCCGAACCGGCGCAGAGCGCCATGGTGTAGAGCCCGGTCATGACAGCGGCCCTGTCGGCGAAATCGCGCTTCACCAGGCCCGGCAGCAGCACATTGCCGATGGCAATCGCGCCACCGGCCAGGAATGTGGCGACAAACAGCAGGGGAACCGTACCGAACCAGCGCAGGCCGGTTCCCAGCACCAGCAAGGCGAGCGCCCCGAGCAAAGTGCGCTCGGCTCCATAGCGCTGCGCAAGCCTTGGCGCGAAGGGCGCGAACAGGCCGAGGCACAGGACGGGTAGCGTCGTCAGCAGGCTGGCGCCCGTCGTCGAAAGACCGGTTGCCTGCATCACCTCGGGCAACAGCACCGAAAGGCTGGAAAACAGCGGCCGCAGGTTGAAGGCGATCAGCACAAGGCTCGCGCCAAGCACGATGCGCGCCGCACGGCTGCGCAGTTCAGGCGGCTGCGGCATGGGCAGGCTGTCGGCCTCGGCATCGACGAGTTCCAGACCCTCGACCTCGGCCTTCGGATCAGGCTGACGAAAACTCTGGTTCATTGCGAAAGCAGTCTTTCAAGTTGGGTAAGCACCGGCGCCATGAAGGCTCGGACGGCGGCAACGGCGCGCTCGGGATCGCTCGCGGCAATGGCGTCGACGATTGCCGCATGCGCCTGGTGGTCCGGTTCGGGCAGATCGCCGTCGATGGTGGCATGGATGGTCTCGGTGATGGCGGCGGTGAAGAAGTCATAGAGCTCCATCATCGCCCTGTTGCCGGACGCCGCGACGACGGATTTGTGGAAAGCGAGATCGCGCCGGATGAAGGCATCGCTTCCGCCGTCCGCGACGGTGCCGCGTTCGGCAAGCAATTGCCGCATCCGCTCGAGGTCGGCTGGCGTGTGACGCAAGGCGGCGAGCCTCGCGGCCTCGAGGTCCAGCGCCGCCCGCGCCTCCCACTGATCGCGCAAGCCGCTGCGTTTGACCCGGTCAAGCGCGGCAGAAGTATCGACGGCGGAGCGCACATAGGTGCCCGAGCCCTGACGCGTATTCAGCAACCCCTGCGAGACCAGCACCCGCACCGCCTCGCGGACGGTGCCCCGACTGACCGACAGAAGGTCGGTCAGAGCTGCCTCGTTGGGGATACGCTCGCCGACACCCCAGCGGCCGCTGACGATTTCAGCCCGCAGGCTCTCAGTGGCGCTGTCGGTGAGATTGGTTCGGATAGCAGGTTGCATCGGCCTATTCATCAAGTCATCAGATGACTTGATGAATAGGCTTGTTTCTAACTATCGTCAAGATGCTCATCGAAGCGAACGAACACCACGCAATGGGAATGGATCAGCTGGTGGCTCGTGCGAAGCTCGCCATGTGGAAGGCCTGAACCTCCGGCGGATAGCGATACTCCGTGCCATAGGGGCACGCATTGCGATCAAGGCAGCCGCCGCTGCGGCAAGGCGAGCCGCCGGCTCCACGCACATGCACCAGGCAGGATTGATAAGCAAATCCTTGCGCGGAATAGGCGTCGACCGGACAAGATTTCAGGCAAGGTTTCTCGACGCAGCTATCGCAAAGGTGAGGCGCCGTTTCGCCGGCTTGAATCGGAAGCTCGTCCTCGAACAGCAGCGCACCGCGATAGGCATGCCATAGCCCGTATTGCGGATGCATGAGGATGCCGAGCGGCGACGGCTTCAGTCCCTCCGCCCGCATCGCCCATTGCTGAAACGGCAGATAAGGTCTGTCGGAAGGGGAAACGGCTCGCGCCCCGAATGCCTCGGCAACGGCTCCGATCACTTCGCGCGACCACGAGTCGAGCGGATTGGCGATGGTCTGCGATTGCTTGTCGATCCAGCGCAGGAAATGCGGCCAAGGCGCTGCACCCGCCTGCCCGACCAGCAGGACGGATTTGACGGGAGCACCTGAGAGGTCGGCAAACGGGGTTTCGCTCGCTCCGCACTTGAAGCCGCCGCGCAGGATGAGGCCATGGGCCGAAAGCACGGTCGCGATGTCCTCAACCCGGCGCCCCGCGGCAATCATTCCTTCTTGACCGGATCGGAGAACGCGCTCCGCCAGACTTCCTTGTGGATAATGTTGGCGACTTTAGCCCCGCCTGACTCGGGCTCCTTTCAAGTGAAGGCGTCGGGCATCGACCCCTTCTTCTTGGCGATGAAGTCCTGCAACGCTTCGTCGATGCTCGGATCGAGATAGGGCGCCTCGTAGCTTTCCAGCCAGCGACGGGCGAGCTCGTTGGCGCGCTGCGGCGCGGTCTTCTCGCCTTCGGCCAACCACTGCTCGTAGGAATTGTTGTCGGCGATGTTGGAACGATAGAAAGCGGTCTGGAAGTTGGCCTGGGTGTGGTCGCAGCCGAGATAGTGGCTGCCCGGCCCGACCTGGCGGATGGCGTCCATCGCTTGGCCGTTTTCCGACAGATCGACGCCCTCGGAAAACTTCTGCGTCATGCCGAGCTGGTCGATGTCCATCATGAATTTCTCGTAGCAGGACGCCAACCCGCCCTCGAGCCAGCCGGCCGAATGCAGCACGAAATTGGTGCCGGCCAGGATGGTCGAGTTCAGCGTGTTGGCGCTTTCATAGGCCGCCTGAGCATCCGGAACCTTCGACGCGCAGAGCGAGCCGCCGGTGCGGAACGGCAGGCCCAGCCGACGCGCCAGCTGCGCGGCGCCATAAGACACCAGCGACGGCTCCGGCGTGCCGAAGGTCGGCGCTCCCGACTGCATCGAAATCGACGAGGCGAAGGTGCCGAACAGCACCGGCGCGCCGGGACGGATCAGCTGCGTGAACGAGGCGCCGGCCAGCACTTCGGCCAGAACCTGCGTCAGCGTGCCGGCCACCGTCACCGGGCTCATCGCGCCGGCAAGGATGAATGGCGTGACGATGCAGGCCTGGTTGTGGCGCGCATAGACTTTCAGCGCGCCGAGCATGGTCTCGTCGAACACCATCGGCGAGTTGGCGTTGATCAGGCTGGTCAGCACCGTGTTGTTCTCGACGAAATCGTCGCCGAACACGATCTTGGCCATGGCGACGGTGTCTTCGGCGCGCTCAGGCGCGGTCACCGAGCCCATGAACGGCTTGTCGGAATATTTGATGTGGCTGTAGATCATGTCGAGGTGGCGCTTGTTGACCGGCACGTCGACGGGCTCACACACCGTGCCGCCCGAATGGTGGATCGACGGCGCCATATAGGCGAGCTTCACGAAATTCTGGAAATCCTCGATCGTCGCATAACGCCTGACGCCATCGAGGTCACGCACGAAGGGCGGACCGTAGACCGGCGCAAAGACGGTGGCATTGCCGCCGATCTGCACCGAACGCTCGGAATTGCGCGCATGCTGGGTGTAGACGGACGGCGCGGTCTTGAGCAGCGAACGGCACAGCCCCTTCGGAAAGTGCACGCGCTCGCCCTTGACGTCGGCGCCGGCCTCTTTCCACAGTTGCAGCGCTTCCGCGTCATCACGGAAGATGATGCCGATCTCCTCGAGCACCGTGTCGGTGTTCTTTTCGATCAGCGCCAGGCCTTCCTCGTCCAGCACCTCGTAAACGTTGATCTTGCGCTTGATGTAGGTGAGCTGCGTACCCGGGCCACCGCCCGAACGTGCTGCCCGCCGGGCTGCAGCCCCGCCACTGGCGCCACGCCCACGTCGCGCGTTTGACGCTTCCTGATCGACTGCCGCGTGTTCGCTCATGGTGGTTCTTCCCTGAATCTGTTCTTGTCTGGAATCCATAGCGGCTGCATCTCGCCGCTTCTTGCCAGATCGTAGCCATGCACCCTATTCGAAACGGCCCGCCAGCGCCAACGCCTGTCGCAAAATCGACAAGAATTCCAAGAGAGTTACGGTCGCTTTCCTTTTGCGGGAAGTCGCAAATCAGCTATGGATACATGCCCTCAGCGGGTTAGGTATGAACGCGAAGATGTGTGCCTTGCGACATGGTCGCGATGCCGGCAGGAGCTCGATACAAATGTCCGACGACGAGATCATCCTTTCTGAACTTTCCGACGACGAGTTGGTGCAGCAGATGCACGACGATCTCTATGACGGGCTGAAGGAAGAGATCGAGGAAGGCACCAACATCCTGCTCGAGCGCGGCTGGGTGCCCTACAAGGTGCTGACGGAAGCGCTGGTCGAAGGGATGCGCATCGTCGGCGAGGATTTCCGCGACGGCATCCTGTTCGTTCCCGAAGTGCTGCTGTCGGCCAATGCGATGAAGGCCGGCATGTTCATCCTGCGCCCGCTGCTCGCCGCCACTGGCGCGCCGAAGCAGGGCAAGATGGTCATCGGCACCGTCAAGGGCGACATCCACGACATCGGCAAGAATCTCGTCGGCATGATGATGGAAGGTGCTGGCTTCGACGTCATCGATCTCGGCATCAACAATGCGGTCGAGAAATATCTCGATGCGATCGAACAGCACCAGCCGGACATCATCGGCATGTCGGCACTGCTGACCACGACCATGCCTTACATGAAGGTCGTCATCGATACGATGAAGGAAAAGGGCATCCGCGACGATTATGTCGTGCTGGTCGGCGGCGCGCCGCTGAACGAGGAGTTTGGCAAGGCCGTCGGCGCCGATGCCTATTGCCGCGATGCGGCGGTGGCGGTCGAGACCGCCAAGGACTACATGAAGCGCAAGCACAATGTGCGCGCTTCGGCCTGATTGGCCAATCCGGCATGGACAATAGGAAGCCGCGCCTTGCAGCGCGGCTTTTTTGTTCCCAGATGGTGGAGAAGGCCGCGCGCGGATCAGGGCTTGGTGACGGTGTCCTCGACCGCCTTGGCAGTCGATTTGACATCCCTGCCGACACCACGGACGGTGTTCGCGCAAGCCGCAAGGGCCAAGGCGCAGGCCAGTATGGCAATCGGCGTGATGCGTAGCAGTTTCATAGACGGTGTCTCCCTCAATAGATAAATTAGCGCCACAACAACGAAGGCCGCTCGACTGGTTCCATGGCCAAGACGCAAAAAACGAAACCGAATCAAGACGACAGGCTGCTCGTCATCGCCTGCGGGATGATTGCGCGTGAAGTTCTGGCCGTCAAGGAACAGCTCGGACTGGATCACCTCGACCTGACCTGCCTGCCGGCGGAATTCCACTTCTACCCGGACCGCATCGCTCCGGCCATGGACAAGGCAATCGAAAAGGCCAAGGCCGAAGGCTACAGCAACATCTTCGTCGGCTATGCCGATTGCGGCACCGGCGGCCTGCTCGACAGGGTCTGCGAGAAGCATGGCGTCGAGCGCATGGCCGGCCCGCATTGCTTCGCATTCTACCAGGGCATGGAGGCCTACGCGAAGGTCGCAGACGACGACATGATGTCGTTCTACATGACCGATTTCCTCTGCCGGCAGTTCGACGCCTTCTTCATGAAGCCGCTCGGCCTCGACAAGCATCCGGAGTTGATCAAGGACTATTTCGGCAACTACGAAAAGCTGATCTATCTGGCCCAGACCAACGATCCGGAACTCGACAAGGTCGCCGAAAAGGCCGCCAGAATGCTCGGTCTCGTCTACGAACGCCGCGCCACCGGCTATGGCGACCTGACGGCCGGAATGGCGCACGCCGCAGCGGTCACCGGCTAGGCTGCCCCTCTTCCGCGCGTAACGCTGCAAGTATATCGGCAAAGCTCGTCTTGCAGACGAAAGCCAGCCTGTCCCTCGCCCGCGACGCGTCGTAGACCCGGTCGATGGAGGAAAACATCGTCCAGCCTTTTCGCGCGTAGAGGGCCGGAAAATCCGGAAAGTAGCGCGCGACGACCGACGGGGCATCGGCAATCAGCGCCGAGCAATCATCGGGCCGGAACGGCGTCGGCGCGCAGACGATGAAAATGTCGAAACCCAGCTCTGGTGCCTTTTCCAGGGCAAGGATGTGGGCATCGGCCGCGTCCTCCACCGTCAATCGGCGAAACAACAGCTCATTGGCCTTGGTGTTGGCGTCCGACTGTTCGATCGCATGCGCCATGTCGTCGGCTTCGGGAAAGAAGCGGGCCGTGCGGAGCACCACCACCGGCAGCCCGTGCTGGATGTGATAGAGGCGGCAGAGATGCTCGGCCGAAAGCTTGGTGACGCCATAGATGTTGCGTGGCTCGGGCGACATCGCTTCCGTCAGCCAGGTCGCCTTGCGCGCACCACCGCTGAACCCGTCGCGTATTGCCTGCGAAATCATCAGCGAGGTCGTCGAGGTGAAGACGAAGCGCTGCACGCTGGCCGCCACCGCCGCGTCGAGCAGGTTGAGCGTGCCTTGCACATTGGTGGCGACGAAATCGCTGTTGGCGCGGCTCTCTATGTTGGGCTTGTGCAACGCGCCGCTGTGGATGATCGCCTCGATCCGGTTGTCCCGAACTGTCCGCATGATAAGGTCGCGATCAGCGATTGAGCCGACGATGAGGGTCTCCGCCGATGGCACAGGATCGAGGCCGGTGACATCGTGCCCGAGCGCGCGCAGACGCGGCGCCAAAGCGCTGCCCAACCAACCCGACGACCCCGTGAGCAAGATTCGCATTCGTCACACCATGATTTTTGACCGTGACGCTGTTAAGCACGGATGACAGGCGCCAGCGACCCGATAAGTTATGCACCAGCCGGCGCTGCGCCAGACTTCAACCGGGAGGCCTCTTATGACACTTCGCCCGCTGTTCGCCCTTGTCGGCCTGCTCTGCTGCACTCTTCCCGCTCATGCCGACGGCGAGATACAGAAACTCATCACCCCAGCCGACAAGACGCGGCTCGACAAATATGGCGAGACCCGCAAGGCAGCCCTTGCCGAGGCGAAGGCAGGCAACCCGGCCGAGGTCAAGCAACTCGATGCCCTGCTGGCAAAGCCGCTGGTGGCTTTTTCCGACAAGGACCTGACCGGCAGCTGGCAGTGCCGCACGATCAAGGCCGGCGGACCTTTGCCGCTCGTCATCTATGGCTGGTTCAAGTGCAAGGTGACCGACGACGGTTCCGGCTGGCGGCTGGAAAAGATCAGCGGCTCGCAGCGCACCAAGGGCCGCTTCTTCGACGATGGCGAGAAACGCGCGATCTATCTCGGCTCCTTCTATGTCAACGATGATCCGGCAAAGCCCTATGGAAGCGGCCCGCAAACCGACCAGGTCGGCTACGCCTTCCGCAACAGCGCCAAGGAATGGCGCATCGAATTTCCGGCGCCCTACTACGAATCGAAGCTCGATATCATCGAATTCAAGCGCTGACTGTGTATCGAAGGCTGATCACCAAGGATTAACCCGGACACCCTAGCATCCCGTCCATTGTCGAGAACGGGTTGCTTGGAGGGGCAGTATCCATGGCAGCATTAGAATCCAGTACGCGTCCGATCGTGGTCGTCACCGGGGGCGGCCAGCATGTCTGGGCTATGATCAATGCAATTGCCGATCGCGTTGGTCCTGTCAGCGTCGTCCTCGAAACGCCTGAATCCAAAAAGCAATTGCTTCGCGGCCGGGCTCGCCGCCAGGGCTGGATCTCCGCCATCGGCCAACTTGGCACGATGGTGCTGAGCAGGTTGGGCAAGCGATTCCTGGCCGGCCATAGCGCGCGATTGATTGCCGAGGAGAAGCTGGAGGTTGAGCCGCGACCAGGCCAGGAGATCATCCAAGTATCCTCGGCCAATGGGCTTGAGTGCCTGCAGGTGATCCAGAAGATCCGGCCAGGCGTTGTGCTGCTCAACGGTTGCCGACTAATCTCGGCGGAGATGCTGAGGAAAATGCCCTGCCCGGTGCTCAATTACCATGCGGGCATCACGCCGAAATATCGCGGCATGAATGGCGGCTATTGGGCTCTGGTATCAGGCGATGCGCAGAATTTCGGCACGACTGTCCACCTCGTCGACGCTGGCGTCGACACCGGTGGCGTGCTGAAGCAGGCGCGCGGCAGATCGAAAAAGGGCGACACCATCTCAAGTCACGCGCTACGCCAGACGGCGTTCTCGCGCGACATCTGCGTCGAGGCCGTCAGCGATGCACTGGCTGGAAAACTCACGACGATCGATCCCGGCCTGCCTTCGAAGCTGTGGTATCATCCGACGATCTGGTTCTACGTCTGGACGGGCCTCAGAACCGGCATCTGGTAGCGAGTTCCTCGCCCGTATCCGCATGCCGCACGCTGGCTCTTCCGGCGCGTCGAACCTGCCGCCAGCACACGCCGCAAACGAATAAACCCACCTTTCATTTTACGACATCCAAATGCGTCGCTTTTGAATGCGCGCGCGTCGTCCCATAACAAGCGGCCCCACTGCGCTTCCGGCAATGCTCGCAGATCGAGGAGTGAGAATTCATGGCCGATCTGATCGTCGTCTACTGGCGCGATATCCCCGCCCAGATCATCGTCAAGAAGGGTCGGCAGAACGCCAAACGTGAACTGCCGCTGCGCTTCACCGAGGCGATCGACATGTGCGCCATGCGCACTGGCGCCGGCGGCACCGACGACTATCTGGCCGAATGGCGCAAGGCCGATCCCATTCCGGTTGGCGACGACCTCGAAGCCGAGGTCGAGAAGGCTTTTCAGGACATCGACACGAAATATGACCGTGAGCGGCTGGTCGCGCTGGTCAAGGCGGGCGGCAAAGAAAATGTCTGAGACCATTCCTGCCAAGGAGGGGCCGGCTGTTACCCAGGCCACTCTGGTCAAGAAGGCAGCGCCGAAATCCGACTACAAGCCGGCCGACGTGTCGCCGCAACGGCGCGTGCAGCGTTCCTTTGCGGTTCGGCTGTGGTCTGTGCGGCACTCGCGATTGCTCGAATGGTTCTACGCCAAATTCGCCGACATGTTCCTGCTCCTCCATCCCCTCTGGAAGGGCATAGGCTACGGCCGCATCGAAGGGCCGATCAAATTCGTCGAGAAGCGCGTGAAGGGCTTCATGTTCGACTGCCGCATGTGCGGCCAGTGCATCTTGTCCTCGACCGGCATGTCGTGCCCGATGAACTGCCCCAAGCAATTGCGCAACGGCCCTTGCGGCGGCGTCCGCGCCAACGGCAATTGCGAGGTCGAGCCCGATATGCCCTGCGTCTGGGTCAAGGCCTGGGAAGGCTCGCAAAACATGGTGCACGGCGACAGGATCCTGACCGTGCAGAAGCCGGTCGACCAGTCGCTGCGCGAAACCTCGGCCTGGCTGCGGGTGACCGCGCAGGCGGCCACCGCGCGCGAAGCGGCCGCTGCCGCCAAGAATGAGACGGCCAACACCGGGGCGTCGGCATGATCGGCCGCCAGCGCGACGAGAACCCGGCTGGCATCCACCTGCCGCTCGAACCCCTGCCCGGCCACACCTCGCGCGGCCGGCTGGAACGCGTCCTGCGGCGCGGCGAGTTCGCGGTGACCACGGAACTCAACCCGCCCGACAGCGCCGATCCGGAAGACGTCTATAACAGGGCGAAGATCTTCGATGGCTGGGTCGACGCCATCAACGCCGTCGACGCATCGGGCGCCAATTGCCACATGTCGTCGGTCGGCATCTGTGCGCTTTTGACCCGCATGGGCTATGCGCCGATCATGCAGATCGCCTGCCGCGACAAGAACCGCATCGCCATCCAGGGTGACGTGCTCGGTGGTGCCGCCATGGGCGTCGCCAACATGCTGTGCCTCACCGGCGACGGCGTGCAGGCCGGCGACCAGCCCGGCGCCAAGCCGGTGTTCGACCTTGACTGCATGTCCCTGTTGGAAACCTGCCGCATCATGCGCGACAATGGCAAGTTCCTGTCCGGCCGCAAGCTGACGACGCCGCCGCAGCTTTTCCTGGGTGCTGCGATCAACCCGTTCGCGCCGCCGATCGATTTCCGCCCGCATCGCCTGGGCAAGAAGATCGCCGCCGGCGCGCAATTCGTGCAGAGCCAGTATTGCTTCGACGTGCCGATGTTCCGCACTTACATGCAGAAGGTGCGCGACCTCGGCTACACCGAAAAATGCTTCATCCTGGTTGGCGTCGGGCCGCTGGCCTCGGCCAAAACGGCCAAGTGGATCCGCTCGAATGTGCCGGGCATCCATATTCCCGATTCGGTTATCAAGCGGCTGGAAGGCGCCCAGGACCAGAAAAAGGAAGGCAAGCAGCTCTGCATCGACATCATCAACGAGGTGAAGGAAATATCAGGCGTTTCCGGCGTCCATGTGATGGCCTACCGGCAAGAGGAATATGTCGCCGAGATCGTCGATGAATCGGGCGTGCTGAAGGGCCGCCAGCCGTGGAAGCGTGAGATTCGCCGCGACGACCAGATGGTCGCCGATCGGCTCGAGCACATACTGCACGACGACATTACCGAAACGCAGGTGGACATGGTGAAGACCGCGCACTGATGTATGTCGCCCAAAAGGGGGAACCGGTTTTGGGACAACGACATACTTTAACTCGAGGCGAAGCGCGGACGGCCCTCCATTCGCTTGAACGAAACCAGATAACGATATAAAGAAATCTTTATATCACGGCGGAGAGAATTCATGACCCGTACCATCGTCGCTTCGGCGACACGAGAAATCATCATCGGCTTCGACCAGCCGTTCTGCGTGATCGGTGAACGCATCAACCCGACCGGCCGCAAGAAGCTGGCCGCCGAGATGATCGCGGGCAATTTCGAGACCGTCATCAGGGACGCGCTCGAGCAGGCGGCCTGCGGCGCCACCATGCTCGACGTCAACGCCGGCGTCACTTCGGTTAACCCGAACGAGACCGAACCCGGCCTTTTGGTGCAGACGCTGGAGATCGTGCAAGGGCTGGTCGACCTGCCGCTGTCGATCGACAGTTCCGTCACCGCAGCGATCGAAGCCGCACTCAAAGTTGCCAAGGGCCGCCCGCTGGTCAACTCCGTCACCGGCGAGGAAGAAAAGCTCGAAGCCATCCTGCCGCTGGTGAAGAAGTACAATGTGCCTGTCGTCGCCATCTCCAACGACGAGACCGGCATTTCCATGGATCCGGACGTGCGCTTCGCCGTCGCCAAGAAGATCGTTCAGCGCTGCGCCGATTTCGGCATTCCGGCGCATGACGTCGTCGTCGATCCGCTGGTGATGCCGATCGGCGCGCTGGGCGACGCCGGCCGCCAGGTGTTCGCGCTGCTGCGCCGCCTGCGCGAAGAGCTCAAGGTCAACACCACATGCGGCCTGTCCAACATCTCCTTCGGCCTGCCGCACCGCCACGGTATCAACGCCGCCTTCATCCCGATGGTGATCGGCGCCGGCATGACCTCGGCCATCATGAACCCGGTGCGTCCGCAGGAAATGGAAGCCGTGCGCGGCGCCAATGTGCTGAACGGCACCGACGAGAACTGCACCAACTGGATCCGCACTTACAAGGATTACAAGCCGGCCGAAGGCGGCCAGGCGATCGCCGCCCCGACCCAGGTCAATGCTCCGGGTGATGGTGCTAGCAATGGAGGTCGCCGCCGTGGCGGCCGTGAAGCCCGGATGGGCCGAGGATAAGCGCGCAATCGTGAATTCACCTGCAAACATCACCGACCCCCTCGTGCTGTTCATGCCGTCGGGCAAGCGCGGGCGTTTTCCAGTTGGAACGCCCGTGCTAGACGCCGCGCGCCAGCTTGGCGTCTATGTCGAAAGCGTCTGCGGCGGACGCGCCACCTGCGGACGCTGCCAGATCGAAGTGCAGGAAGGCAATTTCGCCAAGCACAAGATCACCTCCTCCAACGACCACATCACGCCCAAGGGTGCCAAGGAAGAGCGCTATGAGCGCGTCCGCGGCCTGCCCGAACGGCGCCGCCTCTCTTGCTCGGCGCAGATCCTCGGCGACCTCGTCATCGACGTGCCGCAGGATACGGTCATCAACGCGCAGACCATCCGCAAGGATGCCGACACCAGGGTGATCGCCCGCGATGCGGCGATCCGCATGTGCTATGTCGAGATCGAAGAACCCGACATGCACAAGCCGCTTGGCGATCTCGACCGGCTGAAGATCGCGCTGATGCACGACTGGGGCTTGAAAAGCCTTGATTTCGATTTTCATCTGCTGCCGCAGGTGCAAGGCATCCTGCGCAAGGGCAACTGGACCGCGACCGCCGCCATCTACAAGGATGCCGATTCGGAGACCGCGCGCGTCGTAGCACTTTGGCCCGGCCTCAAGAACGAAGCCTATGGGCTGGCTTGCGACATCGGCTCGACCACCATCGCCATGCATCTGGTATCGCTGCTATCGGGCCGCGTCGCCGCCTCGTCCGGCACGTCGAACCCGCAGATCCGCTTCGGCGAGGATCTGATGAGCCGCGTCTCCTATGTGATGATGAATCCTGACGGGCGCGAAGGCATGACGGTCGCCGTGCGCGAGGCCATCTCGGGTCTCGTCGACAAGGTCTGTGCCGAAGGCAATGTCCAGCGCAACGACATCCTGGACAGCGTCTTCGTCGGCAATCCGATCATGCACCATCTGTTCCTCGGCATCGATCCGACCGAGCTTGGCGGCGCGCCCTTTGCGCTGGCCGTTTCGGGCGCCGTGCATATCAAGGCATCCGACATCGGCCTGAAGCTCAACCAGGGCGCCAGACTCTACATGCTGCCTTGCATCGCCGGGCATGTCGGAGCGGACGCGGCGGCCGTCACGCTGTCGGAAGGCCCGCATCGCCAGGACGAGATGATGCTGATCGTCGATGTCGGCACCAATGCCGAGATCGTACTGGGCAATCGCCAGCGGGTGGTTGCGGCCTCCTCGCCCACCGGCCCTGCCTTCGAGGGTGCTGAAATCTCCGGCGGCCAGCGCGCCGCACCGGGCGCGATCGAGCGCGTGCGCATCGACCCAGACACGCTGGAGCCGAAATACCGCGTCATCGGCTCGGAACTGTGGTCCGACGAACCGGGCTTCCTGGAAAGCGTCCAGGCAACCGGCGTCACCGGCATCTGCGGTTCCGGCATCATCGAAGTGGTGGCGGAGATGTATCTCGCCGGCATCATTTCCGAGGACGGCGTCATCGACGGCGGGCTTTCGGCCCGTTCGCCGCGCGTCACCGCCAACGGCCGCACCTTCTCCTATGTGCTGAAGGAAGGCTCCGCCGCATTGACGGAAGATGGGCCGAAGATCACCATCACCCAGACCGATGTGCGCGCCATTCAGCTTGCCAAGGCAGCGCTTTATGCCGGGACCAAGCTGTTGATGGAAAAGCAGAACACCGAGCATGTCGACCGCATCCATTTCGCCGGCGCCTTCGGCTCCTTCATCGATCCGAAATACGCCATGGTGCTCGGCCTGATCCCGGATTGCGACCTCGACAAGGTCTCGGCCGTCGGCAACGCCGCCGGTGCCGGCGCCCGCATGGCGCTGCTCAATCGCGGCTACCGCCGCGAGATCGAGGACACGGTCAGCAAGATCGAGAAGATCGAGACGGCGCTGGAACCGAAATTCCAGGAGCATTTCGTCTACGCCATGGCGCTGCCCAACAAGGTCGATCCGTTCCCGAAACTGTCGGCGGCGGTGAAACTGCCGCCGCGCAAGACGGTCAGCGAGGACGGCGTTGCCGGCGACGCCGCTCCGCGACGGCGTTCGCGCGAAGGCCACGCCGCCAGGCGTGGACGGGAATAAGCGGCCGCGCCCAGGCCACCGCCTTTCCAAACTCATTTGCATGCAAATGTTTCCGGATCGCTTGATCCGGAAACCAAAACGCTGTTTTCGTGAAATTCGCCAGATACATGGCAGGCGCATTCAACCGGCATCGAATGGCAGGCTGGAGATATCTTTCAGCCGTCGCAACGCTCCAGAGGAGACAACGATGTCAATGCTCGAAAGCCTCGGCCGCTATGGCACGGCCATCAAGAATGCTCACGACCGCAGCAAGGCGCGGCGCTTGTTGAACAGCCTGCCGCCTGAGATTCAGAAGGACATCGGCTGGCCGGTGTCGCCGCGATCCAGCGAAAAGGCAGCACTCATCAACACCATCTGGAGCGCCGCGCGCTGATGACCTTCGCCGACAAATGCAAATTGCTCGGCATGCGCCGGGGATCTCGCATGTCCCCGGCGACCACCAGCAACCGGCTGCGTGCCGCACTTTTGCCGCGCCGCTGAGCATCGCGGCGCGGATCACACCACCGTGTAGATACGGCGCGAATCTTGACATTTTCGGCCACGGCACGATCTTCGAAGATAGTGGGGGGTTCTCTTAGTCGGCTTTGGCCGAAGTTCGCGTATCCGCATGCCAAGTTTGAAAAGCCATGTCGTGTCTTTTGTCCTGCGGCACAGCCGCAAGCAGGCATTTGCCAGTCCGGAAAATCTGCAGCGCTGGATCGCGGCCGCGCGCAAGACCGAGAACCACCGGCCGCCCGCCTCGCTGCACCAGCGTCTCGACATCGAGATGCATGCGGTCGATGGCTTCCCCGTCTACGAAATCGCACCCAGGACCGGCGAGCAGAAGCGGATTCTCTACTTGCACGGTGGTGCCTATGTCTTTGAAATCACACCCTATCATTGGCACCTAATCGCCGAGATGGCGGAGCGGCTGGGCTACGGGATCACGGTGCCGATCTATCCAATCGCTCCCGAACACGATTTCCATGCCATGTTCGGAATGGTTGGCGATGTCTACCGGCAGATGCTCACCGAGACGGAAGCCGAAGACATCGTCTTCATGGGCGATTCCGCCGGCGGCAATATGGCTGTGGTGCTGACCATGATGGCCGCCGAAGAAGGACTGCCCCTGCCGTCGCGGCATGTGCTCATTTCGCCGGGTCTCGACGTGTCGCTCACCAATCCCGCAGTGTTCGAGGCGGAACGCAACGACCCTTGGCTGGGCATAGCTGGCGGACGAGAGGCAATTCGCCTGTACAGTGCCGGCATCGATCCCAGCGATTGGCACATCAGCCCGGTCTATGGAGATTTGTCCGTGCTGCCAAGAACGCTGCTTTTGACCGGCTCGCGCGATCTTTTGACTCCCGACAATCTGATCTTCGCCGAAAAAGCCCGCGCAGCCGGCGTTGAAATCGATCTTGTCTATGAGGAAGGCATGTTCCACGTCTGGCCGCTGATCGACATGCCGGAAGCGCGGCGCGCCCGCGAGCGCATCGTCGCCTTTCTCGGGGAGAGCCGGATCGTGCACGATACGAGAGTAAGGCATGAACAGCGCCCCGCCGAAGCGGCGGAGTAGCTCTATACTATCGTCCTTGCCAGCCGGTCAGAACTTGCCGGTTTCCCGGAAGACTTCGAAAGTCGCGCGGATGTGGTCGGCAACGGCCTTGACCGGGGCACTGGCATCCGGCGCCACCACCATCGCCAGATTGTAGGTCCCGATGTCGGGCATGCCGTCCTTCGGGCAGAGTTCGACCATGTCGTTGCCTAGGAACGACTTCGGCAATGGCGCCACGGCGAGATCGGACATGATCGCGGCGCGCTGGCCGGCCGTGTGCGCGCTCATATAGGCGATGCGGTAGTTGCGGCCCTCGCGGCCAAGCGCGTCGAGCGCCCCGGCACGCCAGGCGCAGCCCTCTTCCCACAGCGATACCGGCAAGGGCTCGCGCAGATGCGCACAGCCGCCCTTGGCACCGGCCCAGACGATCGGCTCGGTCAGCAGCACCTCGGCGCCGAGCGCGCTGGTCTTGTAGGAATTGGTCAACAGCGTGATGTCGAGCGCCCGGTCGTCCATGCGCCGGCGCAGATTGCTGCTCTGGTCTATGGTGACGTCGACGGCGATCGACGGATGCGACTGCGCGAAACGCTTCAGCACATGCGGCAGCACGCGCTCACCGTAATCGTCCGGCGAGCCAAGCCGCACCACACCGACAATGTCGGGAATGATGAACTTCGACACCACCTCGCGATTGATGGACAGCAGCCGGCGGGCATAGCCGAGCAGCATCTCGCCGTCCGTGGTCAGCGACACCGAGCGAGCGTCGCGCGCGAACACGGAGCGGCCGAGAATGTCCTCGAGCTTCTTGATCTGCATGGAAACGGCCGACGGCGTGCGGAACACGGCATTGGCGGCGGTGGTGAAGCTGCCGGTCTCGGCAATCGCCACGAACGTGCGCAAAACATCGAGATCGAGCAGTGGCAGCGGATGATTGAGCGGGGCGTTCATGGCAACCGACCTTCAATTTTTCTGATACAAAACATCATTCCATTTCGTTTGATTGAACATCAGATTGGGAGGATAGTCAACTCCATCGAAGCAGTAGCTGCCACAAGCAGCCATGAAACGACCTCGACACAGACCTGCATTCGACACGAAATGAAGTTGAAACAAACCCGCAGTAGCCAACTCGCTGTCTGGCACTAGCCAACCCAAAGGAGAAAGAGATGTCTATCCTGTCGTCCCTTGGTCGCATCGCGACCGAATTCAGCGCGGCACGCGCCCGCTACCAGACCGAGCGCGCTATCCGCTCCCTGCCGATCGAACTGCAGAAGGATATCGGCTGGCCTGAAGCTTCCGACACCAAGACCGGTACTCGCAATGGCATCGGATCCTGGGCTGGAGCAAAGTAGATCGTGTGTACCATGTGCTGAAGGCCTGCCGCGCAGCCCGCCCGGCAGGCCTTCTCTGTTTTATTTGTATTCAACTGAGCTTTGGAGCCATGTCGCCGGCGCATGACGCATATGAGAAAGCCGCATAGCAGCGCCTGTTTCCAACTAATGCCTTGTAAATAATCGTAAATTTTGGGCACCTTGCTCAAATCTGTCGCTATCGATGTCGCATTTCATATCAAGCGCTTCGCTTTTGCGATTTAGTTTCTGCTTACACAAGCCTATATCGGCGCCAGCAAACGAGCTGCCCCACTCCATCAAGCGAAGGCGACCCGTCTAAGCAACAAATGGAGATGATTATGAAGCTTTTTGCACGCCTCTTTGCCCGCCGCGAAATGAACCTGACCACCGCTCTCGAGCGTCAGCGTCTTGCCAACACCATGCCCGGCCAGACCGGCGCCATGAATGCGGCGCGCCTCGGCTTCATCGCCTGAAGATTTCTAGAGGCGGCGCATCCCTGCCGCTGCTTTAAAACTGCAACGCCGCCTGGCTCCAGCCAGAGCGGCGTTTTGTTCTGCGCGCAGGCCGTACGTTGCCCGTCCCTTGAACAGTTCGTGCCACTTCCAGGGCTCGCTGCACGCCGATTGCCCATTTGCGACCCATGTCGCAAATTTAATCTTGTCGGAGCGGCGTAGCCGATTGACAGACATGGTTTTTCCTGATGTCGCTATGCTATTCGCGACATCCTGTTCGCGCCATGGCTGTGTGAGGTTCCCTTGAACGCGGTAAAGCATCCGATCAAGCGATCGTTTGTATTCTTCCTTATTCCCGATTTCACCATGATCGCTTTTGCGACCGCGCTCGACCCGTTGCGTTCGGCCAATCGCATGCTCGGCTACGAGGCCTATCGCTGGCGCCTCGCCAGCATCGACGGCAAGCCGGTGCGCGCCTCGAACGGGGTCGAATGCGCGGTCAACACGTCGCTCGAGGATGAACGCAAGAAGATGGCAGGTCCCGACCGGCCGAACATGGCCATCGTCTGCAGCGGCATCAATGTCGAGCGCTACCAGAACAAGTCCGCCTTCGCCTGGCTGCGCGAGGAATACAATCGCGGCGTCGCCGTCGGCGGCCTGTGCACCGGCGCGCATATCCTCGCCGCCGCCGGGCTTCTGTCCAACAAGCGCTGCGCCATCCACTGGGAGAACCTGCCGGGCTTTTCCGAGGCGTTTCCGAAGGCCAATGTCTTTGCCGACCTCTTCGAGATCGACCAGAATATCTATACCTGCGCCGGCGGCACTGCCGCGCTCGACATGATGCTGAAGCTGATCGGCGACGACTTTGACGAGAACCTCGTCAACCGCGTCTGCGAGCAAGTGCTGACCGACCGCGTACGCAGCCCCACCGACCGCCAGCGCCTGCCACTACGCGCCCGCCTCGGCGTCCAGAACTCGAAAGTGCTGACCATCATCGAGCTGATGGAGGGCAATCTGTCGGAGCCGCTGTCACTGATCGAGATCGCCGACCATGTCGATCTGTCGCGCCGCCAGATCGAGCGGCTGTTCCGCACCGAGATGGGCCGCTCCCCCGCCCGCTATTATCTCGAAATCCGGCTCGACCGCGCCAGGCATCTGCTAATCCAGTCGTCGATGCCGGTAGTCGAGGTGGCGGTCGCCTGCGGCTTCGTCTCGGCATCGCATTTCTCCAAATGCTACCGAGAACTCTACGCCCGCTCGCCGCAGCAGGAGCGCGTCGACCGCAAGCAGCTGCTGGCGGCCTGATCCGATACGCCCACGGACAAACAGGCTAGTGTCATGATGTCGTCAGGCAGCGGCGTCCCGCTGCCTGAAACCAACCTCAGTAATCATCGCAGGTGCATTCCGCCGAGGAGATACGGTCGTTCCAGTCACTGCCGCCCAAATTGCGGATCCTGCGCGTGATCTCGATCGAGCGGCCGCCCATCCGAGAATCCTCATAGGCCACGAGCGTGCAGCCGCGGCGAACGATCACCGACGACACACGGTCATTCCAGAACTGGCCGCCACGAAAATTTACGGAATCCTCGGCACCCATGCCGATGGACCGCCCGCGAAAATTCCCGTTCTCGAACATGATGCAGGCAGCCTGGTTGTATTGGGCGCTGGCGACGTCGGCATACAGCACGGACGCGACTGCGGTCAGGATGGCAAGACGTCTCATCGGTTTTTCCTCGGTTCGGCAGCGCTCCTGGCTGGGTCACGCGGCCTGCCCAGTTTGCCACTGCTTCGGTCGCGGAGGCAAGCCTGGAGCTTAAGCCCGAGCAGATAGGCAATGGGAGCCGGTTCGGCAAAGATCACGCTCAATGGGGAAGAGCTTTAGCGGCTGTCGAACATCCAGCTGCGGTTTCGCCACATTTTCTCGCCGACCAGACAGTCGGTGGTGGATCTCTCCTGTGCCAATATCACCGGCGGATGGGCGGCTTCTTCCGCCGCCCATTGCGGCGAGGCCGGACCGGCGAGTTCCAACACCAGCTTGCGGCGAATGGCTTCGGGAAACTGCGTCCAGTCATTGACCGGGATCATGAAGGCTCCGGGACCACCAATGACGCAGTCGCTGTAGTAGCGATCGAGATTGCTGACGTCGTAGGCGCCGGTGAAGCCGCCTCGCGTCATCAGCGGCAGACCGTTGATGACGATGCCTTGCTTGATCAGCTCGTCGCGGGTCAGGTTGACCGGCGCGCCCTGATTGTTGGGGCCGTCGCCCGAAATGTCGATGACCCGCTTCGTGCCTCGGTAGCCGCTTTCGGCGAACAGGTCGTTGCCGAACTCCAGCGCTCCGGAGATCGAGGTGCGCCGCGCGCTGTTGGGCGGCTGCGCCGGCAACTGCGCAACCAAGCGCTCGGCGTCGGTGCGGCTGGCGATCACCGTCCACGGCACGATGACGCGCTGCCAGGTGGTACCGGCCCATTCGACATAGGTGACGGCGATCTTGCCATGGGCGCCATTGGCAATGGCCTGCAGCACATTGTCGTGCGTCAATGCGGCTGCGTAGCCATGACGCTGGATCTCGAGCTCTTCCGGCGACATCGACAGCGAAACGTCGACCGCCAGCACCAGCTCGACATCGACAGGCTCATCCGCAAGGGACACTGGCGCCAGCCAGAGCGTTAGCGCGAATGCGGCGCAGCCTGAGAGGAAATGTCTTGCGCGGGCAAAAGCAGACATGCCGCAAGGGT
Organism: Mesorhizobium sp. M7A.F.Ca.US.011.01.1.1; assembly: GCF_003998295.1. Taxonomy (NCBI): domain Bacteria; kingdom Pseudomonadati; phylum Pseudomonadota; class Alphaproteobacteria; order Hyphomicrobiales; family Phyllobacteriaceae; genus Mesorhizobium; species Mesorhizobium sp. M7A.F.Ca.US.011.01.1.1. The sequence continues at coordinate 246,173 of NZ_RZRT01000005.1, forward strand.
AAGCGAGAATCGTCTGTTTAAGAAGAGAAAAGCGCGGCCGATGGCCAGGCTTTTGCCTTCATGCCTTTTGCGCCTGCCGGGCGATCAGCTGCGCGGCTTCAAATTCTCCGGATCGTAGAGTGGCTTGTAACCGACAGCGGCGACTTCAACCGGATAGGTCTCGCCGAAATACTCGATGGTGAGCTTGCGGCCTTCCTGGGCGTAGGCCCATGGCAGATAGGCGAGGCCGATGTTCTTGCCGATGGTCGGGCCATAGGCCATCGACGTGGTGAACGACCGGCGGCCGAGTTCGTCGACCAGCGTCTCGCCGGTCTTCGGGTCCATCACCGGCATCGTGCCGACAGGATAGCGGGCAACGCCTTTGGAATCGACATTACTGGTCATCACCAGCGTGCACAGCATGGCCGGTTGGTGCTCGCGGGCGCGGTATTCGACATGCTTGGCCTTGCCGCAAAAGTCATTCTCCTTGACCTTCGGACGCGCAAGATCGGCTTCGAGCAGGTTGTACTCGGTCAAAAGGTCGGCGTTCTGCAGGCGCAGGCTCTTTTCCATACGGCGGGTGTTGGCATAGGTCTCAACGCCGAAGGGCATCACGCCGGTCGAGCGCAGCGCGTCCCAGACGGCCAGGCCGTCCTCGTAGCGCATATGCAGTTCCCAGCCCTGCTCGCCGACATAGGAGATGCGGAAAGCGGTGATATCCTTGCCGCCGATCCGGACCGGCTTGATCGCCGCGAATGGGAAGTTCTCAACAGAGAGCCCGTCCGGATTCTCGACCACCTTCTGCAACGTCGCCCGGGCGTTCGGCCCCCAGATGCCGATGGTGACATATTTCTCGGTCACGTCGGTGATGGTGACGTCGAAATCTTTGTCCTGTGCCGTGCGGCGCATGTACTGGAAGTCGCGCGGACCGGCGTCGGCGCCATCGATCAAACGGCAGCGGTCGGCCATGCGGATGACGGTGAAGTCGGCGCGCACCATGCCTTCCTCGTCGAGGAAGTGGGTGTAGATACCCTTGCCGATGTTGTTGTCGCCGCCGATCTTGGCCGCGCACAGCCATTCCAGCAGCGCGACATGGTCCGGGCCTTCGATGTCGTACATGGCGAAATGCGACAGGTTGACGATGCCGCAATCCTCGCTCATGGCGAGATGTTCGGCATTGGAGACGCGCCAGAAATGGCGATTGTCCCACTCGTTCTCGCGCACCGGCACCCGGTTGCCGTATTTTTCCAGCAGATGCTCATTGGCGGCATAGCCGTGGGCGCGCTCCCAGCCGCCCAGCTCCATGAAATATCCGCCGAGTTCCTTCTCGCGCTCCCAGAACGGCGAACGTCTGATGTTGCGGGCCTTGGAGAAAGGCTCGCGCGGGTGCACGGCCGGATTGTAGACCTTCATGGCCGTCTCGGTGCAGCGATCCCAGATGAACTGCTCCTTGGTCTGGTGCGGATAGAACCGCGCATAGTCGATGGCATGGTGATCGATCGCGGTGCGGCCGTCGGTCATCCAGTCGGCGATCAGCTTGCCCATGCCGGGACCATCCTTGACCCAGATGGCGACCGCATACCACAGGCCCCGCACCCTCTGGCTTTCGCCCATGGACGGGCCGCCATCAGCCGTCACCTGGAGAAGCCCGTTGAAGGAATGGCTCTCATTGTAGCCGAGTTCGCCGAGGATCGGCGTCAGTTCCATGGCGCGTTCGAGCGGCGCCAGGATCTGCTCCATGTCGAGATCGCGCTGCGACGGCGACAGCCGCGCCTGGTCTTTTTCAAGCAGGTCGCGCGGATGGCAAAGGCGCGGGTTGGTCTCTTCGTAATAGCCCCATTCGATCTGCCCGCCCTCGGCGGTCCTGGGATCGCCGGTGTCGCGCATATAGGCCGAGTTGCCCTGGTCGCGCAGCAGCGGCCAGCCGATCTCCTTGCCGGTGCCGGCGAACTCGTTGTAGGGGCCGAAGAAGGTCAGCGGATGGTCGATCGGCATGACAGGCAGATCCTCGCCGACCATTTCCGCGATCAGCCGGCCCCATATGCCGGCGCAGACGATGACATAGTCGGCCTCGATGGTGCCGCGATCGGTCACCACGCCTGAAATGCGGCCGTCCTTGACGACCAGCGACCGAGCCGGCGTGTTGGCGAAGGATTTGAGCTTGCCCGAGGCTTCCGCCTGGTCGACCAGCTTGCCGGCGACCGTCTGCGACCGCGGGATGACCAGACCGGCATCGGGATCCCACAGGCCGCCCTGCACCATTGCTTCTTCGATCAGCGGAAATTTTTCCTTGATCTCGGCCGGTTCGATCAGACGGGCGCGCGTGCCAAACGCCTTGGCGGAGGCGATCTTGCGCTTGATCTCTTCCATGCGGCTGTCGTCGCCGACGCGCGCGACCTCAAGGCCGCCGATACGCGCGTAATGACCCATCTTCTCGTAGAAATCGATGGAGTAGAGCGTCGTCCAGCACGACAGGAAATCGTGGCTGGTCGTGTAGCAGAAATCGGAGGCATGCGCGGTCGAGCCGATATCGGTCGGGATGCCTGATTTGTCGATGCCGACAATGTCGTCCCAGCCGCGTTCGATCAGATGATGGGCGATCGATGCGCCGACAATACCGCCCAGGCCGACGATGACGACCTTCGCCTTTTTCGGAAACTCTGCCATTGCCCGCGACTCCAAAGTGATAAAGCGGGCGGACTATAGGGCGGAGCGGCAGCACGATTGAAGCCTGTTTGCGACATTGGCAAAAAGCCGAGCGACCAGACGGCAGAATGCTTCACACCGGCGCCTGGGGCGGTTCGCTTTTCGGTGGGCTAACTCAGGCGAAGGCCCAGATGTCCTCGGCCTGGAAACCGACCTGATAGCCTGATGTCTTCAGCTTGACCACGACCTGGCCGATCTCGGCGGCCAGCAGCGCGCCAACCTCGACCTTGATCATGCCGGGACGGTAGCGCTTGAGGTCGAGCTGTTCGAAGACGATCCAGTCGGCGCCCTCGCAATCGACGAGGAAAGCGTCGATATGGCTGATGCCGTTGCGGTCGAGCAGCGTCTGCAGGGTCTCGGATGGCACCTCGATATCCCTGAGATGCGGTGCGAACTTGTTGAAGTTGGCGTCGGCCTCGCCCCAGGCATTCTTGCCCGACATCAGATTGGTGTCGGTGACCGACGAGCAGCCGATGAATTCGATGGGCAGCGTGCCGGCCTCGAGCGCGGCGGCATCGAAGGTATGGACGGTGATCGTGCCCATGGCCTTCGTCACCGCCACCGGCTCGATGACGAAACGGTCCGTGTCGGGGTAGTTGGCGCGCAGCCGTTTCTGATTGTAGGGGATCGGCTCGACCAGCATCGCGCGTGCGCCGGCAATCCGGTGCAGCCACGGCGTCACATCGTCGAACAGCGCGCCGTCGCAGGCTCCGACATTGACCATCTGGAACGGCCGTCCTGTCCCACCAAACCGCGCCTTCAGCGCCGCCTTGGCCAGGAATTTCGTGCCGCGCAGTGAGGGCCCGCGATCGAGAACGCCACTGGGAAGACCAAGCGACAGGGCAACGCGCGCCAGGCTGGATAGCGAACTCATGACTTGTCTCCGGAAATGGCGTGCAAGGCGGCGGGACGCTTGCCGCGAGCCACGGCCGCCCACCACGCCATGAACGGCGTCGCCAGCAGCAGGAATGGCGGGATCAGATGCGGGAAATAGATGCGTGTGTCGTGGATCGGAAAGACGGTGAACTTCGCCAGCGCGCCGAGCACCAGTGCCGCGAACAGAATGCCGGCGCCGCGATCGAGGCGGAAGCCGGCGCGGGAGGTGGCAAACCAGCCGGCAAGTGCCAGCACCGACACGCCGACCCAATTGTTCAGGTTGACGGCGCGCAGCAGCGAGGTGGCGAAAGCTCTGAGATAGGCACCCACCGAGAATGGCGGTTCGAACCCGTCCATATTGTAGTGCTGCTCGATGCTGGAGAACCACAGATGCGGCCACCAGCCGGGATGATGCGCCCAGTGCGAGATGGCGAAATAGGCAACGAAGGAAGCGGCAAAACCGGCCAGCGCGCCCCATGCCCTCTGCCGGAACGCGACCAGCAGGATCGCGAAAATCGCAAGGAAAACAATATTGTCCGGCCGCACCATGAAGGCGAGGAAGAGCAGGATCGCCGTTGCCACCTCGCGGCCGCGGACATAGGCATAAAGCCCGCCCAGCAACAGCGCCGATGTGAGCAGATCCGGCGTCGAGGCGCGCGCCGCATCGCCGAAATCGGCCATGATCAGCACCGCGCCGACCACAGGCGCCAAGGCCAGTGCCCCCTCGGAGCGCAGCCACATCAGGGCGATCGCGCCGAACAGCAGAACCGAGAACACTGAGACCAGGCGCATCGCCTCGACCGGCGACATCACCGCGCTCATCGTCGACAGGATCTCGGCGTAGAGGAACTTGATCCGGTACATGCCGAGCAGCGAATGGAAGTCGGCGGCATTCTCCGCCATATGGCTGCGGAAGCCGCCGCCATCATCGGTCAGCGCCTTATAATCGCTTGCCGAAACGCCCGATTTGACTGTGTTGTAGGCATAGTCGTGCAGCGCTTGTGCATCGGGATAGGTGCCCTCCTCCGCTATGGCGAGATAGGGCAGCATGTCCCAGTTCGCGTCGGGCATCACCCACGCCGTGAACGCCGTCAAAAATATGTAGAGCGCGAAGGCCGCGGCGCCGATGGGTGCCGCCAGCCGCGCATAAGTCCCCTCGCCCCACGCCAGACCGGCCTCGGTGAGCCGGTCGAGTGGGTTTTGTGGAGCGGGCGACTTGGTCAGCATCGTTGTACCCAGCGAACTCGCTTAACGAACCTGGCTTTTGACGAAATCCTTGACGATCGACACGATGCCGCGCGACAGCAGGCTGTCGAAGGCATCGACGAAGCTGTCGACATGCTCGCGCTGGCAGATCAACGGCGGCTCCAGCCGGATGACGTTGCGGTTGTACTCGGTGAAGGCGACCAGCACGTCGTAGTCGCGCAGCAGCAACGCGCCGACGAAGCCCGACAGCGAGCCCTTCAGCTTGTCGTCGAGCACGCTGACGATCGGCCGCAGCACCATCGGCAAGGTCTGCGAGAAGTCGTGGAACTCCAGGCCGACCATAAAACCCTTGCCGCGCACATCCTTGATGATCTTCGGGTACTTTTCCCTGAGCGCTTGCAGCCGCTGCAACAGATAGTCGCCGGTGACGGCGGCGCTGTCGATCAGCCCCTCGTCATAGAGCACGTTGAGCCCCTCGATCGAAGTGACGCAGGCCTCGCCCATGCCGCCGAAGGTTGCCATGGCATGGATCATCGCCGTCTTGGGCGTGCCGTAGGCCTTCATGTAGACCTCGCGCCGGGCAATCATCGCGCCGACCGCCGCCTTGCCGGCGCCGAGCGACTTGGCCAGCGCCGTCACATCGGGAATGACGCCGTAATGCTCGAAGGCGTAGAAGCGGCCCGAACGGCCGTAGCCGCACTGAACTTCGTCGGCGACCCACAGCACGCCATACTGGTCGCACAACGCGCGCAGCTTCTGCCAATATTCAGCAGGCGCCTGGATGATGCCGCCGCCACCCTGGATGGTTTCCAGCACGATGACGCCGACCTCCGGATCGGAGCGGAACAGGCGCTCGACCGCCTCGATGTCGGCAAACGGGATGCGGACCGTGTTTTCGGCCACCTTGAAGTCGGCGCGGTAGAGTTGGCCGTCGGTGATGCCCAGCACACCCTTGGTCTTGCCATGGAAGGAGTTCTCGGCATAAACGATTTTCGGCCGTTTCGGACCGGCGGCGCGCTCGGCGAGCTTCACCGCCGCTTCCATCGCCTCCGAGCCGGACGAGCCCAGGAACACCATGTCGAGATCGCCGGGCGAGCATTGGGCGATGTTGTGCGCAAGTGCCGCCGCATATTGCGACATGAAGGCGATGGCGATTTCCTGGCGCTTCTCCTCCTGGAATTTCTTGCGTGCTTCCAGGATGCGCGGATGATTGTGGCCAAAGGCCAGCGAACCGAAGCCGCCGAAGAAGTCGAGGATCTTGCGGCCGTTCTGGTCGATGTAGAACATGCCTTCGGCACGCTCGATCTTGATCTTGTGGAAGCCGAGCAGCTTCATGAAGTGCAGCTGGCCGGGGTTGAGATGCGCCTTGAACAGGTCGGTCATGCGGGCGACGTCCATCGCCTTGGCCTGCTCGACGCTGATCAAATCGGGCTTGGCGATGGTGGCGGGCGACAGCGACGGCGCGCTGACCACGGTACGCACGTTCGTCTGTTCTGGCTTGGCCATGACGGTCATTTCAATCTCCTGTCTGCACGCACGACCAGGGTCGGGCGCAACGAAAGCTGTTTTGCGAGCCGCTATTCGGCGGGCACATGTTTGGTGGCGACTGCGTGGCCGGCTTTCTTTGCGCAGTACTCGCTATAGGCGGCGATCAGCATGTCCTCGTCGCGATATTGCGGCACCCAGCCGAGCTGGCGCCCGGCCTTGGACACGTCGAGCACGCAGTCCTCGTCGGCGATCAGATACTGTTCCGGGTCCATGATCGGCATGTTCAAGAGGTCGAGCAGGTCGAGCGTGCGCTTGACCGCCCAGCCCGGTGTCGGGATCAGGATCGATTTCGAGCCGGCATGCCTGACCAGATCGCCGAGCAATTTCTTGACCGGCGGCGGATTGAGCGAACCGAGATTGTAGGCCTCGTTTGGCACGCCGGCCTTCCAGGCCGCGCGCGCGGCCTCGGCGCAGTCGAACACCGAGATGAACTGATAGGGGTTCCTGCCCGAACCGATCATCGGCACCGGAAAGTTCCAATCGATCAGCTTGAACAGCTTTTCCAAGATGCCGAGCCGGCCTGGGCCGATGATCAGGCGCGGGCGAAACAGCGAGATCGACATGCCGCGCTTGCGCCATTCGGCCGCCAACTCCTCAGTCTTCTGCTTCGACCAGCCATATTCGCCCAGCGGCGCCACCGGGTGCTCCTCGGTCATCGGCTGCGTGACCGTGTGGCCGTAGATCATGTCGGTCGTGTAGTGGACGAGTTTTGACGCACCGGCTCTGTCCATGGCCTGCATGATGTGCTCGGTGCCATGAAAATTCACCGGGAAAAAGAAATCGTGCCGCTTGGCGCGCACCTGGATCGGCGACAGCATCTTGGCCGACAAATTGTAGACCATGTCATCAGCCTTCAGCCCAACCGCAGCGACCGACGCCGGATCGGTGACGTCGCACTGGATAAAGCGGACGGTGCGGTAATGCGGCAGATCGTTCTTGACGATGTCGGCGACGACAACCTCTTCACCATCGGCCACAAGCTTCGGGGCAAGATGGCGGCCGACGAAACCGTCGCCGCCGAAAATCACATGTCTCATCGAACGATCTCGTTTGCTTGGATCTTGTCGGGCGTGATGGAAGCGGTCTGGTCCTCATGCCCTCGCCCGCTTTGCGCGATCAGCACCGTGCCGGCGCAGATGAAGGCGATACCGGCGATGCGCCAGCCATTGAGGTCCTCGCGGAAGACGAAATAAGCAAAGATGGCGACGGCAACGTAGGCGAGGCTGAGGAATGGATAAGCGAAGGAGAGTTCGACCTTGGACAGCACATAGAGATGCGAGGCCATCGAGATGACGAAGGTACACAGGCCAAGGAACACCCACGGGCTGAAGACGATCTGCAGCAGCTTGACGAGCGGATTGACGCCCTCGAACGAGATCGGTCCGAGCGACATCATGCCTTGCTTCAGCATCAGCTGCGCGGCGGCATTGGTCATGACGGTAAAGAGAATGAAGACGATGTATTTCATGTGTTCCAAGCCACCCCTTCGCGCTTCCTATTACAAACCCGCAAACATTTGGTGAAGTCCCAACAATATTTTGAGTGAATTGCGTTGTTAATCATCAATTAACCAGGAATTATTCGAATTTTATCTATTCGGCCGCCTCGACCGAGCCTCGTCGCGCATCCAATCTCTTCGCGGTGCGCGCCCAGAAGTCAGACATGAAGGCGTGGTCGCGGAGCGCTTCCAGCCGCTGCCATTCGGGAAAGGACGAAGCGAAGATTTCGGCCCCCATGCGGGCGTCCTTGTACGGATTGACCGCGCCGCCGGCCTCGACCGTGATGCAGTCGAGCTCCCGCAGCAGCGCCAGCGTCGCAGCCCCCCTGTTGGGGAAATCCAGCGTCAGCGTGTAGCCGGGACGCGGGAACGACAGCAGCGCCGGCGAGCGGATGGAGCCGAAGCGTTTCAATACGGTGAGGAACGAGCCCTGCCCGGCTTGCCTTGCAGCCGCAAGCAATGCCGGCACGGCCTCGCGCGCCGCCGCTTCCGGCACCACGCTCTGGTGTTGGAAAAGCCCTTTCGGCCCATAAAGCCGGTTCCAGTCGCGCACGCCGTCGAGCGGGAAGAAGAAGCCCTGGTAGCCGGTCTGGCTCGGCGCCGTCGAGCGCCCTTTCTTCCACCTGTAGGCGGCGTTGAAGGCGGTCAGGAACGGCTGGTTGAGCACATTGAACGGCGGCTGGACCGGCACCGAGAAATTGCCGCCGGCGCGCGAGGCGGCATGCGAGCCGTGCTCGGCGTGATTGCCTGTAAACAGCAACCCGCGACCGCTGTTGCGGCCGCCGGCCAACTGGTCGATCCAGGCGACCGCATATTCGTTGGCCTGATCCGCCGCCTCGGCCAGGTCGAAGAATTCGCCAAGATCGCGAAACGGCGTCGCCTTTTCGACGATGTCGAGGGAATGCACCCGCATCAACCGGATCGAGGCCGACAGAATGAGGCCGGTCAGCCCCATGCCGCCGATCGTCGCCGCAAACAGCCGCGCATTGTCTGTCGCCGAGCAGCGATGGGTCTTTCCATCGGACCTGAGCAGCGTGAAGCTCTCGACATGGCAGCCGAAGGTGCCGCGCCGATGATGGTTCTTGCCATGCACGTCATTGGCGATGGCGCCGCCGAGCGTGACGAATTGCGTGCCTGGCACAATGGCGGGGAAGAGGCCGTAAGGGGCGGCGTGGGCGATGATGTCGGACAAGAGCACGCCGGCCTCGGCTTCGAGAACACCGGTTTCGGCGTTGAAGGCGTGGATCCGGTTCAGCGATCGCATATCGACGACCGCTCCGGCCTCGTTCTGGCAGGAATCGCCGTAGGAGCGGCCATTGCCATAGGCAAGCAGCGACGCCGGCTTGGCCTGACCGCCCTTCAGCAGCGCGATCGCCTCATCGGCCCCGATGGCGCGCGGCGCCGGCGGTGTGGCAAGGCCAAAGCTTGGGAAACGTCCGGCGGTCATGCCTACCAGCCCCCGATGACCAGCATCACCGCACCGATCAGCACCACGATCTGGCTGCGCCAGTCGCGGATGATGAACACGACCGGATCGTCATGCATCTCGTTGCGGCGCGCCAGGATCCAGACGCGCATGGTGAGATAAAGCACGATCGGCGCCAGCGGCCAGATCAGCCATGGATGCGGATAGAGCTCCCGCACCGCGACACTGTCCATGTAGAGCGCCAGCACCAGCGCCGAGGAGAAGGCCGAGGCCATGCCGGCCTGGGCGACGATCTCCTGGTCTTCCGTGCGATAGCCGCGACCGGCAATGCGCTCGCCAGGCGGGATGGCGGTGGTGCGCAATTCGACGAAGCGCTTCACCAGCGCCAGCGACAGGAAAAAGAAGATAGAGAAGGCCAGCAGCCAGAACGAGACGTCGACGCCGGTCGCCGCCGCACCGGCCAGGACGCGGATCGTGTAGAGGCCGGCGAGCGTCAGCACATCGACCAGCAGCATGCGCTTGAACGACAGCGAATAGGCAGTGGTGACGACCATGTAGCCGCCGAGCACAGCCATGAATTCGGGCGACAGGAACAGCCCGGTGCCGATGCCGATAGCCAGAAGCACCGCGATCGCGCCAAGTCCGAACGGGATCGACAGCGCACCGCTGGCGAACGGCCTGTTGCGCTTGGTGAGGTGCTTGCGGTCGAGCGCGAGGTCGAAGAAATCGTTGAGGATGTAGATGGCCGATGCCACCGCACTGAACGAGACGAATGCCAGCAGGCATTCCCAGATCATGTCGGTGTTGAAATATTCATGCGAGAGCACCATCGGCACTGCGATCAGCGAATTCTTTAGCCACTGATGGACACGCAGCATCTTGACGATGGTCCGCAAAGTCGGCTTTGGCGCCGGCATTGTCTCGGCGCCATGTGCCGCCTGCCAGCGCGCGGCATGGCGGTCGGGCGCGACGACGATCGCGTTGCGCGCTGCATCGAAGACCTGGAGATCGTGACGGCTGTTGCCGGCATAGTCGAAACCGCCATCGCCATAGGCTGCGATCAGCGAAGCGCGCTTCCTGCCCGAGGTGAGATTGGCGAGACCATCGGTGGCCAGCACCTGGTCGAAAATGCCGAGATGGGCCGCGATGGCGTCGGCGAACTTGCGCGGCGTACCGGTCGCCAGCACGATCTTGCGGCCTTCGCCGTGCTCGGTCCGGAGGCGGCAAAGCAGCACCTCGCGATAGGGCAGCGATGCCGGATCGATGTCGATGCGCTGCGCGATCGCCTGCTTCAGCCGCGCCGGCCCGCCGGCGGCCCAGAAAGGCACGAGGAAGATATAGAGCGGGTTCTTCTTGAGAAGGATGAACAGCCCTTCCCACAACAGGTCGGTCGCGATCAGCGTGCCGTCGAGATCGACCGCAAGCGGTATTGCGTTCCTGTCCGACCGCGCATCCATGTCCTGCCCTGCCCGCGTAGAGTTGCGCGCCGCTTTTCGGCGTCTTGAGGCTGGTATAGCGGGCGATGACGTAGCGAACGTTAAAACGCACGGTTGCAGACGGCTGCCATGGGGGTATTTCCGGCGTCATTGTTAAACAACCGCTACCGGAAACGATAAAAGGCCGGGCAAATTCCCGGCCTCCGCAATCGTGACGCCAGGATTACTTGATGCGGGCGACACCGCCCGAGATCTCGACGGTTTCCGAACCGGTCAGGGCTTCGAGGTCGCCATTGGGCAAGGTGACGAAGCAGCCATTCGGGCAGAACTCAACCGTTTCGCCACCGGCCAACGCAAGGTCGGTCTTGCTGCCGCCCTCGGTGACGACCAGCGTTCGGGTCTCGGCGTCCTTGTTGACCGCGCTCGCGGCATGGACCGAGCCGATAGCGGCGACCAGGGCGACGGCAGCGACGAGAGACTTCCACATGGTGCAATATCGGTGTTCCCACCGCCTCTGTTGCATTTCGCAAGGCATTTTCGCCTTTGCATGAAGCTTATATGAGATGGAAGCTGAACCGCAACTGAATGCCCCATTCATGCCGCAATCGGCTTTCGATGGTTGAGACCCACCGATTCCCAGCCTAGTCCGGATCCGGCTTCCTGGTTTTGCGGGACTTGACCAGTCGCTTCTTCTCCGCCTCGGCTTCGGCCTTCACCTGCTCCTGTTCGGCGAAGTCGGCCTCGATCTTGTCGTCGTCTGTCGGCCAGGCCTTGGGCTTGTGGGCCTCGACCACGGCGCGTGGCGTCGAGGGCATCTCGATGTGTTCGCTGCTGAATTTTTCAAGCACGGCAAAACGGATGTCGTTCTGCGCGATGTTGCCGTTCATCACATCGGCCAGGAACACGCGGATCTCGAATTCCAGGGCGGCAGGGCCGAAATTGGAAAATAGCACGAAGGGTTCGGGGTTCTTCAGCACCATCGGGTGGCTGCGGGCGATCTCCAGCAGGACGGCATGAACCTGCTTGACGTCGCTGCCATAGGCGACGCCGACCTTGATGTCGATGCGGCCGAGCTTGTTGCGGTGCGTCCAGTTGCCGACGGCGTTGTTGATCAGGTTCGAATTGGGCAGGATCACCGATTGCCGCTGGAAGGTTTCGATCTCGGTGGCGCGCACGCTGATCTTCTTGACTGTGCCGCTGACATCGCCGGCAACGATCCAGTCGCCCACCTTGAACGGCCGTTCGGCCAACAGGATCAGGCCGGAAACGAAATTGGACACCACGTTCTGCAGGCCAAAGCCGATACCGAGGGAAAGAGCGCCGGCGACCAGTGCCAGGCTGGACAGGTCGATGCCCGCCGCCGAGATGCCGACCAGTGCCGCAAGCGCGACGCCGGCATAGCCGACCGCCAGCCTGATCGAGTTGCGCACGCCGGTATCGACCTTGCCACGCGCCATCACGGAACCGTCGAGCCAGCCCTGGAACCAGCGCGTCAGGAAATAGCCTATGACGAAGACGACGATGCCGGAGAGGATGCCGGTGACCGAAATCGTCACCGAGCCGATGTTGATCCCGGTTGCGAGCTTGTAGGCCCAAGCCTGGATATCGCCGGGCTGGAAACCCCACATCAGCAGGATCAGAGGCAGGAACACCAGCACGATCATCACATTGATGGCAACGCTGACGACAAGGCCGAGCTGGTCGAGGGCCGTATCCTCGTAGCTGGAATTGGCCGACAGCCAGCGCCCGACGGTCGTGTTGGCGAAAGCACCCTCCTCGCCGATCGCCTGCGCCGACAGGAAGCCGATATAGGCGGTGATCAGCACGGTGCCGGTAACGACGACCTGCAGCGAAACGAACAGAGCAAGGCCGATGTAACCGAGCAGCGCCGCGACGATGGTGAAAAGACCGAGCGCAAGCGCCGTATAGCGCAGCCATGCCGGCCACGGCCGCCAGCTTCCGTCACGCGCCTTGAACGGCCTCAGCATCGCCATCAGGATCAGGATGACGCCGACGATGATGGTGGCGCCGAAACTGCGGGCGATGGTCAGCGACAGCGGCGAGCCCATCTTGTCGTTGATGACCGACAGGAAATAGTTGACGCCGATGACCACGGCCATGGCGGTTGTCAGCCGCACCAGCCAGCGCGCCGGACCTGTCTCGACGGGGATAAGGCGCCAATTCGGCAGCCGCGGCTCGAGCGCCGCATTGGTCAATCGGTTGACGCAGAACACCACCCCGATGACGGCCGCGAGCGCATTCAGGAAGAGGCCGATGTCGCCACGCAACACATTGTAATAGTTGAAAAAGAACACCGTGGAGGCCAAAAACACGCCGACCGCCAGCGTCGGCAGCAAGGTCGACCAGAAGGCCACCGACAAGCGGCTGAGATAGGATGGATCCTCATTGGCAGGGTCGGCTTCGAACACACGCCCGAACAGGCGCCGGCCACCGACCAGCAGCACCAGCGCCAGCCCGAGCGCCACGAAGGTTGCCGCCAGGATTGCCTGGAACTTGAACTTGAAAGCGAAGCTTAGCCATGACGACACCGCTTTGTAGAAATTGCCGAATTCGTCCCTGGCGTCCGAAAAGACCTGCGGGCTGAGCGCGTCGGACAGCACATAGCGCTTGGTGAGCACATTGCGGAACAGCTCGCTGCGCATGTTGCCGATCTTGTCGATCAGCCCGCTGATACGGATCGAAAGCGATTGGGCTTGCGCAATGACGGCGTTGATCTCCGCCTTTTCCGACACCAGCGCCTCGCGTTCGCCGCTGACGATGTCGGGCTCCGGCGGCTGACCCGCCGCAGGTGCCGCGCCAAGCTGCTCAAGACGGCTGTTGATCTCGCCAAGACGCGTACGGAAGGCCAGTGCGCTGTTCAGCGATTGCCGCGACAGTTCCTCGAGTTGCAAGCGGATATCGACAAGGCTGCTATCCTCCTCGCCGTCCTGCTGTATCTGCTTCTCGAAATTGTCGGTCTTGGTCGTCAGCGCCTGGATGATCTTCTGCTGGTCGGCGACCAGTCCGGCAGGCGCCTGGCCAAGCCCCTGTGCCACCGCATCGAACGACAGCGGCGCCGAGACGACAAGCGTGAGGATCAAAATGAGACGAAGCAATCGGAAAAGCATGATTTGTTGGCGACTCATCGGCGGCAAAGGCAATTTGAAAGCCTGCTCTTGATAAAGACGGCCCTATCATGGGGCAAGCCGTCGTATCGCGAGCCCGTCCGATCATTGGCCTCAACCGATCACTCACTCCGATTGATCCCATCCCAGGCGTCGGCCAGTCGAAAGGCGATGGCGCAATATTGGCTTTGCGGATGCGGCCTGCTCTATAGTCTGCCGCATCGCCCGAACCGGATGACATCAATGGCAGAGTACTCGGCCTTTTCGCTGCTCGCGAACGCGCTCAAGGGAAACAAGGATTGGAAGCCGGCATGGCGCAAGCCTGACCCGAAGGCGTCTTATGACGTCATCATCATCGGTGGCGGCGGTCACGGGCTGGCGACCGCCTATTATCTTGCCAAGGAACACGGCATCACCAATGTCGCCGTTGTGGAAAAGGGCTGGCTCGGCTCCGGCAATGTCGGCCGCAACACAACGGCGGTGCGCTCGAACTATCTGCTGCCGGCCAACACCCGCTTCTACGAACACTCGATGAAGCTGTGGGAAAACCTTTCGCACGAGCTCAACTACAATGTCATGTTCTCGCAGCGCGGCTGCCTGAACCTGGCGCACACGCCGGCCCAGTTCGACGACTATGCAAGACGCGGCAACGCCATGCGCCATCTCGGCGTCGATGCCGAATTGATGACGAAGGCTGAGATCAAACATCTGATTCCGGCGCTCGATATCTCCGACAGCGCGCGCTTTCCGGTGGTTGGCGGCCTGATGCAGCGACGCGCCGGCACCGCCCGCCATGATGCGGTGGCCTGGGGCTATGCGCGCGGCGCCGACCGTCGCGGCGTCGACATCATCGAAAACTGCGAGGTCACCGGCTTCCTGCGCGACGGCGACCGCATTTCAGGCGTGACGACGTCCCGTGGCGACATCCGCGCCAGGAAGGTGGCCGTTGCGGTCGCCGGCAGCACCGGACGTGTGATGCAACTGGCCGGCATCGAGACGATGCCGATCGAAAGCCATGTGCTGCAGGCCTTCGTCACGGAATCGCTGAAACCATTCATCGACACCGTAGTCACCTTCGGCATGGGCCATTTCTACATGTCTCAGTCGGACAAGGGCGGCCTCATCTATGGCGGCGACATCGACGGCTACAACAGCTACGCCCAACGCGGCAATCTGCCTGTCGTCGACGAGGTGATGAGCGAGATGCTGGCGCTGTTTCCGGGCCTTGCCCGCGTGCGCATGCTGCGCTCCTGGGGCGGTGTTTGCGATATGTCGATGGACGGCTCGCCGATCATCACAGCCGGTCCCCTGCCCGGCATGTATCTCAACTGCGGCTGGTGCTATGGCGGCTTCAAAGCGACGCCAGCTTCCGGCTGGTGCTTTGCCTGGACCATCGCCAAGGACCAGCCCCACGACCTCAACGCCCCCTTCACGCTCGACCGCTTCCACCGCGGCCTGGTGATCGACGACAAGGGCCAGGGTGCAAACCCACGGCTGCATTAGACCATGATCCGGAAAAGTGGATGCCGGTTTTCCGATAAGATCATGGTCAAACAAGAAGAATAGAATCCAATGTTGATCACTTGCCCCTATTGCGGCCCGCGCGACGTCACCGAGTTCACCTATCAGGGGGACGGCAACCGCGAGCGGCCCGACCCCGCCTCGCAGAATTTCGAGGCATGGAACGCCTATGTCTATGACAGGCTGAACCCGGCCGGCGACCACAACGAAATCTGGCAGCATTCCGGCGGTTGCCGCGCGCATCTGCGGGTCGTGCGCAACACGCTGACGCATGAGATTTTGAGCGTCGCCTTCGTAAGGGGTGATCATGGGCGCGGCGATCACACCTCGGCCGCGCGCCGCAAGGCGGAGGGCAAGTCATGAGCTCGCGCCGCACCGACACTGGCGGCCGCATCGACCGGCTGAAGACCATCCGCTTCACCTTCGACGGCGCGTCCTACACCGGCCATGCCGGCGACACGCTGGCATCGGCACTGCTGGCCAAGGGCGTCACCCTTTACGGGCGCTCATTCAAATACCACCGCCCGCGCGGCCTGCTGACGGCTGGCGTCGAGGAGCCCAACGCCCTGGTGACGGTGCTGAAGGGCGAGGTCCGCGAGCCCAACATTCCGGCAACCATGGTCGAGATCCATGACGGGCTGGTTGCCATCAGCCAGAACCGTTTTCCCTCGCTTGCCTGGGACATCAACGCCATCAACCAGCTCGGCGGCAAGATCCTGTCGGCCGGCTTCTACTACAAGACCTTCATGGGACCGGTATTCGGTCCGCTCAAAGGCACGCGCTTCTGGATGTTCTGCGAGCATTTCATCCGCCGCGCCGCCGGCCTCGGCAGCGCCGGATCGGCGAAGGACCCCGCCCGCTACGAACGCATGAACGCCTTTTGCGACGTGCTGGTGGTCGGCTCCGGCCCGGCCGGCCTGATGGCTGCCAAGGCCGCGGCCGATCAGGGCGCCCGCGTCATGCTGGCCGATCTCGAGCCGCGTTTCGGCGGCTCGGCCAACTGGTCGGATGAAACGATCGACGGCGCGCCGGCCGCAGACTGGGCCCGCCGCACCGTCGCCCAGCTCGAAGGCCGCGACAATGTCAGGCTTCTGCCGCGCACCACGGTGTGGGGCTATTACGACAACAACACGCTTGCCGCGCTCGAACGGGTCAGCGACCACAAGGAGCAGCCAGGCAAAGGCGAGCCGCGCCATCGCTACTGGGCGATCCGCGCCAAATCCGTGGTGCTGGCCACCGGCGCTTTCGAGCGGCCGCTGGTCTTCCCGGGCAATGACCGGCCAGGCGTGATGCTGGCGCATGCCGCCGAGCGCTATGCCAACGAATTCGGCGTGCTGCCGGGCGAGCGGATCGCGCTGTTCACCAACAATGACAGCGCCTATCGCGCTGCCATCGCCTTGAAGAATGCCGGTGCCGCGGTCGTCGCCATCGCAGACGTGCGGCCAGAACTTTCGCCGGAGATGCGCAAGCTGGCCGCGGAAGCCGAGGCCGAGATCTTTGCCGGCCATGCCGTCGTCGCCACCGAAGGCGGCAAGGCGCTGTCCGGCCTCAAACTGCAACGCTTCGACATGACCAATGGCGCACTCATCGGCGATGCACGCAGCATCCATGCCGATTGCCTGCTGATGTCGGGCGGCTGGTCGCCGACCATCCATCTGGCCAGCCAGGCCGGCGCCAAGGCGGAATGGAATGCCGCCCGGCAAGCCTTCCTGCCGCCGAAGCCGACACAGAGCTGGATCGGCGCCGGCGCCTTCACCGGCAGTTTTTCCACCACCGAAGCCATCGCCGAAGGCCGCGCCGCCGGCCTCGCCGCCGCCGGCGGGCAGAGCACACCGTCCGTGCTGCCGACCGTAGAAGCCGTGCCCGGCGATCCCGATCCCGCCCCGGTGTTCGAGATCAGGGCCAAGGGCAAGAGCTTTGTCGATTTCCAGCACGACGTTACAGCCGAGGACGTGCGACTTGCACACCGCGAAGGATTCGTCTCGGTCGAGCATCTGAAGCGCTACACCACGCTCGGCATGGCGACCGACCAGGGCAAGAGCTCCAACGTGCCTGGCCTGGCCATCATGGCCGAAGCGCTGGGCAAGCCGATCCCCGAGGTCGGCACGACGCGCTTCCGGCCGCCCTTTGCTCCGGTGTCGATCGGCTCGCTGGCGGCGGAACGCTTCGGCGACCTGAGGCCCGAGCGGCTGACGCCGATGCATGACTGGCACGTCGCCAATGGCGCGACGATGTATTCCGCTGGCCTCTGGTATCGCCCGATGATCTATGGCCATGCCGGCGAAACGGTCGAACAGGCCTATGTGCGGGAAGCCAAGGCGACACGCGACAGCGCCGGCATCGTCGACGTCTCGACACTGGGCAAGATTGCCGTGCAAGGACCCGACGCCGCCGCGTTCCTCGACCGCGTCTACACCAACATGTTTTCGACGCTGGCCGTCGGCAAAGCGCGCTACGGGCTGATGCTGCGCGAGGACGGCCTCGCCTTCGACGACGGCACCACCTGGCGCCTCGGCGAGCAGGATTTCCTGATGACCACCACCACGGCCAACGCCGGCAAGGTGATGCAGCATCTGGAGTATTTCCTCGACGTGATCTGGCCGGAGCTGAAAGTCCATGTCACCTCGGTGACCGACGAATGGGCGGGCGCTGCGATCGGCGGGCCGAAGGCCAGGCAGATCCTCGCCGCTTGTGTCACCGGCACATCGGTCGACAATACCACCTTGCCCTTCATGGGCATCGTGCGTGGCGAGATATCAGGCGTGTCGGTGATGATCTGCCGGCTCTCTTTCTCCGGTGAAATGGCGTTCGAGGTCTATTCCGGTGCCGGCTACGGTACCCATGTCTGGGAAGCCTTGATCGAGGCCGGCAAGCCGTTCGGGCTGGTCACCTACGGGCTCGAGGCGCTCGGCACGATGCGCATCGAAAAAGGCCATGTCACCGGCGCCGAGATCGACGGCCGCACCACGGCGCGCGACCTGCATCTCGACTGGATGCTGTCGAAGAAGAAGCCGTTCATCGGCTCGGCGATGATGGACCGCGAGGGCCTCATCGCATCCGACCGCCTGGAACTGGTCGGCCTGATTGCGCTCGACAACAAGCCGCTCAATGGCGGCGCGCACATCGTCGAAGAGGTTGACGAGGCCAATCCTCACGGCTCGATCGGTCACATCACCGCTTGCTGCTATTCGCCGGCGCTCGGCAAGCATATCGCGCTGGCACTGGTCAAGGGCGGCAAGGCACGGCGCGGCACCCGCGCCCATGTCTCCGATCCATTGCGCAACCGGTTCGGACCGGTCGAGATCGTCTCCAACCACTTCTTCGATCCGGAAGGGACCCGCATGCATGGTTGAGCGTCAATCGCCACTCGAACCGGAATTTCATGTCGGCTCGCACGGCAATTTCGAGCATGGCGTCGAGATCATCCTGACCGAGACGCGGCCGGGCTCGATCGTGCAGCTCGCCGCCTGGCCCGGCGAGGAGAAGAAGCTGATCGCGGCCATCCGCACCGTCACCGGACTTGCTCTGCCCGATGGCGCCGGCGGCGGATTGAGCGACGGCGTGAAGTCGGTGTTCGGCTTCGCGCCGGGAAAGTTCACCGTTGCCGACGAGGCCGAAGGGCTGGCCGCTGCCTTTGCCAAGGTGGTTACCCCGGCTATCGGTACGATCACCGACCTCTCGCATGGCCGCACCGCCATCCGCATTGCCGGGCCGAAGGCCGAATGGGTGCTGGCGAAATTCTTCGCCATCGACTTTTCGCTGCCGGCCTTTCCCGTCGGTGCCGGCCGCTCGACCACCCACCACGATGTCTTCGCCCAGATCCAGCGCACCGGCGCCGATCAGTTCGACATCTATGTCTTCCGCTCTTTCGCGCGCTCGTTCTGGAAGGCGCTCTGTCACGCCAGCGAGGAAGTCGGCTACGAGGTGCAATAGGCGGCGCGGCTACGCTTCTGGCATCAATGCCAGCCGGTTCTGCCGCTAGAGAATCGCGCCGCAGACGCCCATGATCGACAAATGGCCGCCCAACCGGCCCAAGGGATATGAAAATCCCGTCTCAGAGTCGGCACATTCGTTTGGTTCGAACATCCCCATGACCGCAGAACTATCCGCCGGCGCCACGGATCGCGCCGATGTGTCGGCCAGAGCCTTGCTCCTGCTGCCGCTGACGGTCGCCTGCGGTGTCTTCATGACCAGCCTCGACCAGAACGTCGTAGTGACGGCGCTGCCCGGCATCAGCGAAAGTCTCGGCCGCCCGCCGAGCCAGCTCGGCCTGCTGATCACCGTCTACGTCGCCAGCCTGATCATCTCGATGCCGCTTGGCGGCTGGGCCGCCGACCGCTTCGGACTGCGCAACGTCTACTGCTTTGCCTTGCTGGTGTTCGCCGCCTCGTCGGCGCTCTGCGGGCTGTCCGACAACATCTGGACGCTGGTCGGCGCCCGCGCGCTGCAAGGCTTTGGCGGCGCCTTGATGGGCACGCTCGGCCAGGTCGTCATCCTGTCGACCTTTCCGCGCAGCCGAACGCTGAAGATCAACATGTACATCTCGCTCGCCGGCCAGTCCGGACCGTTGGTCGGTCCGCTCGTGGGCGGCGCGCTGACCACCTACATTTCCTGGCGCTGGATCTTCTTCATCAACGTGCCGTTCGCGCTGGCTGCGGCAATTCTTGCTGCCTCGCTATTTCCGACGATGACCAAGCCGGTGCGCACGCCGTTCGATTTTCCGGGCTTCCTGCTGGTCGGCAGCGGCATGGTCCTGCTGGTCTTCGGCATGGATTCGCTTGCCGCCAAGGATGCCGCGGGCGGCATCATCGCCGCCGAACTGGCGCTGGCGCTCGTCATCCTGACCATCGCCTCGTTCTACTGCCTGCGCGTGCGCAATCCGCTGCTCGATCTCAAGCTGTTGCGCATCCGTACCTTCCGCATTTCGTTCCTCACCGGTGGCGGGCTGGATACGATTGGGCTCAGCTCGGTGGTGTTCCTGCTGCCCTTGATGTTCCAGCTCGGCTTCGGCATGAGCGCGGTGCAGGCGGGATCGCTGACCTTCGTCGCCGCGGTCGGCTCCGTGGCCATGCGGTTCTTCATGCCGCGTGTCCTCAACCGTTTCGGCTTTCGCCGCGTGCTGGTCTACAACACGCCGATCGTCGCCATCATGGTCGCCGGCTTCGCCTTGATGCAGGCGACCACGCCGGTCTGGATCGTGCTCGCCTACATCTTCGTCTTCGGCGTCTTCCGCTCCGCGCAATGGGCTTCGACCGGAAACCTCGCCTATTCCGACATCGCGCCCGAGCAGCTCGCCCGTTTCAGCGCGCTCTATTACATTCTGTGGCAGCTGGCGGTGGCGATCAGCGTTGGCCTGGCCGCCGCGGCACTGTCGTTTCTGGCGGGCGGCGGCCCTGCCGTCGCCGACGACTTTCGCATCCTGTTCGTGATCGAGGGCGTCATCACGCTCTGCGCGCTGCTTGCCTACCTCAAGCTGACGCCGCAAGACGGCGCCCATGTCAGCGGCCACGGCGCACAGATGAACACGGAATGAAGCTGGCTGGCTTACTCGCTGAACGTCACCCACTCTTCCAGCGGCACGCGGTCGGTGCGGAAGGCGTTTTCAGGTTTTGAGATATCTTCATAACCAACCGCCATGCCGCAGACGACGATCTCTTCGTCCGGGATGTCGAGCACCGGCCTGATCTGCCGGTGATAAGGGGCGAATGCCGCTTGCGGACAAGTGTGCAAACCCCTGCCTCTGGCTGCGACCATGATGTTCTGCAGGAACATGCCGTAGTCGATCCATGAGCCTTGGTTGAGGCGGCGGTCGATGGTGAAGATCATGCCGACCGGGGCGTCGAAGAAGACGAAGTTGCGGTCGTGCTGGGCGCGCATCTTGTCGACCTCGCGACGACCGATCCCGAGCGCGCCATAGAGGCCGAAACCGTTGGCGCGGCGGCGGGTCAGATACGGCTCGAAGAACTGCGTGGGATAATACCGGTACTCGTCCCAGTCAGCTTTTTCGGCGCGAATGCCGGAATTGAGGATGGCGTCTGATATCCGCTGCTTGCTCTCGCCCTTGGCGACATAGACCTTCCATGGCTGCATGTTGGTGCCGGATGGGGCGCGCGCCGCAACCGCCAGAATGGCGCGGATGGTGTCGTCGTCGACCATGTCGGGCAGGAATGCGCGCACCGAACGGCGCGACAGGATCGCCTCGTCGACAATCTCGGCATCGCCCGCGATTCGGGGGTTATTTTCCAGCATGGGCCGTCCCTTACCCTTTGTCTCGATCGGACGTCCCCACTCGCCGCTCTCGGCGGAGCCTTTGCATGAACCGTCAAAATCGCGCAAGCAAATCTTGTGCATCCGTGAAAATCTACTTGATTTTTTCATGAGCTTGATTTCTCATGAAATTTGACGGTATTTTTTCATGAAGAGAGCGTTTTGCCTTCGACTACCGCAAGAACATTGCAGGGACCTGACGAACGCGTGCTGGCCGGCGATATCAGGGCCCTGCGCAAGGCGCGCGGGCTGACGCTCGCCGAGATCGGCCTGAAGCTTGGCCGTTCGGTCGGCTGGGTCAGCCAGGTCGAGCGCGGCCTATCGACGCCATCGCTCGGTGACCTCCGAGCCTTCGCCGAACTGTTCGGCGTGCCGATCAGCCTGTTCTTCAGCCATGACGTGCCTGTCGAAAGCGAGCGCGGCGTGGTCGTGCGTGCCGGCCGGCGCCGCACGCTTGGCACAAGCGAATCCGGCCTGGTGGAGGAGCTTCTGTCGCCCGATCTCGGCGGTAGCTTCGAGATGGTGCGTTCGGTCTTCGCGCCGGGCGCGGAACTGAAGGCCGAGGCGCAGCGACCGACCGAGGAAGCCGGATACGTCGCGTCCGGACTGTTCGACATCGAGATCGGAGGTGTCTGGCATCGGCTTGGCGAGGGCGACTCCTTTCGCTTCGAAGGCAAGCCCTACCGCTGGCGCAATCCGGGTGCCGAGCCTGCAATTATCATCTGGGTGGTTTCACCACCCGTCTATTGAGTTCAAGTTTGGAGAAGAACATGGCGGGTTTGCCGAGCACGGCGCGCGTGGTGATCATCGGAGGCGGTGCCGTCGGCACCTCCGCGCTCTATCATCTCGCCAAGGCGGGCTGGACCGACTGCGTGCTGCTCGAAAAGTACGAGCTGACCTCCGGCTCGACCTGGCATGCCGCCGGCAATGTGCCGACCTTCTCCTCGTCCTGGTCGCTGATGAACATGCAGCGCTATTCGACCGAGCTTTATCGCGGGCTGGCCGACGCGGTCGACTATCCGATGAACTATCATGTCACTGGCTCGCTGCGCCTTGCCCACTCGAAAGAGCGCATGCAGGAATTTCAGCGCGCCAAGGGCATGGGCCTCTACCAGGGTATGGACATAGACATTGTCGGTGTCGACGAGATCCAGCGCCGCTATCCTTTCATCGAGACGCATGATTTGAAAGGCGCACTTTACGACCCAAGCGATGGCGACATCGATCCGGCGCAGCTCACCCAGGCGCTGGCCAAGGGTGCGCGCGACATGGGCGCGAGGATCATCCGCTTCTGCCCGGTCACAGGCGTGCGCCGTGAGAACGACGAATGGCTGGTCGAGACGGCACAAGGTGAGATCCGCTGCGAGATCGTCGTCAATGCCGCCGGCTACCGCGCTGCCGAAGTCGGCCGGATGTTCGGCCGCGACGTGCCGATGATGGTGATGAGCCATCAGTACATATTGTTCGAGGAAATCCCCGAGCTGGCGGCATGGTCGAAGGAACAGCGGAAGAAACTGCCGCTGCTGCGCGACGTCGATACCTCCTACTATCTGCGCCAGGAGAAGAACGGCATGAATCTCGGCCCCTATGAGCGCAATTGCCGCGCGCATTGGGCCACCCACAACGACCCGATGCCGGAGGATTTTTCCTTCCAGCTGTTCCCCGACGACCTCGACCGGCTGGAACATTATCTGGCCGACGCCGTCGCCCGCGTGCCGATCCTTGGCACCGCCGGCCTGTCCAAGGTCATCAACGGCCCGATCCCCTACACGCCGGACGGCAATCCGCTGATCGGCCCGATGCCCGGCGTTCCCAATGCCTTCGAGGCCTGCGTCTTCACCTTCGGCATTGCCCAGGGTGGCGGCGCCGGCAAGGTGCTGGCCGAATGGGTGACAGAGGGCCAGACCGAATGGGACATGTGGTCGTGCGACCCGCGCCGCTTCACCTCCTTTGCCTCGGCGCCGGACTATTGCGTCGCCAAGGGCATGGAGATCTACGGCAACGAGTATGCCATCCAGTTCCCGCGCCATGCCTGGCCGGAAGGGCGCGACCGCAAGCTGTCGCCGATCCATGATCGCATCAAGGCGCTCGGCGGCCGCTTCGACGCCTACAATGGCTGGGAGCGGGCCACCTGGTACGCACAAGACGGCGATGACATTTCCGAGGAAGCCACGCTGACCTTCCGCCGCGACGGACCGTGGCATCATCGCGTGCGCGAGGAATGCCTGGCCGTGCGCGACGCCGCTGGCATTTTGGACCTGCCGGGCTTCTCGCGCTTCAATCTCGACGGTCCCGGTGCCGCCGAATGGCTGAGCCTGCAGGTCACCGGCCTGGTGCCGAAGCCAGGCCGCATCGGCCTCGTCTATTTCGCCGACGACAAGGGCCGCATCGTCACCGAAATGTCCGTGGTGCGCCACGACGACAACCTGATGACGCTGATCACCGCGGCGGTCGCGCAATGGCACGATTTCGAGTGGCTGAAATCGCGCATGCCCAAGGACGCACCGTTCAAGCTGATCGACCGGACCGAGGAATTCTCGACCCAGATCCTGGCAGGCCCGAACTCGCGAAAAATCCTCGCTGATGTCTGCGAAGCCGACCTCACTCTGTCATGGCTGACGCATCAGGAGACAAAAATCGCCGGCCGCTGGGCGAAGCTTGTGCGCGTCTCCTTCGCCGGCGAACTCGGCTGGGAAATCCACACAAGGGTGGACGACACCGCCGCGATCTTCGATGCCATCTGTGCGGCAGGCCAGCAGCACGGGCTGAAGCCGTTCGGCATGTATGCGCTGGATTCGCTCAGGCTCGAAAAAGGCTACCGCACCTGGAAGGGCGACCTGTCGACCGACTATTCGATCCTGCAGGGCGGGCTCGAACGCTTCGTCAAATGGGACAAGCCCGACTTCCGTGGCAAGGCGGCACTGCTGAACGAAAAGCAGCAAGGCGTGAAGAAGCGCTTCGTCACGCTGGTCGTCCAAAATCCTGGCGACTGCGACGCCCCTTCGGTGTCGACGCTGTGGCATGACGGCAAGATCGTCGGCGAGACGACCTCAGGCGGCTGGGGTCATCGGGTCGACAAATCGATCGCGCTCGGCATGCTGCGCGCCGACCTGGCCGAACCAGGTACATCAGTCGAGGTCGAAATCTTCGGTGACCGCTTTCAGGCGATCGTGCAGAAGGATGAACCGCTGTGGGATCCGAAGAACGAAAGGCTGCGCGCATGAAGAAAATCATCCTCACCGATGGCGGGATGGGCCAGGAACTGGTCCGCCGCAGCAAGTCCGAGCCGACGCCGCTATGGTCGGCCAGGGTGCTGATCGACGAACCGGATCTGGTGCGCGACCTGCACGCGGAATTCATCCGTGCCGGCGCCCGCGTGATCACCATCAACACCTATTCTGCGACACCCGAACGCCTGGCGCGCGAGGGCGCGGAAGACCTCTTCAAGCCATTGCAGAAGCGCGGCATCGAATTGGCCGGGCAGGCCCGCGACGAAGCCGGCGATGCGGCCATCGCCGGCTGCCTGTCGCCGCTTTTCGGCAGCTATGCACCGGCGCTGACCATTTCCTTCGAGGACACGCTCGATATCTACCGCCGCATCGTTGCCGAGCAGGCCGAGGGCGTCGACCTGTTCCTGTGTGAAACCATGGCGTCGGCGGACGAAGCCCGCGCGGCGGTCACCGCGGCATCGGAAAGCGGCAAGCCGGTATGGGTGTCGTGGACGCTGGCCGACCACGGCAAGCCGCGGCTGCGCAGCGGCGAAGCAATAGCCACCGCGGCAGGCGCGCTCGATGGCCTGGCAGTCGCCGCGCGGCTGGTCAATTGCTGCCGGCCGGAAGCAATCGCCGCGGCTTTGCCTGACCTGATCGACCTCGGCGGCCCGGTCGGCGCCTACGCCAATGGCTTCACTTCAACCGAAGCACTCAAGCACGGCGGCACCGTCGATGTGCTGCACGCCCGTCACGACCTTGGCCCGGATGCCTATGCCGACCAGGCGATCGGCTGGGTCGAGGCTGGGGCAAGCATCGTTGGCGGCTGCTGCGAAGTCGGACCACCGCACATCGCCGCTCTGCGCGACCGGCTCGAACAGGCCGGCTACGAAATTTCGGGAGTTTTGCATGCCTAGACCATCATCGCGTATTTCCGGCATCGTGCCTTCGGGCAAGGACGGCTGGGAAGTCCATTTCGCCGCCTGGACGCGCAAGGAGGCCGGCGAAGACATCATCATGCTGTCGGTCGGCGACCATGATTTCGACACGCCTTCGCAGACCATCGAAGCCTGTGTGACCGCGGTTCGCGGCAGCAATCATCACTACACCCCGCTTCCCGGCTTGCCGCGCCTGCGCAGGGCGATGGCGGCGGCCTCGACCGCCTGCACCGGCGTCGAGACGTCGCCGGATCAGGTGATCGCCACACCGGGTGGCCAGGCCGCACTCTACGCCGCCGTGCAGGGCGTGCTCGACCAGGGCGATCACGCTATCGTCGTGGCGCCCTACTATGCCACCTATCCCAACACGTTCAGCGCTGCTGGCGCTGAGTTCACCGTCGTCGAGACACCGGCCGAGGATGGCTTCCAGCCGCGTGCCGACATGATCCGCGCGGCAATCCGGCCGAACACGCGCGCCATCCTGATCAACACGCCGAACAATCCGACAGGAGCTGTCTATTCGCGCGAGCGGCTGGAGCAGTTGGCCAAGGTATGCCGGGAGCACGACCTCTGGCTTCTGTCGGACGAAGTCTACTGGACGCTCGGCGGCGGCGAGCACGTCTCGCCGCGTTCGCTGCCGGGGATGGCCGAGCGTACGCTGGTCATCAATTCGATGTCCAAGAGCCACGGCATGACCGGCTGGCGCATGGGCTGGCTGACGGGGCCGGAGGAGATGATCACGCTCATGATCAATCTCAATCTGGTGACGACCTACGGCCTGCCGGCCTTCATCTCGATCGCTTGTTCCGAGGCGCTGGAGAACCGTTACGGCGTCAAGGAGATCGCCGAACGTTACGCGGCACGCCGCACCGTCTTGCTCGACGCCGTGCGGGGCATGAACGATGTCACCGTGCGCGGTTCGGAGGGCGGCATGTATGTCATGCTCGACATCTCGGCCGTCGAACCGGACGACGAGAAATTCGCCTGGGCCCTGCTCGACAACGAAAAGGTTGGCGTGATGCCCGGCTCCAGCTTCGGCGAGGCGGCCGCCGGCCACATTCGCATCAGCCTCTGCCAGCCCGAACCCGTGCTGCGGGAAGCTGCACTTCGTCTGCGCCGCTTTGCTTCCAGCTACCGTCGCGAGGCAGCATGACCGCCAAGGCAGTTCCCGCCAAAGCAAGAGCGGTCATCATCGGCGGCGGCGTTTCCGGCTGTTCGGTCGCCTATCACCTGGCCAAGCTCGGCTGGACCGATATCGTGCTTCTCGAACGCAAGCAGCTGACGTCGGGCACGACATGGCACGCCGCCGGCCTGATCGGCCAGTTGCGCGGCTCCCAGAACATGACCCGGCTGGCGAAATATTCCGCCGACCTCTACGTCAAGCTGGAAGCCGAGACCGAAGTCGGCACCGGCATGCGCCAGGTCGGCTCGATCACCGTGGCGCTGACCGAAGAACGCAAGCACGAGATCTATCGGCAAGCATCGCTGGCGCGCGCCTTCGATGTCGATGTTCGCGAGATTTCGCCCAAGGAAGTCAGTGAGATGTACCCGCATCTCAATGTCTCCGACGTCGTTGGCGCCGTGCACCTGCCGCTCGACGGCCAGTGCGACCCCGCCAACATCGCCATGGCGCTGGCCAAGGGCGCGCGCCAGCGCGGCGCCACCATTGTCGAGAATGTGAAGGTCACGAAGGTCCACACCAAGGCCGGCCGCGTCACCGGCGTGTCCTGGGCACAGGGCGAAGACCAAGGCACCATCGAGGCGGACATCGTCGTCAACTGCGCCGGCATGTGGGCGCGCGAACTGGGAGCGCAGAACGGCGTCACCATCCCGCTGCACGCCTGCGAGCATTTTTACCTCGTCACCGAACCGATCCCCGGCCTCGGCCGGCTGCCGGTGCTGCGCGTGCCGGACGAATGCGCCTACTACAAGGAAGACGCCGGCAAGATGATGCTGGGTGCCTTCGAGCCGGTGGCAAAGCCCTGGGGCATGGACGGTATTCGCGAGGATTTCTGCTTCGACCAGTTGCCGGAGGACATGGAGCATTTCGAGCCGATCCTCGAAATGGGCGTCAACCGCATGCCAATGCTGGCTACCGCCGGCATCCACACCTTCTTCAACGGCCCCGAAAGTTTTACGCCGGACGACCGCTATTATCTCGGCGAGGCGCCCGAACTCTCCGGTTATTGGATGGCGACCGGCTACAATTCGATCGGCATCGTCTCTTCCGGAGGCGCCGGCATGGCGCTGGCGCAATGGATCAACGACGGCGAAGCCCCCTTCGATCTCTGGGAAGTCGACATCCGCCGCGCCCAGCCGTTCCAGAAGAACCGCCGTTACCTCCGGGAGCGCGTCTCCGAAACGCTCGGCCTGCTCTATGCCGACCATTTCCCCTATCGTCAGATGGCGACGTCGCGCAATGTCAGGCGTTCGCCGCTGCATGAGCATCTGAAGGCGCGCGGTGCCGTGTTCGGCGAAGTCGCCGGCTGGGAGCGCGCCAACTGGTTCGCTCGTGAGGGCCAGGAGCGCGAATACCGCTATTCCTGGAAGCGGCAGAACTGGTTCGACAACCAGCGCGAGGAACACCTTGCGGTCAGGAACAAGGTCGGCCTGTTCGACATGACCTCGTTCGGCAAGATCCGTGTCGAGGGCCGCGACGCCTGTGCCTTCCTGCAAAAGCTCTGCGCCAACGACATGGACGTCGTGCCGGGCAAGATCGTCTACACCCAGATGCTCAACCAGCGCGGCGGTATCGAGAGCGACCTCACCGTCTCGCGCCTGTCGGAAACGGCGTTCTTTCTCGTCGTGCCAGGCGCCACGCTGCAGCGCGACCTTGCCTGGCTGCGCAAGCATCTGACCGACGAGTTTGTCGTCATCACAGATGTCACCGCTGCCGAAAGCGTGCTCTGCCTGATGGGACCGGACGCGCGAAAGCTGATTCAAAAGGTGAGCCCGAACGATTTCTCCAACGAGGCCAATCCGTTCGGCACGTTCCAGGAGATCGAGATCGGCATGGGCCTGGCCCGCGCGCATCGTGTCACCTATGTCGGTGAGCTCGGCTGGGAACTCTATGTCTCGACCGACCAGGCGGCCCATGTTTTTGAGGCAATCGACGAGGCAGGGGCGGATGTCGGCCTGAAACTCTGCGGCCTGCACACGCTGGATTCCTGCCGCATCGAAAAGGCGTTTCGGCATTTCGGCCATGACATCACCGATGAGGACAATGTCCTGGAAGCCGGCCTCGGCTTCGCGGTCAAAACAGCCAAGGGCGACTTCATTGGCCGTGATGCCGTGCTGAGGAAGAAGGAAGCCGGACTGTCACGCCGGTTGATGCAGTTCCGCCTGAAGGACCCGCAACCCCTGCTTTTCCACAACGAAGCGATCCTGCGCGACGGCAAGATCGTCGGCCCGATCACCTCGGGCAATTACGGCCATCATCTCGGCGGCGCCGTTGGGCTGGGCTATATCAAGTGCCAGGGCGAGAGCGAGGCGGACGTGCTGGGCTCATCTTACGAGATCGAGATCGCCGGCGAGCGTTTTGCGGCGGAAGCATCGCTGAAGCCGATGTACGATCCGAAGTCGGAGCGGACCAGGATGTAGCGCTGTCTTCCCTTCTCCCCGTTTCACGGGGAGAAGGTGGCCCGAAGGGTAGGATGAGGGGCGGCGCCAAGGTCCGAAAAGTTCGCGCTGCCCCTCATCTGCCTGCCGGCATCTTCTCCCCGTAGAACGGGGAGAAGGACGCCAATTCCCTAAAACCGCTCCAGCTTCGCCCGCACCTTGCCCAAAAACGCCGCCCGGCTCCGCGGCGTCGAAGCATCCATCAAATAGTGCGCCAGGAAAAACGTCCGGCAGCGCGTCGCGCATAGCGCCCGCATGCCGCGCAGCAGGGTCTTGCGTCCCGGCTGGCCGACGACGACGCTCCACCAGGTCGGGGCGCCGCAGGTGGTGATGACACCGACCTTGGTCACATGCGTCATCAGCGACTTGATCCGCCCCTTGCCGGCCGGCAGCTTGAAGGCGACGTCCGTCGCCCACACCCGGTCGAGCCAGCCCTTCAGCATCGCCGGCAGTCCGTACCACCAGGTCGGATATACAAACAGGATCGCTTCGGCCCAGTTGAGCAGCTCGAAATGCGGCTTCAGCGCCGGGTCCTGCGGCGCCTGGTCATTGTAGGAGCGTCGCTCGTCGCAACCCATCACCGGGTCGAACTTCTCGGCATAGAGGTCGAGCAGCCGCACCTCCCAGCCTCGTCGCATCAGCACGTCGATGGCGGTATCGCGAATTGCTGCACAGAAGCTGTCCGGCACCGGATGGCAGTAGACCACCAGCGCGCGCATCAGAAGGCATCCATGCTGGCCGCGACCTTGGCCATGAAGGTCTTGCGCGTGCTGTCGGTCGACAGATTCATCGAATAATGTGCAAGATAGCTCACCGGTGCGCCCGGTTTGACGGTGGCGCGCAGCATGCGCTTGATCAGTTTGCGCGGCGGATCACCCATCAGCATGGCGCGGAACCGGCTGCCGCCATAGGTAGTCACCGCGGCAACCTTGCGTATGTTGTGCAGCGACGGCTGCGCCTTGCCGTCGACCAATTTGAACGACACGGCGGGCAGGAAGACGCGATCGAAAAAGCCTTTCAGGATCGCTGGAAAGCCGTAGTTCCAGACCGGATAGGAAAGCACCAGCGCATCGGCGCGCAGCAGGCGTTCGACAT
Source organism: Mesorhizobium sp. M7A.F.Ca.US.011.01.1.1 (assembly GCF_003998295.1). Classification (NCBI taxonomy): domain Bacteria; kingdom Pseudomonadati; phylum Pseudomonadota; class Alphaproteobacteria; order Hyphomicrobiales; family Phyllobacteriaceae; genus Mesorhizobium; species Mesorhizobium sp. M7A.F.Ca.US.011.01.1.1. The sequence continues at coordinate 276,621 of NZ_RZRT01000005.1, forward strand.
AAGGCGCGGCAGCGTCAGCGGCGCCGCGCTGATTGTGGTAGCCCAGCCTTTCCTGCCGCGTCATCCGCGGATTGAAATCCTCCGCGTAGAGGTCGCAGTCATCGACCGTATGGCCCGCCGCCGTCAACCGCTCTACGATCATGCGGTGCAGGCCGGCATTGAAGCTGGTCTCGACCGGATGGGCGTAAAGGACGAGGATGTTCACAGGGGAATATCCGCAAGGTCAGTGCGAGGCACCCCCCTCTGCCCTGCCGGGCATCTCCCCCGCAAGGGGGGAGATCGGACTGCCGTATCGCTTTCGCTAACTGTCGACGCCGCAGAATGGTCGCGACTCAAAGGCTGCCAATCTCCGCCCTTGCGGGGGAGATGTCCGGCAGGACAGAGGGGGGTACTCAAGCGCAAACCTCTCCTCATCCCACTCTCTGCAGCCCCTTGAACAGAAAAGTCCGACCCGAACGGTAGTCGTAGTCCGGGTTCTCCCAGGCGATCATCTTGCCGGGGTTGAGCAGGCCTTGCGGATCGGTCTCGCGCTTGAAGGCGAGCTGCACGGCATCCGTCTGCTTCATGCCGCCCTCTTCCAGCGTGTAGCGATGCGGGTTGAAGATCGGGCAGCCATTCTCCTCATGCAGCCGCATGATCTCGTCGAGCCTTGCTTCAGTGGTGAACTTGACCAGCGGCAGGCCGAAGCAGGTGATGTTGCCGTCCAGCCGTACGAATTCCAGATGCGAGAAAACCTCGCCCGGAAACATCGCATCCATCTTTTCGACCAGCGCCAGTTGCTTGGGAAAGGGATAGAGCGACTGCAGATAGGTAATCGAAGGATCGACGCGCAGCGCCCTCAGTGTGGTGTGGTTCCAGGCCAGCTCATAGGCCGGTGGCAGGCCCTTTTTCTCGTCCAGCGTCGCTGAGGCTGCATTGAAGATCACCTCGCCGCCGGCACGGCGATTAAAGGCCAGGAAGGCATCTAGCCCGTGCCGCGCCACCATGACGACGCAGATGCTCTGCCCCTGCTTCAGGAATTTCTGATGCCGCTTGAAATAAAGCTGTGGCACGGGTGCCGCTATCGGCGTGATCAGCTTGGTCAGGATACCGTCCTGGCACGCCAGCGCATTTCCATAGCGGGCCGCATCCATGAAAGCGTCGAAGCCGACGATGACGTCGATCCATTCATAAGCCGCGGTCAGCGGCATCTCGACTTCGGTGATGATGCCGTTGGTGCCATAGGCATGGGTCACCTTGTGCAGATCCTCGCCGGTGAGTTCGAGCGCTTTCGGCTCGGCCTCCATGGTCACCACCCGCAGGCGCAGCACATTGCCGAAATCGCGCAACCCGCCGAAATTGATCGAGCCGACGCCGCCCGAACCGCCGGCGATGAAGCCGCCGATCGAAGCGGTGTTGTAGGTGGAGGGCGACAGCCGCAGCTCCTGCCCGGAATGCGCCCGCGTTGCCTTGTCGATATCGGCCAGAATGGCCCCCGGTCCGGTCACGACGCGACCCCGGGCGATCGACTTGATCTCGTTCATCTCGGCAAGGTTGAGCACGACGCCGCCGGAGAGCGGCATCGCCTGGCCGTAATTGCCGGTGCCGCTGCCGCGCGGTGTCACCGGCACGCCATGGCGATGACACGTAGCAAGCACGCGTATCAGTTCGGTCTCATTCCTTGGCGTCACGATCAGATCGCCGGTGACATGGTCCAGTTGCTGCTTCAGCACCGGGCTGTACCAGTAGAAGTCACGGCTTTTCTGCTGGACGATGGCCGGGTTGTCGTCGACCTTGAGCCCGTCAAGATCGCGTTTGAGCGCCGAAAAATCCATCATTCCACCATCAGTTCGTCGAGTTCGGCATAGTCGGGCAATTGCCGGTCGATCGCCTTGCCGCCGCGCACCACGATGCGATCCGATTCGGGCCGCGAGAGCAATTCCGTCCAGCTTCGGCCTTTGAACAGGACAAAATCGGCATCGCCGCCGGCGGCAAGCGTGCCGAAGCCATCAAGCCGCATCACCTTGGCCGGCGTCGCGGTGACCGCTTGCGGCCAGTCGGCGACCGGATGATCGAAATGCAGGATGCGCGTCGCCAAGCGGTAGACCTCCAGCATGTCGAGATCGCCATAGGCGTAGAAGGGATCACGCGTGTTGTCGGAAGCGACTGCCACCGGAACCCCCCTCGCCTTCATCTCGTGCAGCAGCGTCACGCCGCGCCAGCGCGGCGTGGTTTGGTCGCCGCGCCGGTCCTGCAGATAGAGGTTGCACATTGGCAGCGAGACGATGGCGAGCCCCGCTTTCGCCACCTTGTCCAGCGTGTCGAGCACATCGAGGTCCGGCTGGCGCGCAAGCGAGCAGCAATGGCCGACGAGGATCTTTCCTTCGAAACCGTTCCAAAGAGCGGCCTCGGCGATCTTCTTCAGCGATATGGCGGAGATGTCATCGGTCTCGTCGGCATGGAAATCGAGATCGAGGCCATGCTTGATGGCTTGCGCGAAGACATGGTCGAGCAGTTCTTCGAGGTCCGGCACCATATAGGTGACGACACCGAGCACGCCCTTTGCCGCGGCAACCCTTTTTGCCAGTCTGTCGAACCACTTTTTGTCGCGCACGCCTTCGATGCCGAGCAAACAGGCGCCCTGCAACTCAATGCGGCCGCGCCATGTCTCGCGCATCGCCTCGAACACCGGCCAGGAGATTTCCTCCTGCGGCGCGACGCTGTCGAGATGCGTGCGCAGCGCCCTGGTGCCATGGGCGTAGGCTGAGCGCAGCGAGAAATCCATCCGTTTCGCAACGTCCTCGGCGCTCCAGCGTGCCACACGATCGGCGCCGGCGGCATTCAACGCGCCCATGAACGTGCCGTCGGGATTGGGCTTTCGCGGCCAGATATGGCCCTTGTCGATATGCGTGTGGCAGTCGACGAAGCATGGCAGGATTATACGGCCGGCGAGGTCGATGGCATCGGCACGTGCCTTCGATTTGCCATGCGCTGCAATGCTGGAGACCTTGCCGTCGGCGACGGCAATGTCGGCCAGCGCGAAACCGTCATTATCGTAAGTTGCAGTAAGGCCCGACGTCAGTGATTGATGAACACGGACGTTAGCGAGCTGATAAGAGCCGGAGGCTGGTATCAAGGCCTGCCCCCCTCTGTCCTACCGGACATTTCCCCCTCAAGGGGGGAGATTGGCTGCTTCAGCCACGCCGCTCCTCTTGCAACATTTGAAATTGGCGAAAACAAAACATACAGTTGATCTCCCCCCTCGAGGGGGAGATGGCCGGCAGGCCAGAGGGGGGCGTTTCGCACCAACCTTTCAGTCATCCTAGCGCTCCTGCTTCAGTGCGCTTTCGTGCCAGCGCCGCAAAATGAGATGCGAAATCAGCGACAGCACGAGGAAGATCAAAATGCCGGTCAGCGAGATCAGGAACAGCGCCGCGAACAGCCGCGGCGCGTTGAGCCGGTAGCCGGCCTCGATGATGCGCGAGGCAAGGCCGGACGACTGGCCGGTGGTGCCGGCGACGAACTCGGCCACCACCGCGCCGATCAGCGACAGGCCGCCGGCGATCTTCAGCCCGCCGAGGAAATAGGGCATCGCCGCCGGCAGCCTGAGATAGCGCAATTGCTGCCAGCGCGTCGCGCCGTTGAGCTTGAACATGTCGCGCAGATTGCGGTCGACGGAGTTGAGGCCAAGCGTGGTGTTGGACAGGATCGGAAAGAAGGCGACGATCCAGGCGCACAGCAGAAGCTTGGTCGTCTGGTCGTTCACATAGATATTGATCAGCGGAAAGATCGCCACGATCGGCGTCACCTGCAGCACGATGGCGAACGGGAAGAACGACATCTCCACCCATTTCGATTGTGCGAACAGCACCGCCAGCCCGACCCCGCCGACGACCGCCAGAGCCAGGCTGAGGAAGGTGATGCGCAAGGTCACCAGCAGTGAGGAAAACAGCAAGCCGGCATCGTTGTAGAGCGTCCACAGAACCACGCCGGGGCGCGGCAGGATGTATTGCGGGATCTCGTTCCAGACGCAGATGCGATCCCACAGCCAGATCGCCAGCATCATGATCGCCAGCGGCAGCACCCAGCGGCCGATCCGTTCGAACCGCTCCTGGCGCACGCGGCGTGCTTCCTCGGGGTCGAGTTCGAGCACGCGCTCGTCAATGGCCGTCATGATGCGCGCCTGCTGTTGAATTGATGGCCTGGACCAGCACATCGGAGGCCTGACGGCAGAGCGCCGCATAGTCGGGCGAAGTGCGAAACGCCTCGTCGCGCGGATAGGAGGCCTCGATGGCGAGTTCGTCGAACACCCTGCCCGGCCGCGCCGCCATGACGACAACGCGGTTGGAGAGGAACACGCTTTCAAAGACGCTGTGGGTGACGAAGACAACGGTGAAGCGTTCGTCCTGCCACAGCTCCAGCAGATCATTGTTGAGCTTGAAGCGGGTGATCTCGTCCAGCGCTGCAAACGGCTCGTCCATCAACAGCACGCGCGGTTTGGTCACCATGGCCCGCGCGATCGAGACGCGCATCTTCATGCCGCCGGACAGTTCGCGCGGCACCGCATCTTCGAAGCCGGTCAGGTGCACCCGCGCCAGCATTTCCGTCACCACTGGCGCGGCACTGGCGCGGCTTACGCCTTTCAGCCGAAGCGGCAGCCAGACATTGTCGAAGACGCTGGCCCAGGGCAGCAGCGTCGGCTCCTGGAATACGAAGCCGATGTTCGAGCGGTCAAGCGCGCCGCCGCCGCGCCAATCGAGCACGCCGGAGGTCGGCGTCGACAGGCCGGCGATCAGCCGCAGTGCCGTCGACTTGCCGCAGCCCGACGGTCCGAGCAGGCTGAGGAAATCGCCTTCCCGGATGGTCAGGTCGACATCGCTGAGCGCCGTCACGCCGTTGGAAAATACCTTGCCGACGCCGCGCAGCGCCAGAAGCGTCGGGGCCGTACCCGACACAGCCGGCGCTGGCGCCACTTTTTCCCTTATCATGCGGGGACCGGCCTATTTCTTCAGCTCGAGCCCGACGCCCTTGTTGATGAAGGTCAGCGTGTAGGCCTTCTTGATGTCGATGCCGGCTGGCGTGACCTTGGCCTTGACCATCTTGTCGTAGAAACTCTTGATCCGCTCGTCGGTCATGGCGCCGATGCCGAGCTTTTCGGTGTCGCCGGAATCGGCCAGGCCGAACTTCTTCATCTGCTCGATCGAGAACGCGATCTGCTCGTCGCTCATGTCGGGATTGTCTTTCTTGATCAAGTCGTTGGCGGCCTTGTTGTCGCCGTAGAGATATTTGTACCAGCCCTTGGCGGAGCCATCGACGAAGCACTGGACTACCTCCGGCTTCTTGTCGATCGTGTCCTGCATCACCTCGATCGTCGTAGAGTAGGTGTCCCAGCCATAGTCGGCGAGCAGGAACTGGTTCGGCACGAAGCCGCCCTCCTTCTTGACCGCGAACGGCTCGGAGGTGACGTAGCCCTGCTGGATCGACTTCTTGTTGGCGAGGAAGGGAGCGGTGTTGTAGGTGTAGGGCGCGCGCTTGGAGGCATCGAAGCCGAGTTCGATGACCATCCACTGGAAGAAGGTCTGCACGCCCTCGTCACCCAATATGTACTGGTCGGCGTTCTTCAGGTCCTCCCATTTGTCGAGCCCTTCGCCGGGATGGGACATGATGACCTGCGGGTCCTTCTGGAAATCCGCCGCCACCACGCGCATGGGAATGCCTTGCTGCACGGCATCGAAAGCCGACAGCAGATTGCCGCCCATGTAGAAATCGATCTTGCCGGCCAGCAGCATCGGCCGGCCGCTGACCTGCGGACCGCCCTGCATGATGGTGACGTCGAGGCCGCAGGCAGCATAGGTGCCGTCCGCCACGGACTGGTAATATCCGCCATGCTCCGGCTCGGCCAACCAGTTGGTGCCGAAGGTGACTTTCTCATTCGCAGCAGCACCCAGCGTGCTGGCTGCAAGCAGGGCCACAACCGCCACCGAGATCTTCTGTTTTCCGTACATCGACACCACCCTCTGTTTGCTCCGGCGCGCCACGCGCCAGGCTCGACACCAAAGATTCAAGAAGCAAGACACATGCCACCGGCGTCTGGCGCCGGGGCCGCCCGCTTGAAAGACGTTGCCATGCCAAGCGCGGACGGGTCATGCTGTACGGAAGGCATCGTGCCTATTTTTTGAACGGCTGTCCATAATCGCCCGGGCAACATGCACCGCCATCTTGAAGGTGTAGTGGGTCCGGCTTTAGGCTGACGGCATCCAGGAGATTGCCATGTTCAGATTCCTCACCCCGAAGTCGATCAAGCCGCCCTTTGCTCGCTACAGCCACGGCGTCGAGGTGCCGGCTGGCAAGCGGCTGGTGCTGTGCTCGGGTCAGGTCGCCATCACCGCGGACGACCAGATTCCCGAAGACGCCGGCGCGCAGGCCGAACTCTGCTTCCGCAACATCGAAGCGATTCTCGGCGAAGCCGGGCTGGGCCTACGCGACATCATCCGTATCAACGCCTATGTCACCGACCGCGCGCATCTGCGGCCCTATATGGATGTCCGCGACCAGCTGTTTTCCAGCCCCGCGCCGGCCTCGACGCTGATGATCGTTTCCGGCTTTGCCCGCCCCGAATTCAAGGTCGAGGTCGAGGCCATCGCGGCCGGGTGATCGACAGACAACCTCCGCCGCGCTAGGTCTGGCCGTTCATCGAAGAGGCATGACATGACTGTTGCGAAGAAACGTGTGTGGTGGGGGGACTACCGGACCACCGAATACGCCTCGATCGATCCGGAGGCGACGATCGCCGTGCTGCCGGTGGCGGCGATCGAGCAGCATGGCCCGCATCTGCCTGTCTCGACCGACACCTCGATCATGAACGGCATGCTCGACACGGTCATCGCCCGCCTGCCCGACAATCTCGACATCCGCATCCTGCCGGTCCAGGCGGTGGGCAAGTCGAACGAACATCTGCATGCGCCGGGCACCCTCACTCTGCCGGCAACCACGCTGATAGAAGCCTGGACCGAGCTTGGCCTGTCGATCGCGCGCGCCGGGGTGCGCAAGCTGATCGTGGTCAATTCGCATGGCGGCAACGAAGAGATCATGGGCATTGTCACGCGCGAACTGCGCGTGCGTGAAAAGATGCTGGCGGTAAAGACCAGCTGGCAGCGTTTTGGTCGTCCGGCCGGCATGTACACCGAACTGGAGGACCGTCACGGCATCCATGGCGGCGATGTCGAGACCTCGCTGATGCTGCATTTCCGGCCGGACCTCGTCGACATGGGCAAGGCCGACAATTTCGTTTCCAATGTCGCCAAGGCCGAGAAGGAATTCTCGCTGCTGCGCCACACCGGCACCCACGCCTTTGCCTGGATCGCTGGCGATCTCAACCCGAACGGCGTCGTCGGCGATGCCAGCATCGCAACGGCGGAGAAGGGCCGGCTGACGGCAGAATATCAGGCCGACGGCTTCATCAGCCTGCTGCGGGATGTCCGCAAGGCGAAGCTCGCGGACTGGCTGACGTAGCCTCCAAACCAGTGGTCTGGCATCGAAAGGCAAACGCTGTCCTCTTGAACAAACCAGGCGACGGAGGGCGGATCAGACAATCACGCTTTTGCACAAGAGATTTCCGGACAAGAGATTTTGACAAACTTTGCCAAAATGGACCATACTGGACGGGATATGGAGACCAGTATGGCAACGATGAACGTATCATTGCCCGACCCGATGAAAGATTGGGTTGAGGCGCAAACCGAAACGGGCCGTTACGCCAACGCGAGCGACTATGTGCGCGATTTGATCCGTCGGGATCAGGAGCGCAACGACAAGATTGCCGCCATGCAGCGCTTTGTCGATGATGGCTTGAAGAGTGGCATCGGCAATCGATCCAGGGACGCGCTTTTCACGGAGGCGGTTAAACGCGCTGAAAAGCCATCCGGCAATAGGTAGTGGGATTTCGCCTTTCTTTAGCCGCGGAAGAGGACATCGTCGGTATTGCCGAGCAAGGGGTGCGCCTGTTCGGCGCTGTGCAGGCCAGACAGTATCATGACGAGTTGTTCACGATCTTTGACCTGATCGCTGCCAGTCCCCGAATAGCGCGGGAGCGGCTTGAATTGAGGCCACCGATGCGTATCCATCCCTTCAAAGCCCATCTTGTCGTCTACCGGATCGAAGCCGACGACGACGTGTTCATTGTCCGGGTACGCCACGGGCATGAAGATTGGGCGAATGAAGGCACTCGATAATCGAACAACGACGTGGGGCAGCTAGCTGTCGATCCTCAGCGCGAAGGGCGTGCCTTCGAAGGCATCGGCGCCGCGCCCGATCGATTCGATCGCCTCGATCATGCGGCCGTTGCGATCAAGCAACGCATCGGCCACCGCGATCAGTCGCGGATTGGGTGTTGCCGAGGGCGACAGCGCCCGCAGCGTCCGCGCCAGTTCGGCCTCGTCGCGTTTCGGCGCCAATGCGGCCGCGATGATATAGGCCGAAGCCGTCGAGCGGCTGATGCCGGCATAGCAATGCACGAGCATCGGCCTTGCCCGGTCCCAGCGGCGCGCGAAATCGAGCAGGTTACGGACATGCTCCTCGCCCGGCATGGTCATGCCGTCCTGCGCCGCCGCGATGTCATGCATGACCAGATGCAGATGGTTTTCTCGGGCGATCGACGCCGGACGGACCACCTCCGTTCCGGCGGCAAGCAGCGACAGCATGCGGTCGGCGCCGGTCCTGGCCACCGTTTCCTCGATCTTTGCCAGCGAACAGACATGGATCATTGTTTTGAACCCTTCGATTGATGCTCGCGCCGCGACGCCCATTCGGCAAGAGCGGTCTCGAGCCGCTGCCATTCCTCCTCACTCCCCGGCAGGCCGGCGCGCAGAACGTCAGGCCGATCGGCAAAATGGCGAAGCAGGATGCCGCGCTCGCCGAGCGCGGCAAACAAATCGGCGGCATGCGGCAGGCGAAGAAAACGAAACAGCGTGGTGCCGCCCACGACGGGAATACCGAAGCGGCCGAACAGCGCATCGAGCCGCGCCGATTCATCAGCCAGCGCCGTCCGCATCGCGTCCTGCCAGCCAATATCGGCAAGCGCGCGGATGCCGTATTCCAGCGCCGGGCCGGCGACGGCCCATGGCCCGAATTGTGTTTCCAGCCGTTCGACCGTCACAGCATCGGAAAGTGCAAAACCGAGCCGCAGGCCGGCCAGACCAAAGAACTTGCCGAACGAGCGCAGCACGACGACGACGCCCTGGCCGACATCGCCGCAGAGGCTATGCTTGCGCGGCCCAACATCCATGAACGCTTCGTCGACAACCAGCAGCCCGCCCTTGGCGCGCAATCCGGCGGCCAGAGCCAGCAACCGGTCGCGCTCGATGACACGTCCATCCGGATTGTTCGGATTGACGATGATGGCAAGGTCGGCGTCCGCCAGGTCAGCGAAATCGCCGACCTCGGTCACCGCGTGCCCGGCGATCACTGCTGCGCGGGCATGTTCGGCGTAGGTCGGACCCAGCACCAGCGCCCTTCCGGGGGTAATCAGCGAGGCGACGCGCGGCAACAGGATCTGCGTGCCCGGTGCCGCCACGATGTTGGCTGGCGACGGCGCCCCATAGGTGCTGGCCGCGATCTCTATCAGGTCGCGCGCGCGCCCTGATTCCGGCAACCGCGACAGGGTGGTGGCGGGCAGGTCGAAAAGCGGGTAGGAGTGCGGATTGATACCGGTCGAGAGGTCGACGAATGGCAGCAGGGCGTTGGGAAAAAGCGCCCTCGCGCGGCCAAGACTTCCACCATGGTCCACAACCGCCCCATTAAGAAGCTTCATGTCAGTCCTGATCGCTTTCCTGTCATTGGCCGTCGAATTCGCCCTCGGTTACCCCGATTGGCTGTTTCGCGCCATCGGCCATCCGGTGACGTGGTTCGGCAGGCTGATATCCTTTCTCGACCACAGGCTCAACCGCGCCACTGATCCCGACGCGCTGCGTCGCAAGCGTGGTGTCCAGGCGCTGCTGGTCATCGTGCTGGTGCCGGCGATAATTGGCCTGGGCGTGCAGATCCTGTTCTGGTTCGTTCCCATGGGCCTCGTCATCACGGCCCTTCTGGCAACGTCGCTTCTGTCGCAAAAGAGCCTCTATGAGCATGTCGAGGCGGTGGCTGACGCGCTCGACACCGGCGGCCTGGCTTTGGGCCGCGTTGCCGTTTCGCGGATCGTCGGCCGCGACCCTGAAACGCTCGACAGGGCCGGCGTCTGCCGCGCGGCGATCGAGAGCCTGGCCGAGAATTTCTCTGACGGCATCGTCGCCCCCGCTTTCTGGACCGGCGTCGGCGGCCTGGCCGGCGGCGCCGCCTACAAGGCCGCCAACACCGCCGATTCGATGATCGGCCACCGCACCCCGCGCCACGAGGCGTTCGGCTGGGCAGCGGCGCGCTTCGACGACTGGATCAATCTACCGGCGTCGCGGCTGACGGCGCTGCTGATCGTGCTGGCGGCGTTCCTCGTCAAAGGCGCTGATGCGAAAAATGCCTGGCATGCGGTATTGCGCGACGCGAAAAAACATCGCTCACCCAATGCCGGCTGGCCGGAAGCGGCGATGGCCGGCGCGCTCGGCCTGTCGCTCGCCGGACCGCGCAGCTACGGCGGCGTCCTGGTCGACGACGTCTTCATGGGCGAAGGTGGGCGGCGCGAAGCCGACAGCCTCGACATCAGGCAGGCGCTGAAACTCTATCGCGTTGCCGACTATCTGCTGATCGCCCTGTTCGGGTTGGTTTCGGTCGTTGTCATTCTGGCGTGACCTCACCGCCTCGTGAGTTCTCTCCCGAAGGGAGGAAGGGAGCCGTGCTGCAACAGGTTCGCGCCTTTCCTCTCCCCCGTCAATCGGCTAGAGCGGGATGAATTTAGGTTGGGCATAGCCTGCCTCTGTGAAGTAATTTCGGCATTCGGTTGACGTGACGGTGCCGAGGATTTGGCCGATGGCGTCACAGACGGTTTCGACTGTTCGCTTGGCA
>NZ_RZRT01000060.1:0-31089 GCF_003998295.1 Mesorhizobium sp. M7A.F.Ca.US.011.01.1.1
AGCGGTTCGGCATGACGCATTTCGTCAATCCGAAGGAGATCGACGGCGATGTCGTGCCCCACCTCGTCAACATGACCAAGCGCGGCGCCGACCAGATCGGCGGTGCCGACTACACATTCGACTGCACGGGCAGCACCAAGGTGATGCGCCAGGCGCTGGAAGCCTCGCATCGCGGCTGGGGCAAATCGGTCGTCATCGGTGTGGCCGGTGCCGGCCAGGAGATTTCGACACGGCCGTTCCAGCTGGTCACCGGGCGCACCTGGATGGGCACCGCCTTCGGCGGCGCACGCGGCCGCACCGACGTGCCGAAGATCGTCGACTGGTACATGGACGGCAAGATCCAGATCGACCCGATGATCACCCACACGCTGAAGCTCGAGGACATCAACAAGGGTTTTGATCTCATGCATGAGGGCAAATCGATCAGGAGTGTCGTGGTTTACTGAGCAGGACCACAAGTCGCCGACCAGCCGGCCTGCGACTTCTGGGTTCACAACTGGGAGGAAAAAAGAATGCCGGAAAAACTGCATTCGAAAATCGACAATGGACTGCCCCGGGAAAGCGCCAGCTTTGCCGGCGGCACGCTGGTCTGCGCCTGCACCAGCAAGCCGGTCAGGGTGAAGGTCAAAGGCCAGATCGCCCACAACCACGCCTGCGGCTGCACAAAGTGCTGGAAGCCGGAGGGCGCGGTGTTCTCGGTCGTTGCCGTTGCCGGCACCGGCGACGTCACCGTCACCGAGAATGGTGACAAGCTGAAGGTGGTCGACCCCTCGGCGCTGATCCAGCGCCATGCCTGCACCGGCTGCGGGGTGCACATGCACGGACCGGTCGAGCGCGACCACCCGTTCAAGGGCCTGTCCTTCATCCATCCCGAGCGCTTCGAGGAGGACGGCTGGTCGCCTCCGGGCTTCACTGCCTTTGTCTCGTCGATCATCGAATCCGGTGTCGATCCAAAGCGGATGGACGGCATCCGTTCGCAGCTGAAGACGATCGGGCTCGAACCCTATGACTGCCTCAATCCCGGACTGATGGACTATATCGCAACCTGGACGGCGAAGAAGTCCGGCGCCTTGCCGGCCTGACTATCGTGAGATTTCAGGGTATGGGGCCGGACAGGTTTCCGGCCCCTGCTCGTTCTGGAGAGACAATGCCCTCACCCGCCATTCTCGTCGATGCCGACGCCTGCCCGGTCAAGGCCGAGGTCGAAAAAGTGGCCGACCGGCATGGCGTCGTTGTCACCTACGTCTCCAATGGCGGCCTGCGGCCATCGCGCGATCCGATGATCCGCAATGTCGTCGTCTCAAAGGGCGCCGATGCCGCCGACGACTGGATCGTCGACAATGCGCGGACCAACGACATTGTGATCACCGCCGACATTCCGCTGGCCGCCCGCGCGGTGGCGCTCGGTGCGCATGTGCTTGGACCGACCGGGCGCCCCTTCACGCCGGAAACGATCGGCATGGCGGTGGCGATGCGCGACCTAAAGCAGCATCTGCGCGAGACCGGCGAAAGCAAGGGCTACAATGCCAGCTTCGCCCCGCAGGACCGGTCGCGGTTTCTCGGCGAACTCGACCGCATCTTGCGGCGGGCCGTGAAATCAGCCACACCGGATTAGCGCTATCCAGGGCTGGAACCACCATGGCCGCCGAAGCTCCGATAGACAAACCCATTCAGCGCCACATGCTGTTCGCTGTGTCGGCCTGCGTTGGCGTTTTTGCGCTTCTCGTGGCGTTGCTGCTGCACGCCCCGCTTGCCTATTCGATCGGCGCCAACGCGTTCTTTGCCGCCTATGTCATTCTCGTCGTCGCCCAGATGCCGAAGTTCACCGGCAGGTATCTGAGCAGGAATGCGCGTGCCACGGACCAGCCTGTGCTGGTCATCTTCGCTGTGACGCTTGTCGTCGTCGGCGTTGCCGTTATCTCATTGTTCCTGCTGATCAATCAGAAGGACAGAAGCCATCCCGTCGAGCTCACCTTCGCGCTGCTGTCGATCCCGCTCGGCTGGTTCACCATTCATGCCATGGCAGCGCTCCATTATGCCCATGTCTACTGGATGGACGGCGATGCGGTGGATGCCGAGACCAGGAAGAAAATCCCTGTCGGCGGACTGCTGTTTCCGGGCGACAAACGGCCGGAGGGCTGGGACTTCCTGTACTTCTCGACGGTGATCGGCATGACGGCACAGACCGCCGATACCAACATCTCGACAACGCATATGCGTCGTGTCGTGCTTGTCCATTCGATTCTGTCGTTTTTCTTCAACACGGTTATCGTCGCCGCCGCCGTCAATCTCGCCGTCAGCCTGGGCGGTCCGTAATAAATCCGTGATCGGATGAAACATCGGTTTGGATCGCGACGTATCAGGAGGACAATGAACGCGCAGGCCATGCCGTGAGGCCGGGAGACGAAACACGATGGAATCCGTTGCCAGAAGCCAATCCGCCGCCGATCGAGGCGCTTCTGCGTCGAACGACAAAACGCTGATCTACCGGCAGTCGCGCTGGACGCGGCTGACGCATTGGCTCTGGGCTATCTCCTTGTTCTTCATGCTGCTGTCAGGCCTGCAGATCTTCAATGCCCGTCCGCAGCTCTATATCGGCAAACAGTCGGGCTTCGACTACAACAACACCATCTTCGCCATCGGCGCCGAGAATACCAACACCGGGCCCCGCGGCTACACCGAAATCTTTGGGCATCGCTTCGACACCACGGGCGTACTCGGCTGGTCGGGGCCGGCAGGCCAGGAGACGTCCCGCGCCTTTCCGTCATGGGCGACCATCCCGTCCTACTATGATCTCGGCACGGCTCGCGTCATCCATTTCTTCTTTGCCTGGATACTGACCACAACGTTGATCGTCTGGCTGGTCGCCAGCACCGTGAACGGCCATCTGCGCCGCGATCTCGCGCCGCGCCTCGATGATCTCAAGCGCTTGCCGCAAGACATCATCGACCACGCCAAGCTCAAATTCCACCACAGGCGGGAATACAACACGCTGCAGAAGATGGCTTATGGCGGCGTGCTTTTCGTGCTGTTGCCGCTGATGATCATCACCGGCCTGGCGATGTCGCCAAGCATGAATTCGGTGCTGCCCTTCCTCAACGATCTGCTCGGTGGCCGGCAGACGGCACGCACCATCCATTTCACCGTCATGGTGCTGCTGGTCGCCTTCTTCGTCGTCCATATCCTGATGATCCTGGCCGCCGGCCCGATCAACGAACTGCGCTCGATCATCACCGGTTGGTATCGCACCGATCCTCCCGCACAGGACGACAAACCCGTCGAGAGGAGTGCCTGACATGGCAAAATTCCAGATCAGCCGCCGCAAATTCCTGACCGGTGCCAGCCTTGGCGTCTCCGGCATCATGCTGTCGGGCTGCGACGCCTTCGACAGCCAGCTAAGCATCGGCAGCGGCCTGCGCAGTTTTCTCGAAAACGCCAATGACCTGACATACCGGGCACAGCGCCTGCTTGCCGGACGTGACGCGCTGGCGCCGGAATTCACCGAGGCCGACATACGCCAGCCGCAGCGGCCGAACGGTGTCACCGCTCCCGATGACGATGTTTACAAAGGCCTGCTCGCCAACAATTTCGCCGACTGGCGTCTGGAAGTGACGGGCCTCGTCGAAAAGCCGCTGTCGCTTAGCCGCGAGCAGCTTCAGAACATGCCGAGCCGCACCCAGATCACCCGCCATGACTGCGTCGAAGGCTGGAGCTGCATCGCCAAATGGACCGGCACCCCGCTGTCGCTGGTGCTGGACCAGGCGGTGGTCAAACCGCAGGCGCGCTACGTCATGTTCCATTGCCTCGACACAATCGACCGCAGCCTGTCGGGCGACATCAAATATTACGGCAGCATCGACCTGATCGATGCCCGTCACCCGCAGACGATCCTCGCCTATGGCCTGAACGGCAAGCCGCTGCCGGTCGAGAACGGCGCGCCGCTGCGCGTCCGCGTCGAGCGCCAGCTCGGCTACAAGATGCCGAAATACCTGTACAAGATCGAGCTGGTCGACGGCTTCGCCAGCATCGGCGGCGGCCGCGGCGGCTATTGGGAAGACAATGGCTACGACTGGTACGGCGGGATCTGAACAGCATACCGAAAACGGATGATCCGCCAGCCCTCAGGCTCCGGCGCGACCGCGCCTACAGCGACCGGCGAAACAGCTCGCCTTTTCCGGCAATCTGCTCGCCAATGCCGCCAAGCCGCAGCATATGCCAGGCAAGTGCATGGTTGCTCGAAGTGACCGGTTTCTTCAGCTCCTTCTCGACCTCCTCGATGATCCGGGCAACGCGCATGCTGGTGCAGGAAACGAACACGGCCTCACACTCGCTCGATGCGCCGATCTCCAAAATGGCCTGCTTCACCGATGCCGGCGTGATGCGTGCAACGACATTGTCGTCCGCCTCGTTGAAGGAGCCCATGACCGGAATATCCATCCCCCGCGCCATCAACGATGCCCGCAGGGAATGATTGATTTTCGCGAGATAAGGGGTTAGCACCGCGATGCGCGAGACGCCCAGGGCCTTCAGCGCGGCCCGCGCCGCCGTCACCGGGTTGGTCACTTGCACGCCCAGCAGCACCTCGTGAACGCGCGCGGCTACCTTGTCCTCGCCGATGACAAGCGCTCCCGACGTACAGGCAAAGCCGATCACATCGAACTTGACGTCCGGCAAGAGCCCGACAGTTCCCGGAATCACGGCCGACATCTTCATCAAGTTTTCCGGCGTGATCTCGACATCGCTGTAAAGCCGGGCCTCGTACAGCGCGATGTCGCAAGCGGGCAGCGTATAGCGGAATTCATCCTCGATGGTCTGGTCGGTCCGAAGCACGAGCAGGCCGAGATTGGCGCGGGTGCCGATACCGTCGTCGGTCTTGAAAGGAATGTGTTCCTTGTCAAGGACAAGCGTATCGTCGGAGCGGGTAACCGGGGCGTCCATGGTGCAGTCCCCTTCTTGATGCCAATCAGAATTGTCGACAATAGAAACGGCAACATCGCTGAAACTGTCAAGGGCTCCATGCAGATACGGACCTAAGAAATGCCCGAATTTCAAACCTGGGTAGAGCTTTTTAGTCGCGGATCCATGCGCCGTTGACAAAGGTCGGCGTCGTCCTGTTGAATTGTCGACAATAGAAACGACAGCCATTCGGGACGGCAATGCGCATATTGATCTTGGGCGGCGGCGTGGTCGGGATCACCACGGCCTATCAGCTGCAAAAGGACGGCCACGCCGTCACCGTTCTCGAGCAGGCACCGCAGGTGGCCGAGGGTGCAAGCTGGGCAAACGCCGGCATGATCGCGCCCGGCCACTCCTTCGTCTGGTCGTCGCCGGCCGCTCCCAAGATCCTGCTGAAGTCGCTGTTCCTGAAAGACCAGGCGCTTCGTTTCAAACTCTCCGCCGACCCGCATCTCTACACCTGGTCGCTGCGCTTCCTCATGCAATGCACGGCCGCCAAAGCGCGCCGCAACACTCTGCTCAAACATCGGCTTGCGGTCCATTCCCAATCGGTCCTGCAGGCGGTCGTCAGGGAAGAGGCGATCCAGTACGACAGGACGTCGGCCGGCATTCTTTACTTCCACCGCAGCCGTCAGGCGCTCGACAAGGGCATCGCCAACATGCGCCTGCTGGAAGCCGACGGCCAGGAGATCCGCATCGTCGACGCGCAGGAGATCGTTGACCGCGAACCGGCGCTGGCGTCGTCGCGCGGCAGCATCGCCGGCGGTATATTGTGTCCGACCGACGAAACCGGCGACGCCGCCAAGTTCACGCGCGCGCTGGCGGCCATCGTCGAAACGAGGGGCGGCAAGATCCTGACAGGCACCAAGATCGTCGGAATCGAGCGCAGGAACGACGCGATCACCCGGGTCGTCACCGACAAGGGGGAGGTCTTGGCCGACGCCTACGTTCTGTGCCTGGGCGCGGAAAGCCCGATCCTGGCCCGCAAGATCGGACTTGGTCTGCCGATCTATCCCGTCAAGGGATACTCCCTGACCATTCCCATCGTGGATCAGGCACTGGCTCCAAAGGTTCCCGTTATCGACGAGCATAATCTCGTTGCCATCACGCCGATGGGCGATCGCATCCGCGTCACCGCCACCGCGGAGTTCGCAGGCTATGATCGCAGTCACAAGCCCTCGGATTTCACCTTCATGAAGCGCGTCACGCAGGACCTGTTCCCGCGCGGCATCGCCTATGATCGCGGCGAAATGCGGGCTTGCCTGAGGCCCATGACGCCCGACAACCTGCCGATCCTCGGCCTGCGCGACATCCGAAACCTGTGGCTGAACACCGGGCACGGCCATATCGGCTGGACGATGGCGCATGGATCGGCCCGTATCATCGCCGATCTGATCGCCGGCCGGACCGCGCCGGTCGCCCTCGACGGTATCCTTCCCACACAGGCGCGGTTCACCGAACCAAGCGCCGCAAAGGCTTGACGACGCCATGCTCCGACCCGCCAGGCAAAGCAACCGGGACAACAGCGCGGCGGTGGCATCCAAGCCGATCAAGACCGGCCCGCGTGTCTATGAAGAAATCCGTCGCATGGCGATGGACTATCGCTTCAAGCCGAACGAGCGCATCAACGAAGTGGCGCTTGCCGCCAGGCTGAATGTCAGCCGCAGCCCGATCCGGGAGGCGCTCCAGCGATTGGTCACAGAAGAACTCATCACTTTCCAGACCAATCGCGGCTTCTTTTGCCGGGGCTTCGATGTCGACGAGATCGTCAATCTTTCCGACGTGCGGGCGGTGCTCGAGGAGCGCTCCGTCAGGCTGGCGGTCCAGCGCGCGACCAATGAAGAGCTCGCCGCGCTCGTCGACTGGTGGACGCTCACCATGGCGCGCGCCGACTCGTTTTCCAGCGCCGAGCTGACCGCCAGGGACGAGGAGTTTCACATCCGCATCGCCAGGCTGTCAGGCAATCCCGAACTGGCGCGCATGCTCGAAGGCATCAACACGCGCATCCATTTCGTTCGCAAAATCGAAGTGGAGAAGCACCGGCGGCTGTCGACGACCTACACCGAACACAGCGAAATCGCCCGCGCCATGGTAGCCCGCGATGCCGACAGGGCAGCCAGGCTCATGGATGACCACATCGCCATCAGTGTCGCCGATGCCATGTCGACCGTTCGGGAAGGGCTGGCACGGATATACATCGACGTCGACCAGATCTAATCGGGCAACCCCAGCTTTGACCGAGGCAACCCCCTACCACTCAGGCAACCTTGTCGAGCAGCGGCCTCAGCGCCGGATGGATTTCCGGTGAGGCGTGCTTGATCAGGGTCAACAGCGCGCGTTCGTTCTCGTAAAGAGGCCTGTCGACGCCGATATGTTCGATCAGCCAGCCGGCTTCGCCGGCATCGATCGTCTCGGCGCGGCGGGCCAGAGCCTCGGCCGCCCTGTTCCTGGCTTCCCACTCGGCCTCGATGTCGCCCGGGGACCGATAGGCTTCCATGATGCCGGCAAGGCCGCCAGAGATCATGCGGCTGAAGAAGCCGCCGATTTCCGGATCGGCATGCTCGAGGAAGGCATCACGGCGCAGCGCCACATCGCGCGTCGGTGCTTCGTAGCCGGCCGAGCACATGACGAAATTGGCGATCGCCTTGACGAACAGCTCGTTCCAGGACGGATCGTTGTGCCCCTGAGCAGTGCACTCGTTGATCTTGAACAGCACCTCGGCCTCGGCGCGCGTGATGGCGATGTTGCCGTCGCCGCCATGGGCATGGAGGATCCGGCGCAGCAGCTCGACCTCCGCCTGTGCGATGAGGCCGGGAGCCAGCGTGCCGCCGAGCATCAGCGGCCCCTTGCCGTCAATGACGGCATGCGCCACCTGCTCCAGCGCATAGACGCAAAGCTGGCTCGGCGACGATCTTGCCTGTTCCAGCACATGCACCAGCAATTCGAGCTCGGTCCGGCTGTCGACCATGCCATCGCGCGAGATCGTGCGGATCAGCCAGTCGGCATTGTCCTGCGAGATATAGCCCGACGGCTTTTCCTGGTGGACGATATAGTCGGTAACCGCCTCGACGAAGAAGGGCGGCCATTCCTCGCATTTGTCCTTCGCCGTTGCATCGAGCGCAAACAGCGCCTCGGCCTCGCCGCGCGTCACGACGCCATCGCCGAACACTTCATGGCGCAACATCGCCACGTCCTCCGCGGCGATGCGGCTTTTCGAGGTCAGCCCGGCCACCGGCGCGCTCATGATCAATTCGCCCATTTGTCGTCCCCGTCCGCCGTCGCCAAGCGCCGGCCCCAAGCGTCATACAAGCCAACATATCAGCAGTGTCTTGAAAAACCGGCAGACGGCGTGGTTAGCGAAGACTTGTCGGCCAACGCAGGTCGCCCAAAAACGTGCCGCGGTTTTGAAGAATGGCATGCACGCGCTTTAGATGTCGCTGACAGGTGACAAGCCGTCGCGCGCGAGCTATGGATGGCGCGTCGAGGACTCAGGGTCTGAGTCCTACCTGTTTGCGGGAGAGAACAGCGAGAGCTGTCGCCGAAGGGGAAATCGCCCGAAATCTCTCAGGCAAAAGAACCGTAGACGGGAAAGACACTCTGGAAAGTCGGGGCTTGCCCCCGCGCCGAAGGTGTAAGCGCCGCTGACAGAGCTCCGGCTGCGCGAGTCTCTCAGGCTTCAGACAGAGGGGCACGGACTGGTCGCCATTCGCGGCCGATTGCGTGCGACTCTGGAGACGACATGACGGGCGACGATACAAGACACCTACCCCTCGAAGACATCCATGTGGCCGCCGGTGCGCGTTTTGGCGCTTTTGCCGGCTGGTCGATGCCGCTGACCTATCCGGCGGGCGTCATGAAGGAACATCTTCACACCCGCGAACAGGCCGGCCTGTTCGACATCTCGCATATGAAGCTGTTCGAAGTCAGCGGGCCGGAGGCGGTTGCGCTGCTCAACCGCGCTTGCCCCTTGGATGCAGGCGCACTCCAAATCTCACAGTCCAAACTGTCCTTTTTCCTCAACGAGGCAGGCGGCATTCTGGACGACCTGATCGTCACCAGACTTGGCGATAGCAGGTTCATGGTGGTCGCCAACGCAGGCAACGCCGTCGCCGACGAAAAGCATTTGCGTGCACTTGCCGCGGATTTCGACGCCAGGGTCGAGCCGCTCGACCGCGTCTTCCTGGCCATCCAGGGTCCTGAAGCCTGGGCTGCTCTTTCCCGCGCCGGCATCGAGACCGGCTCGCTGCTGTTCATGCATGGGGTCGAACCGCGCAAGAACTGGTTCATGAGCCGCTCCGGCTATACCGGCGAGGACGGTTTCGAAATCGGCCTGCCGGAGGCCGATGCGCGCGACCTCGTCGCGAAGCTGCTCGGCGATGAACGCGTGCTGTGGATCGGGCTGGCCGCCCGCGACAGTCTGCGGCTGGAGGCCGGGCTCTGCCTGCATGGCCAGGACATCACGCCGGAGACCGATCCGGCCAGCGCCGCGTTGATGTGGGCGATTCCAAAGGACATCCGCGCTTCCGGCGCTTTCATCGGCGCCGATGCGCTCCGCGCCGCGGTGGAACGAGGACCCGCGCAAAAGCGCGTCGGCCTGAAGCCGGAAGGCCGCCAGCCGGTGCGCGCCGGTGCTGCGCTCTTTGACGCCGACGGCAATCCCGCCGGCCATGTCACATCGGGCGGCTTCGGCCCCTCGGCCGGCCATCCGGTCGCCATGGGCTATGTCTCGACACCTCTGGCAAAGCCGGGAACGCGGGTCTTCGCCGATGTTCGCGGCACGAAAATCTCGGTCGATATCAGCTCCCTGCCCTTCACACCGCATCGCTACCGCAAAGGATGATCTCAATGGCAACGACCTACTTCACATCAGATCACGAATGGCTCCGCGTCGAGGGCGGCGTCGCCACTGTCGGCATCACCGATTACGCGCAGGAGCAGCTCGGCGACCTCGTCTTCGTCGAACTGCCGGAGACCGGAAAGAAATTGACCAAGGGGGACACCGCCGTCGTGGTCGAATCCGTCAAGGCGGCATCCGATGTCTATGCGCCGGTCGATGGCGAGATCATCGAAGCCAACGGCGCGCTGTCGTCGGATCCGTCGCTGGTCAACTCGGCGGCAACCGGGGCCGGCTGGCTGTGGAAGATGAAGCTCGCCGACGAGGGCCAGCTCGCGGCTCTCATGGATGAGGCCGCCTACAAAGCTCATATCGGCTGATATCAGGACGTATTGACATGACCGCAGCACTCACTCCCTTCTCGGCCCGCCATATCGGTCCTGATATCAACGATGTCAGAGCCATGCTTGCCGTGATCGGCGTTCCGTCCGTCGAGACGCTGATCAGCCAGGCCGTGCCGCAGTCGATCCGCCTCGACTTGCCGCTGACCCTGCCCGCACCGGCCAGCGAAGCGGAAGCGCTGGCCGAATTGTCGGCGACCATGGCCAAGAATACGGTGCTGAAGAGCTTCATCGGCGCCGGCTATCACGGCGTCCATGTGCCGCCGGTGATCCAGCGCAACCTGTTCGAGAATCCGGCCTGGTATACGGCCTACACGCCCTATCAGGCCGAGATCAGCCAGGGCAGGCTCGAGATGCTGTTCAACTTCCAGACGCTGGTCACTGAATTGACTGGTCTGCCGGTGGCATCGGCATCGCTGCTCGACGAGGCGACGGCGGTGGCTGAAGCTGTCGGCATCGCCTTGCGCCACCACCGCGACAAGCGCACCAAGATCGCATTTGCCGGCACGCCGCATCCGCAGACGCTGGACGTGGTGCGCACCCGCGCCGAGCCGCTCGGCATCGAGATCAATGGCGAGACGATCGACGACAACACCGCCGCTTTGCTCGTCTCCTGGCCGGATACGTTTGGTGTCTATGGCGACCACAAGGCAGCGATCGACAAGGCCCGCGCCACGGGCGCCATCGTCGTGTTCATCGCCGACCCGCTCGGCCTGACGCTGACCGATGCGCCGGCCAAGCTTGGTGCCGACATTGCCGTCGGCCCAATGCAGCGTT
Source organism: Mesorhizobium sp. M7A.F.Ca.US.011.01.1.1 (assembly GCF_003998295.1). Classification (NCBI taxonomy): domain Bacteria; kingdom Pseudomonadati; phylum Pseudomonadota; class Alphaproteobacteria; order Hyphomicrobiales; family Phyllobacteriaceae; genus Mesorhizobium; species Mesorhizobium sp. M7A.F.Ca.US.011.01.1.1. The sequence goes on from NZ_RZRT01000060.1 coordinate 10,969, forward strand.
TTGGCGTGCCGATGGGCTTTGGCGGGCCGCACGCCGCCTATTGCGCCGTCTCCGACAAGTTGACGCGGCTGATGCCCGGCCGCCTTGTCGGCCAATCCACCGACAGCAAGGGCCGGCCCGGCTACCGGCTTGCCTTGCAGACACGCGAGCAGCACATCCGCCGCGACAAGGCGACCTCCAACATCTGCACCGCGCAGGCGCTGCTCGCCAACATGGCGACCGCTTACGCCATCTGGCACGGCCCCGCCGGGCTGCAGGCGATTGCCGGGCGCATCCACGCGCTCGCCAACCGCCTGGCAAGCGGCCTGAAGGCGGCCGGTGCGTCGGCGCTCGGCACCAGCCGCTTCGACACGGTGACGGTAGAGGCGAAGGGCAAGGCCGCGCAGATTGCCGCGGCCGCCGAAGAGACCGGCCGGCTGCTGCGCGTCATCGACGCCGACCATGTCGGCATCAGCTTCGATGAGACCTCGACCGATGCCGATCTCGATGCGATCGCGGCCCTGTTCGGCGCCAAGGCCGCTCCCTCGGCCGACAGCACTGTGCCCGGCAAGCCGCGCGGCAAGGAGTTTCTGACCCAGCCGGTCTTCCACGAAAACAAGTCGGAAACCGAGATGATGCGCTTGCTGCGCCGGCTGGCCGACAAGGACCTGGCGCTCGACCGCAGCATGATCCCGCTCGGATCCTGCACCATGAAGCTCAACGCGGCGGCCGAAATGATGCCGGTGAGCTGGCCAAGCATCGCCAATTTGCATCCCTTCGCACCGGCCGCGCACTCGGCCGGTTACCGCGCCATGATCGGCGAGCTGGAAGGCTGGCTGTCGGAAATCACCGGCTTCGATGCGGTCAGCCTGCAGCCCAATGCCGGCAGCCAGGGCGAATATGCCGGCCTGCTCGCCATCCGCGCCTATCACCGCTCGCGCGGCGAAGGCCATCGCACCGTCTGCCTGATCCCCTCCTCCGCTCATGGCACCAATCCGGCAAGTGCTGCGATGGCCGGCATGAGCGTTGTCGTCGTGCGCTGCCTGGAGGACGGCAATATCGACATGGACGATATGAGAGCCAAGGCCAACGAGCATTCCAAGAATCTCGCGGCGCTGATGTTCACCTATCCCTCGACGCACGGCGTCTATGAAGAAGGCGCCCGCCACCTCTGCGCCCTCATTCATGAGCATGGCGGCCAGGTCTATTTCGACGGCGCCAACCTCAACGCGCTGGTCGCCCTTGCCCGCCCTGCCGATATCGGCGCCGACGTCTGTCATATGAACCTGCACAAGACCTTCTGCATCCCGCATGGCGGCGGCGGGCCCGGCATCGGCCCGATCGGCGTCAAGGCGCATCTGGAGCCCTATCTGCCGGGACATGTCACCGAGGGTTCTGCGCACGCCGTGTCGGCCGCACCGTTCGGCAGCGCCTCGATCCTGCCGATCACCTGGATGTATATCCGCATGATGGGCGCCGCCGGACTGAAGCAGGCGACGGAGACCGCCATCATCTCGGCCAACTACGTGGCGACACGGCTCGCACCGCACTTCCCGCTGCTCTACAAGGGCCGGCACGATCGTATCGCGCATGAATGCATCCTCGACACCCGTGTGCTCAAGGAGAGCGCCGGCATCAGCGTCGATGATATCGCCAAGCGCCTGATCGACTACGGCTTCCACGCGCCGACCATGTCGTTCCCGGTCGCCGGCACGCTGATGGTCGAGCCTACCGAATCCGAGCCCAAGCGCGAGCTCGACCGCTTCTGCGAGGCGATGATCGCCATCGCAGGCGAAGCGGCGAAAGTCGCCAGGGGCGAATGGCCTTTGGCCGACAATCCGCTGGTCAACGCGCCGCACACGGCCGCCGAGGCACTGGCCGGCCAGTGGACCCATCCCTACTCGCGCCTGGAGGCGGCCTATCCCGCCGGCGACGCCGACACGGCGGCCAAGTACTGGCCGCCGGTGTCGCGCATCGACAATGTCGCCGGCGATCGCAACCTGGTCTGCTCGTGCCCACCCCTGTCGGACTATCTGGGCGCGGCGGAATAGCAGAGCATGATCCCGAAAAGTGGACACCGGTTTTTCGGAAAAGATCATGCTCAAACAAACAATTAGAGCCCATCCCGATCCCATCGGGATGGAACAGGCTCTAAGCGGAGCGCAAGGCGGGCTTTACCGGGTCGGCCTTGCCTGGTGCCGTCCGACCGATGACGCAATTTCGTCCGGCGCGTTTGGCGGCATAGAGCGCCGCGTCCGCCTCGGCGAGCACGTTGTCCAGGCTGCTGCCGCTTGCCTCGCCGTAGCCGATGCCGCCGCTGACCGTGCTGCGCAACTTGCCGAGCTGGGTGGGGACGATTTCGGTGCCGAACGCCACGCCGATCTTGCTGGCGAGATCGTAGGCCTTTTCATCCGTCATCCGCGACATGACGATTGCGAACTCTTCGCCGCCCAGGCGAAAGGCGTCGACGCCGGTCCTGGCATATCGCTTGATGACGGCGGCAAAGCGGCACAGGACCTGATCCCCTACCGGGTGACCGTAGACATCGTTCGTCCGCTTGAAGTGGTCGAGGTCGAACATGACGATGGACATGAACGGACCGAAACTCCGTTCGCCGTAGAGTGACGTCAATGCCCGGCGGTTCAGCAACCCTGTCAGCGGATCGGTCATGGTCTCGGCCTTGAGTTCGATTTGCGCCTGCAGATGATGGAGGGAGAGCGTCAACGCTCCGAGCCCGGTCATGCAGGCGACCGCCACGACGGAATTCAATCGTTCGGCCCAGTTGTCGGGCGCGACCGCGAGCGTCCATTGCCCCTTGGTCAGTAGAACCACGCCGCAAAGCGCAAACGACACAGCGCAGGTGCCGCTCAGAAACGAAACCACCAGCAGGATCCGGCGATCGTGACTGCCATTGATCCAGAACATGGCGCCGATCGCCGACAGCAGCGCCGTCACCGTGGCGTAGGTGACGATGAAGCCGACACCGTCAAGCCCCAGGAAGGTCACGGCGGCACAGACAGCCATGGCGGCAAGCGCCGGTGCAACGGCGCGTCTGTGGCCGGGCACGCCCAGATATTGCATGGCCGACACGCAGAGGATCAGGAACCCCAGGCTGAGCAGCGCAAGCACGATCTGGCAGAGCAGCGGATCGGGATCCTTGGTGTATCGCCAGAACAGGATCACATGCGCGACCAGCACCAGGATGCCGCACGCCACCGTCAGCACGAAGCCTGCCTTGGGCGCGGTGAACCAGATCGCAAACATGGTGACGCTGAGGCAGATGCCCGACAGCGCGGCTGCGAGCAGGAGCGAACTGAAGTCCAGCATATCGGGCAAGGGCCTCTCGAGCGTCGGCGGTTGCGCTGCATTCTAGGTTAGCGGCAGCCCTCAGATACGGGTTTTCAGCCGATCGTTCGACCAACCTGCGGATAAGGTTTACAAAGCGTCGATGCCACGTGTCCCGAAACCGGACCCATGGATGCGAGATCAACCCTTGTTCAAGAGAGCAAGGTTGGCGTTGACGACGGTGGGATCGGCCATGCCGGCCTTCGCTTCGAGGAGCAGCGCCTTGGCCTTCTTGCGATTGCCGCGCAGCAGTTGCGAATAACCCATATTGTTGACGATCTGCGGCTTGCGGCCGGCGACTTTCAAAAGCTGGCTGTAGGCACGGTCGGCGAAGTCGAAGCGGCCGAGCTCGTCATAGGAAGCGGCGAGCCCCATCCAGGCCTCCGCATTGTCGGCCTTCAACTCGACGGCCTTGCGAAAGTGCTTTTCGGCGAGGCCGTAATTGGCGTCGCGAAACTGCGCCTTGCCTTGCGCCAGATCGGTGGTGTCGATGTTCTTTGCCGCCGGTTGGATGGCGGTGGTCTTGGTGGTGTCGACGCCGCCCGTCGTACAGCCAGACATCATCAAGACGGCCGCCATCGCGGCCATTGCCGTGAAGTTATTGTGACGCATGCCCCTGCCTCATCGCCCGATTTGCCGGGTCGTTCTTCAGGAAACACATTACATCCGAGGCGATTAAACTTCGGTGCCGAAACGCCGCTAAAATTTGGTTTCGAGCACACCAGCCATTAACCACGAAGGCTTTCACGGCTCCAAGGCTTTGAGCCCCTCGGGAACCTGGTAGCGACTGCCGTCATAGCGCAGCCGGTAGGTGCGCTTCAAGGACTTGCCGGGATGGGACTGGCACTCGCCATTCTCGTCGACGGACGGATTATCCGTATCCGCCCGCTCGGCCACGGTGATGTCGTTATAGCCGTGGTGGACCGTCGGGCTCATCGCCAGGCTGACCTGGCTCGACTGAAAGGATCCCGCGCAATTGGCGTCGCCTTCGCCGCCAAAGCCGGCCACGACGAGGCCGTCGAGCACCACGCGCAGGGCATCGCCGGCGAGCGCATAGAGCCGCAGGTCGGTTTCCCTGAAGGGGTTGGGCTGCGAATGGTTTGCCATTTCGATGCGCAGGCCGAAGGCGCTGACATTGGGCGCCAGCCTATAGCGGCCGGTATCGAATTCGATCTTGCGGATGGCTATGGCATCGTCGGTGATCAGTCCGGGCTGGAGCAAACGCTGGCGCACCTGCAGGCTGTTCTTGTCGACGACCAGAAGCTCGATATCGCCAACATGCCCGTCGTCGCTGGATCGGGCGCTGTCGGTCAGCGGCACTGCGACCAACAGCAGGTCGTCATGGGCAGGCCAGACCTTGCAGACCAGGACAAACGGCGTATCGCCATCCGCCAGGGCGATGCTGATATGGGGTTCAAGTGTGAACGAGGCGCCGTCCGCGCTCTTTCGAGCCTTGGGATAGGCCTGCTGCACCAAGGCGGCAGCATCGCCGCAATCGTCGGCCGCAGCCCAGGTGGGCCACAAGCTGGCCGCGGCGAGGCCGAGGAAGAGAATACGCAACAGCATTCGCATGGACTTCTCACGTCGCAGGGGCCGAGTTCTGGCAGAATAAGGGTTGTTGGTCCCTCGCTAGGACTTTGGTGGGGCGCTCGCTAGTGCGCCGCCGTCATTTTGACGATAATCGGGATGATCGCAATCATCAGCACCACCGGCAGGATGCAGACCGTTACCGGCACCGACATCTTGGCCGGCAGGGCGTGCGCCTTTTCCTCGGCCAGCGACATGCGCTTGTGGCGCATTTCGTCGGAAAAGACGCGTAGCGCCCCCGACAGGCTGGTGCCGAGTTCCTTGGACTGTTGCAGCAGCGTGGCGAAGGAACGCACCTCGTCCAGGCTGAGGCGGTCGGCGAGCGCCTTCAGCGCGTCGTCGAGGCTGCGCCCTGCCCTCAGCTCCAGCGACACAAGCTGCAGGTTCTGGCTGAGCGCGGGATAAGTCTTGGCGAGCTCCTTCGAGACGCGCTCGATGCCGGCCTCCATACTCATGCCGGCGTCCGAGCAGACGATCATCAGATCCATGAAATCGGGAAAACCGTTGCGGTATTCGCGCCTCTTTTCCCGCACCTTCTGGGTCAGCACCAGCCCCGGCAGGAAGTAACCCGCCGCTCCCGACAGGATAACGAATGTCCAACGGCTGGCCATCGTCGCGTCCGGACTGGCCATCCACTGGTTGAGTACAAAGACAGCGATTGCCGTGCCGATCATCGCGGTGAACCGGACAAGGAAAAACATGCCGACGGCGCGGGGCTCCATGTAGCCCGCCTGGATGAGCTTCATGCGCAGCCGGGCGACATTTTCCGGATCGCTCTTGGCGTAGAATTCCTGCGCCCGCTTCACCGCCTTCTCGCGCACGACACCCGCGTTCTTCTTCTGCACGGGCTCCGGTTTTGCGGCCACGGAACCGTCGCCGACCTTGAGCCGACGCATGACCTCGTTGCGGTCGCCCTTCGCCGTCACCATCGGCCAGGCAACCGCCCCTGCGCCCATGGCCAGCAGCAGGATGGCCACCGGCATCAACGAGGTCGGCGCAAGCGAGGCGAGGAATTCGATGAAGCCCTGCATGTCAGAACCGGAAATTCGACATTTTGAACATCATCAGATTGCCCAGCATCAGCCAGGTGATCGAGCCGCCAATCAGGTACCAAGTCTTCGGCTCGCCCCAGACATCGCGGTAGAAGCCCGGCATCAGCGCCATGATGGCGGCAAACAGCAGCGCCGGTATCGCCGTCAGGATGTAGGCCGACATGCGGCCTTCGGTCGAAATGGCGCGCACCTTGCGGCGCAGCTTCCCGCGCTCGCGGATCGTCAGCGCCAGGCCATCAAGGATTTCGCGCAGATTGCCGCCCGAACTGCTCTGGATCGAAACGGCGGTTATGAACAGCGGCAGGTCCTCATGGCCGACCCGTTCGAATAGCGAGTTCAACGCCGAAACCAGATCCGATCCGTAGGTCACTTCATCGGCGATGACGCCGAACTCGGTGCCGATCGGGTCGGGCATCTCGCGCGCGACCATGGCGATCGCCACCGGCACTGGATGGCCGGCCTTCAGGCCACGCGTGATCAGTTCCAATGCCTCCGGCAACTGCATGCCGAACCGCTTCAGCCGGCGCTTCCGCTTGAAACGCAGCGCCATCACCGGCAGCACCGGCACAAGCACCACAAACAGCACAAGCCCCATTAGCGGCGGCAAGCCATACCAGATGGCGACCAGACCAGCGGCGAATGCCACGCCGCAGGTGATCATCAGGAATTTCGACAGCGGCATGATCATGCCCGACTGGGTTCGCAGAGCGCGGAACCGATCCGGCGAAAACAGCGGCGTACCTGCATCAAGGCCCCGCTCCTTGCGCAACTGGACGAGCACCTGCTCCTGGCTGATCTTGTTTTCCTGCAGCTTCATGCGCCGGTTGATGGCGGTGCGCTTGTCGCTGCGGCCGGCATAAAGCAGGTAGCAGGCCTCGGCGATCAGGATGCCGGTCAGCGCTGCCGCGGCATAGACGACATAGATCGCGCTCATTCCATCGAACACTTGGCTACTCCTGAGGCCGGCCGGGTTCGAAATATCGTCCGGGAAACTCGATGCCCATGGCGCGCAGATCCTCAAGGAAGCGCGGCCGGATGCCGGTCGCCTCGTAGTGGCCGAGAATCCTGCCGTCGGCCTCCATGCCGGTGCGCACGAAGCGGAAGATCTCCTGCATCTGGATGACATCGCCTTCCATGCCGGTCACCTCGGCGACACTGGTCACCTTGCGCTTGCCGTCGGACAGGCGCGTCAGCTGGACGATCAGGTCGAGCGCGCTGGCGATCTGGCTGCGGATCGACTGCACCGTCATCGGCATGCCGGTCATGCCAAGCATCTGCTCGAGCCGCGAAATGGCGTCGCGCGGCGTGTTGGCATGGATAGTCGCCATCGACCCTTCGTGGCCGGTGTTCATTGCCTGCAGCATGTCGAAGGCCTCCTCGCCGCGGCACTCGCCGAGGATGACGCGGTCGGGGCGCATGCGCAGTGCGTTCTTGACCAGGTCGCGCTGTTTCAGTTCGCCATGGCCTTCGATGTTGGCAGGCCGCGTCTCCATACGCGCGACATGCGGCTGCTGCAGCTGGAGTTCGGCCGCGTCCTCGATGGTGATCAGCCGCTCGTCTTCCGGAATGAAGGCCGACAGCGCATTGAGCATGGTCGTCTTGCCGGTGCCGGTACCGCCAGAAATGATCGTCGTCTTGCGGGCGTGCACGGCCGCCGCCAGCACTTCGGCCATGTTCTGGGTGATGGCGCCGAATTCGACCAGTTTGTGCAGGCCGAGCTTGTTCTTGGAGAACTTGCGGATCGACACCAGCGGCCCATCGACCGCAACCGGGCGGATGGCCGCGTTGAAGCGCGAGCCGTCCAGCATGCGGGCATCGACCATCGGCTGCGATTCGTCGACGCGGCGACCGACCGCGGCGACGATCTTGTTGACGATGCGCAGGAGATGCGCCTCGTCCTTGAACGGAATGTGTACCGGCTGCAGCTTGCCCTTCTTTTCGACAAAGCAGTTCATGTGGCCATTGATCAGGATGTCGTTGATGTCGGGGTCCTTGAGCAGCGGCTCGAGCGGACCGAGGCCGACCATCTCGTCGACGATGTCGTCGACCAGCGCGTCAAGCTCGACGGTGTTGATCGCCATCCGCTCCTGCTTGGTCTTTTCCGAAACGAAATCATGCACTTGCCGGCGCATCTCATCCTTCGGCAAACGCTCCAGCGCGACAAGATTGATCTCTTCGAGCAGCAGCCGGTGGATACGCACGCGCGCATCGAGCACCTTGTTGGCATTTTTTGCCGGCGCTGTGTCCGGCTTTGCCGGCAAAGCCTTTCGGCTGGTTGGAATGACGACGGCATGATGGGCGACCGGCGTCGTCTCAGGCGCGCGCTGCGGACGCGCATCTCGGTTCTGCAGGGCGGAGAAGCGGCTGGTCATCCGGCTTTCCTCTTCAGCAATCCACGGCCCATACCAAACAGCGAGCGCGATTTCGCTCGGGTTGGGACCGCCTCCTCCGGCAGGATGATCTTCTTCAGGTCGTTGATGACATTGGCGTTCGGGTCGATCTCGTGCAACGGCACGCCGCGATCGACCGCTTCGCGCACCAGCCGGTAGTTGTTGGCGATGCCGCCGACGAAATGCTCGCCGAGAATTTCCTGGACGTCCGCCTGCTTGATGCCGTTGTCGAACATCTTCTGTTCGAAACGATTGACGATAACGTTCGGCTTCACTTCCTTGCCGGCAGTCTCGTAGACCGCCTGGATCAGCCGCTGCGTGTGGCGCAGGCACGGCACCGTCATTTCCGCGACGATGTAGAGCTTGTTGGAACCGAGCAGCACGGTTTCCGTCCATGGAAACCAGGTGCGTGGCATGTCGATGACGACATTGTCGAAATAGGCCGAAACGAGGTCCAGCATGCGCACCACGACATCGGTCTTGAACGAGCGCATCTCTGCTGGATGCGCCGGTGCCGCCAGCACGCACAGCCCGCTGGCATGCTTGGACAGCATCACGTCGAGCAGTTGCCGGTCGAGACGCTCGGGCTGGTTCTCGATCTCGGTGATGTCGAAACGCGGTTCGAGGTCGAGATATTCGGCACAGGCACCCTGCTGGAAATTGAGGTCGACGACGCAGGTCGAGGCGCCGCGCGTCACCGAGTGATGCAGCTGGAAAGCGGTCTGCAGCGCCAGCGTGGTGGTGCCGACGCCGCCCGCGGCAGGCATGAAGGTGTAGATCTGCGACTCGCTGTTTTCCTCCCGCCCGGGTCCCTGCAGCGCCCGCACCACGGAGCGCACCAGATCGGCGGTGGTGATCGGCTTGACCAGGAAATCCGCGACCTTGAGCTGCACGAGAATACGCACCGCGGCCGCGTTGAACTCCTGGGTGACGACAACGACCGGAACCTTGTCCTCCAGCCGGCGCATGATGCGCTGCAGCGACTCGACCTCCTCCAGCCTTGCCGCATCCATGTCGACGATGATGGCGCCGAAGTCGGCTTCCTGGATCTCGCCGCGCAACTCGGTAACGTTCTTCTCCACTGTCGAGAGCTGTATGATCTCGGAGGCGGAAAACGCGGTGCGCGTGTCCTGCGCAAACGTCCTGTCGGTCGATACGAGCAGGATCTTCCTGGTCTTGATGCCGTTTGCCATTCTGTCAGCCTGTCAGGTCGATCGACCGTTGGATCAGTTGCCCGTGGGATCAATTGGTCGTGCTGGACTGCGACGCCTTGGCACCGGCCGCCTGGTCGGGTGTTACGGCCGCGGCACTGCCTCGTTGGGCCGGCACCAGGAGCCTGGTGTTCTGGACCCCGTATTTCCAGGGATCGACCATCTGCATGACGGTGTTGGCGGCCTGCGCATTTCCGGCGCCGGCCGTCGGCCCTTCGCTGCGCACATAGTCGTCGCTGGTGCAGCCGGCGGCAAAGCCGGCCAGCAGCAAGGCGACGCTCGATCCAAAGACCAGACGCATGGCTTCAATCCTTCGGCAGGTCGAGGAAATGCCCAGCCGAAGCGGCCGCTGCAGGTTGAGTGACGCGGCCGTCTGCCAGCGCCACGGTGCGACCGGTATCGGCGCCCTTCACTTCCTCGGTGTTGTTGAGAAAATAGTCGGCGTTGCTGGCCGGCTGCGTGCCATCCGTCGGCTCGACGAGCTTCTTCGACGGATCGACCGGCTTGACCAGATAGGGCGTTACGATGATGACGAGGTCGGTCTCGCGCCGCTGATAGGATTTCGACGAGAACAGCGCCCCAAGCACCGGCATCTTGCCGAGGCCGGGAATGCCCGACGTGGTGATGTCGTTCTGCGACTGCAGCAATCCGGCGATCATGAAGCTCTGGCCGTTCTTCAGGTCGACCGACGTTCTGGCACGGCGCACGATAAAGCCGGGAACCGAGATGGAGCCGATATTGTAGGAGGCCGAAGCGTCGATCGAGGAGACTTCCGGCGCGATATCCAGGCTGACCAGCCCGTCCTTCAGAACCGTCGGCGTGAAATCCAGGCTGACGCCGTACTTCTTGTAGCTGACTGAGATCTTGCCGTTGTCCTCGGAGACCGGGATCGGGAATTCGCCGCCGGCGAGGAAGCTCGCCGTCTGGCCGGAACGGGCGATCAGGTTCGGCTCGGCCAGCCGCCGCGCCAGGCCGCGCTCTTCCAGCGCTTTGATGGCGATATCGATGGAGACGCCATTCGACAGCAGCTTGCCGATGATCTCGCCTGTTCCCGCGCCCTGTATCGATCCGGCCGGCAGCGTGACGTCGCGGCCACCCATGCCATAGGCGAAATTGGCGGCGTATTTGGCGCCGAGATCCTGGCCCGCCTGGCGGTTGATCTCGACAAAGCGGACGTTGAGCTGGACCTGCTGCGACGACGAGATATTGACCGAGTTGATCACCTCCTCGGCACCGGAAAAGCGCGTCGCGATCTTGTTTGCCTTGTCGGCGGCGACCGCGTCATCCGCCTCGCCCGACAGCACGACCCGGCCATTGGCCGATCCGACCTTGATCCTGGCATCCGGCACGCTGGCCCGAATGGTGCTGGCCAACTGGTCTGTGTCGAGCGTCACCTCGATGTCGACAGTGCCGACAAGCTGCTTTTTCTCATCGAACAGGGCAATGCCGGTGGTGCCGAGATTGTTGCCGAGCACATAAAAGGATTTGTCGGTCAGCGGGTTGACGTTGGCGATCTCCGGATCGCCGATGACGATCTGGTAGAAAGCGGCACTGGTCATGATCGTCTTCGGCTTGCCCTTGGCGACCTTGATTGACGCATTCTTGGTCGACGACACATAGACGATCTCGTTGTCAGCTCTCGCCGAGGCGCCGAAGGCCAGCATCGCGGCAGCAGCCAGCGAAGACACGACAGCCACCGCACGCAAAACGCGCAACCGCCCCATGACCCGATATGTGAACAGCCCGAACATTGTCCCGTCCCTCACCCAGTCCCCACTGGCTTTCTATTTCTGGTCCCGCGAAGGAACCTGGTATTCCTCGGCCTTTGTGCCGCGCGTCACGATGACGGTCTTGAATTTCGGCTTCTCCGGCTCTTTCACCACGGCATCGAACAGCGAGCCGGCAGCGGCCTGCACGTTCGAGGCGGCCGATCCACCGAACGAAGAGATGGTGGTGACGCCGCCCTTGCCGTCACCGCCTTCGCTGGCGGACCGAAGCGACAGGGACAAGGTGCCGACGGTGCGGGCCAGCGCCACTTTCTGCGCGCCGTCGGTGGTCACCTCGATGGTCACCGAATTGGAAATCTGCGGCGTCGTCTGGCGCTCGTCGGCACCCTGCCCGACGCTCAGCACCTTGGCATCGGCGACGACGATCTCGGAGGTGACCGTCGATCCGGCCGCACCCTGTGCATTCTTGGCCACTTCCTGAATTTCGCCGGCATCGCGCGTCAGCACGACATCAACGCGGTCGCCCGGTGTGACGAAGCCGCCGACACCTGCTATCTCGTCGGTGCGGATGGTGACCGCCCGCATTCCGGGCGTCATCATATTGGAGAGTGTCGCGCGGCCGTTCGGACCGGACAGCTTGGTCAGCAGTACCGGTTCGTTGACCTCGATCGGCGACAGCACCACGCGGCTGCCATCGGCAAGCAACGCATTGATGGTGGTGAAGGCGCCCTGCGGCACGGCCTCTTGCGACCACGGGATTTCGCTGAGCTGCGCGCGGTCGAGCGCCATGCCGTGGCGCAATGGGGCATTCGCCACCACGATGGTCTTGAACTCGACCTTCGGCACGACAGGTGCCGGAATAGACGACGTCTTCTCTTCGGAATCAGCCTTGGCCTGGCTTTTGACCCAGAAATCCGCGGCAAAGATCGAGATCGCCCCGAAAACGGCGGCGATGCCGATCATCGATATGGCCTTGCCCCTCACGCCGAAACCCCTGATGCCCGCAGTTTCTTGTTTTGTTGGGCTTAACCCTAGGCGGCATTGTTAAAGAATCAGGAATCCTGCACCGCGTATCGGACCTATTTCCGCCGGCTTGGTTATCGAATGGTTTTGGAGTAAGAGGGGCCATATCCCCGAACGGAACAGGAACCTCGGTCGCTTGGCGCTGAAAAGCGTGGCAGTATCGCGAGGTGATTCGCAGCATCGGACTCTATGGCAGGCATGGACGATCTTTTCGGCAATGACGACAACAAGCCGCAGCCGGTTCGCGCGCCAGCGCGCCCTGCGGATCCACTGGTGGTGCAAGCCACCAAGCGTCCTGCCTCGACCAAGGACGGCAGCGAGGGCTATAGCGCCGCCGACATCGAGGTGCTGGAAGGGCTGGAGCCGGTGCGCCGACGGCCAGGCATGTATATCGGCGGCACCGACGACAAGGCGATGCACCATCTGTTCGCCGAGGTCATTGACAATTCGATGGACGAAGCGGTGGCCGGCCATGCCACCTTCATCGATGTCGAGCTCTCGGCCGATGGCTATCTCGCCGTGACCGACAATGGCCGCGGCATCCCGATCGATCCGCACCCGAAGTTCAAGAAGCCGGCGCTTGAAGTGATTATGACGACGCTGCATTCGGGCGGCAAGTTCGACTCCAAGGTTTACGAGACATCAGGCGGCCTGCATGGCGTCGGCGTGTCCGTGGTCAACGCGCTGTCGGACCATCTCGAGGTCGAGGTCGCGCGGGGACGGCAACTCTATCGGCAAAAATTCTCGCGCGGCGTTCCCGTGACCGGGCTGGAACAGTTGGGCGAGGTCCACAACCGGCGCGGCACAAAGATCCGCTTCCACCCCGACGAGCAGATCTTCGGCAAGGGCGCGGCGTTCGAACCGGCGCGGCTCTACCGCATGACGCGCTCGAAAGCCTATCTGTTCGGTGGTGTCGAGATCCGCTGGACCTGCGATCCGTCGCTGATCAAGGAAAAGGACCAGACACCGGCCAAGGCGGAATTCCATTTTCCCGGCGGCCTGAAGGACTATCTCAAGGCATCGCTCGGCGACGACTTCCAGGTGACGCGCGAAATCTTCGCCGGCAAGAGCGAGAAACAAGGCGGCCATGGGTCGCTGGAATGGGCGGTTACCTGGTTCGGCGGCGACGGCTTCATCAATTCCTACTGCAACACCATCCCGACCGGCGAAGGCGGCACACACGAGGCCGGCTTCCGCAACGTGCTGACGCGGGGCCTGCGCGCCTATGCCGATCTCGTCGGCAACAAGCGCGCCTCGATCGTCACCTCGGAAGACGTCATGATCTCGGCGGCGGGCATGCTGTCGGTGTTCATCCGCGAGCCGGAATTCGTCGGCCAGACCAAGGACAGGCTGGCGACGATCGAGGCAATTCGAATTGTCGAGACCGCGATCCGCGATCCGTTCGACCATTGGTTGGCTGACAATCCGCAGGAAGCCTCGAAGCTGCTCGAATGGGTGATCGCGCGCGCCGACGAGCGGGTACGCCGGCGCCAAGAAAAGGAAGTGTCGCGCAAGAGCGCGGTGCGCAAATTGCGGCTGCCGGGCAAGCTCGCCGACTGCACGCAGAATGCCGCGGCCGGCGCTGAGCTGTTCATCGTCGAAGGCGACTCGGCCGGCGGCTCGGCCAAGCAGGCGCGCGATCGCGCCAGCCAAGCGGTGTTGCCATTGCGCGGAAAAATCCTCAACGTTGCCAGCGCCGGCAACGACAAACTCGCCGGCAACCAGCAGATCTCGGACCTGATCCAGGCGCTCGGCTGCGGTACGCGTTCGAAGTACCGCGATGAAGATCTGCGCTACGACCGCGTGATCATCATGACCGACGCAGACGTCGACGGCGCCCACATCGCCTCGCTGCTGATCACCTTCTTCTACCAGGAGATGCCGGCGCTGGTGCGCGGCGGCCACCTTTACCTCGCCGTGCCGCCGCTTTACTCGATCAGGCAAGGCGGCAAGGTCGCCTATGCCCGCGACGACGCGCACAAGGACGAGCTCCTGCGCACCGAATTCACCGGGCGCGGCAAGGTCGAACTCGGCCGCTTCAAGGGTCTGGGCGAGATGATGGCGGCCCAGCTCAAGGAAACCACCATGGATCCGAGGAAGCGCACACTGCTTAGGATCGATGTGATCGACGCCGAGGCGGCGACCAAGGACGCCGTCGATGCGCTGATGGGCACCAAGCCGGAGGCCCGCTTCCGCTTCATCCAGGAACGCGCCGAATTCGCCGAGACGGAAGTGCTGGATATCTAGCCGCCAGCCGGTCCATAACAAGGCTCCAGTTGCGGAGACGAGCATGTGACCTGGGCGCGGCTGAAAGGCTATTTCGAGACGAGTTTAGCCGGCTTGACGCAACCGACGCGTTCGGACTGGATTTTCTCGCTGCGCACTGTTTCGGCTGGCCTGATCGCTCTGCTAGCCGCCTATGCGCTGAAGCTCGACCATCCGCAATGGGCCATGATGACGGTGTTCATCGTCGCCCAGCCGGTTGCCGGCATGGTGCTGGCGAAGGGCTTCTACCGGCTGCTCGGCACGCTGGTCGGCGGCATGGCCGCGATCGGCATCACCACCGTTTGCGGCACCAACCCCTGGGTGCTGGTAACGGTGCTTGCCGTCTGGATCGGCATCTGCACCTTCGTCTCGTCGCTGCTGCGCAATCCGGAAGCCTATGGCGCCGCCCTCGCGGGCTACACCGCAATGATCATCGGCCTGCCCGCTTTCGGACAGCCGCATCTCGTTGTCGACCTCGCGGTCGCGCGCTGTGCCGAGATCGTGCTTGGCATTGTCTGCGCCGGCCTGACCAGCCGCCTAATCCTGCCAAAACTGGCCAGCGACGCCATCGTCTCGCGCCTGAAACGCTGCATCCTTGATCTTGCCACCTATGCCGGCGGTGCGTTCTCCGGCGGCGACCCGGCAACGCTGTCCGCGCTGCACCGAAAGCTGATCACTGATGCCCAGACGCTCGGCGAGATGCGCGCCTATGCCAGGCTCGAAGCGCCAAGCTTCGCGCCGCGCGCCCATCCAGTCCGGCGCACCATCGGACAGCTGCTCTCCGCGCTCTCGGCGGCACGCGCGCTGCATTCGCACGCCGCCCCGAAGAATGCGGCGCTCATTCCGGTGCGCTCGGAATTACAATCGCTGGTCGGCGAGCTGGCGACCAAGCCCGGCGCGCTGGACGATACGGCGCTGTGGATGGCTCGGCTCGATGCGATTGCCGGAAACGCCCGGCAAATGCCCGATACCTCGACCGACCAGGGCAACGACAGGATCGGCACTATCACCCGCCTGACCATCGCCGCCGATTTCGCCGATGCGCTCAAGCAGGTGCTGCGCGGCCTCGACGCCTTGCGCGCGCCTGCCACACGTCCGGCCCGGGGCAGCAGGCAGCCTGCGCTGGTGGTGCATCGCGATTACGCCGGCGCATCGCGTAACGCCTTGCGTGCTGCCCTTGCCACGCTGCTGGTCGCGGCCTTCTGGCTGACGACGAAATGGTCGGAAGCGGCCGGTACGGTCATTATCGTTGCTGTCGTATCGAGCCTGTTTGCTGCTCGCCCCGACCCTGTGCAGGTCGCCTGGGGTTTCTTCAAGGGAACGCTTCTGGCGCTGCCGTTTGCCTTTCTCGTCGGCCAGATCGCATTGCCTGCCCTGCCCGGCTTCGGCTGGTTCATGCTGTTTGTCGTGCCCATCCTTGTACCGACGGCGCTGGCCATGGCCAATCCACGCTATGTCGGCGTGGCGACGGCCTTCGCCATCAACTTCCTTGCCTTCCTGAGCCCGCACCAGGCGATGACCTACGATCCCGGACCCTTCTTCGCCGGTTCGGCGTCGATCCTGGTCGGCATCCTGCTGGCGATCGGTGTCTTCATCGTCGTGCTACCCGCCGATCCGTGGCTCGCGGCCAACCGCATCGTGCGCGCCATGCGCGAGGATCTGGCGCGGCTTTGCCTGCATGAGCGCGTGCCGAGACGTTCGGCCTTCGAGAGCCTCGCCTACGACCGCATCAACCAGCTGATGCCGCTGGTGCAGAATGCCGGTCAGAAGGGCGATGCGGTTCTGGGCGGCGGAGTCGCCGCCGTCACCGTCGGCCTGGAGGTCCTTCGGCTGCGCGATGCAAGCCAAAGCCATGCCATTCCATCCGAGACCGCGCTTTCGATCGCCAACTTCCTGAGGGGACTGGCGCGCGAACTGCTTTTCCGCGCCCCCAGCGATCCGCAGACCTCGACCGTCGCCGTCGCCCGGCAGTATGCAGCGAACATCGCCGAGCGAAACGGCACCAGCGAATTGCTACAAATCGCGGCATCGCTGCGCATCATCGCCGCCGCGATGGAGGATTTCCCGGACTTTTTCGCGAGGGATAAAGGTTAAGCCGCCGCGATCGCCAGCGCGTGGCCTCGCGCGTTCTCGCGCAGCGCATCGAGATGGATCGACTTGATCAAAGCGGCAAGATCGCCTTCGGCGGATTGCCCACCCACTTCCTTGAGCATCAGCCAGCTGACCTCCTGCACACCGGCGACGCGCTTGCCGTTGGCAACCTCGCGCCAGATCTTCAGCGCACGCAGGATGATGGCATGGGTGACTGCGGCGAGTCCGGCGCTGCGGAACAGCGCCTGCAAGGCCACGTCGTGCCCGCCGGCCAGCAGCGCCCTTACCCTTTGTTCGGACTGCTGGCTGAGCGCGACCAGCGCCGAGCCGAAGAAATCGACCTTGCCATGCGCGATCGTGCGGATGAGGAAGCTCGCGGTGAGGTCGCCACGCAGCCTGAGATGCTCGATCAGGGCCGCATGTTCTTCCTGGCGCGTGCCTTCGATCAGCGTCACGGAAGCCTTGACGCAGGCGTCGCGCATGACGCGGTCGGCTCGCGCCGCGCCCATCATCGCCATCACCAGTGGCGACGTTTTCAACATTTCGCCAAGCTTGACGAGCAGCATATGCCGGCAGTCGGCCGGCAGCCTGATATCCGATATCAGCGCCTCGCGCACCAGCGGCAGGTGCCCATGCCGTTCGGCCATGCGGCGGAAGCTGAGCGAGGCGATGTCGGCGCCGCTGTTGGCGAGCAGCACGGCGCAGGCGTCCGCCTCGCCGATCTCGGCGATGGCCGCCGACAGCGCCATCGAGACGAGTGGCCGGTCGGCGATCAATTTCTGCGTCGCCTTCGGACTTGAAGCCACGCGGTTGATCAGGTCGGCGTCGGTGAGCAGCGGCGAGCGCGCCAACACCACGCCGGCGACTTCCGGCTGGTCGGAGGCCAGCACGCTGATGATCTGCATTGGCGCGTGGTGGCTCATCGACAGCGCCTCGGCCATCGCCAGCCGCACCTTCGACGAGGCATCGTCGAGCAACAGCGTCAGCGCCGCCTCGGCGGCGCAACGGTCCTCGAAAGGCAATTCGGAATTGATATAGGCCCGGGCCAGAGCGCTCGCCGCCGCGGCGCGCTCCGACACCCTGGCCGTGTAGATCCATTTCAGGAAATGCGAAACAACAACCATGCCCGTCTGCTTACGCCCCTTGCCAGAAGCTTCCGGCCCCACTGACGACCGTAGGCAGAATTGGTTTACGAACCGTTCACCATGTTCATTAACTGGCTTGCGAGGCTGATTTGCAGCGCCTATCAACCGTCAAGCACCTGAGGAGAAAGAAATGGCCGGGCTTTATCTCGAAGAGTTCGTTGTCGGCCATGTCTTCCAGCACACGCTGCGCAAGACCGTTACCGAAAGCGACAACATGCTGTTTTCGGTAATGACGTTGAACCCGCAGCCGCTGCATATCGACTTCGATTTTGCTGCCAAGAGCGAATGGGGCAAGCCGCTGGTCAACTCGCTGTTCACGCTCGGGCTGATGATCGGCATTTCGGTCAATGACATCACTGTCGGCACGACGGTGGCCAATCTCGGAATGAAGGAAACCGTGTTTCCGCATCCGGTCTTCCATGGCGACACCATCCGTGTCGAAACGACGGTGATTTCAGCACGCGAGTCCAAGTCGAGACCCGATCGCGGCATCGTCGAATTCGAGCATCGCGCCTACAACCAGCATGGCGATCTCGTCGCCAAATGCACGAGGCAAGCGATGATGTTGAAGAAGGCAACCTGATGCGTTCGCTGCTGTTCGTCCCCGGCGATTCCGGGAAGAAGCTGGAAAAAGGTTTTGGTGCCGGCGCCGATGTGGTCATCGTCGACCTTGAAGATTCCGTGGCGCCGCACAACAAGGCGCTGGCGCGCGAGGTGGCGGCGCGCTTCATCGCCGAACGCAGGGCGCAAACCAGTTCGGCGATCTATGTCAGGGTCAACGACCTGTCGACCGGGTTGACGGATGACGATCTGGCGGCGTTGGTGCCGGCACGACCCGACGGCATCATGCTGCCCAAGTCGAACAGCGGCCAGGATGTGCAGCACCTGTCGGCAAAGCTCAGGGTGCGCGAGGCCGAAAACGGCTTGGCCGACGGCGCGATCAAGATCCTGCCGATCATCACAGAAACGCCGACGGGCGTGCTGGCGGCGGCGACCTATGCCGGGACCAGCGCGCGGCTTGCCGGCCTCACCTGGGGCGCGGAAGACCTGTCGGCGGCGATCGGCGCGCGCACGACCCGCGACGAGCGCGGCCGCTACACGGACGTGTTCCGCCACGCTCGCACCATGACAATACTCGCCGCCGGTGCGGCGGAGGTCGAGGCGATCGACACCGTCTTCCCGAATTTTCGCGACATGGCGGCCTTCGAAGCGGAATGCACCGAGGCCAAGCGCGATGGCTTCACCGGCAAGATGGCGATCCACCCCGATCAGGTGCCTGTCATCAACGCCGCCTTCACGCCGTCGGTCGACGCCGTGAGACAATCGGCGGCAATCGTTGCCGCGTTCGCGGCAGCGGGAAGTCCCGGCGTCGTCAGCATCGACGGCAGGATGTTCGACCGCCCGCACCTGCGGCTAGCCGAGCGGCTTCTGGCGCGGGCAAAGGCGGCAGGTGTTTCCGCCTGAGCGCCTGCTACCAAACCAACGGGATCAGGCGGTAACGGACCCGGGCCACATAGTCGTCATAGCCGCGCAGGCCGGTGCGAAGCGTCTTCTCTTCAATGAAGGTGCGGATGGCCACGAGAACGACGATCACGAGTACCGACGCCAGCCCCCACCAGGAACCAAGCAGAAGTGCCGTGCCGGCGAAGAAGAGGATGGCGCCGGCGTACATCGGATGGCGGACGTAGCTGTAAGGCCCCGTGGAGATCACATGTTGTCCGCGTTCATCCTGGATCTTCACCACGGGCGCCGCGAAACTGTTCTCCAGCATCGTCAGATAGCAGATCCAGATTCCGAGCAGCAGGACGAGCGCGCCGACCACCTGCACCCAGACGGGAACCACGGACCAGCCGAAACGGACGTCGAACCCCATGAATATCTGCGAACCAAAGATGGCGAACAGTAGTATGGACAGCAGGACCTTGTCGGCCGTGTCCTGATTCTTCTGGATGGGAGAGCTCAGCCGCTCATTCATCAGGCCGGGATCGCGCCTTGCCAGCGCCACGCCCAAGGTGAGACTGAGCCCCACCATCCCCACCAGATAGACCCAGGCCCCCCGCCAGTGCAGCGTGCCGGCCGACAGGAAGAGCAAGGCGCCCATGGCGCCAAACCAGACGAATGTTTGAAGGACCAATTTCGCGATCATGATCGACCTTTCATGATATCCGCTCACTTGCGCTAGAGCGGGATGAAATGAGACTGAATCGGCTTGGGATTCCCTTAGGCGTGCAAATCTGATTCAACCTTCATGCTGGGCAAGGAGGTCAGCATGGATGGGCAAGCCTTATTCGATGGATCTTCGCGAA